>JACRFB010000040.1 GCA_016218045.1 Ignavibacteriota bacterium
GCTTCTGCTACCACCAACGCGTCTCGATGCCGGAAACGACCACACCGAACCGATCACACGTGGAAAACCGATCACTGGAACATCCATAACGAAGCGATACACGAACGATTTTTCTGTCAACTTTTTTTAGGACGAGACAGGGAACTGGGGACTGGGAACTGGGGACTGGGAACTCGGAACTGGGGACTGGGAACTGGGGACTGGGAACTCGGAACTGGGGACTGGGAACTGGGGACTGGGAACTCGGAACTGGGGACTGGGAACTATCGAATCAACGTCTCGCTCGCTAGGTTCCCCTTTCCCCTTTCACCTTTCGCCTTTACCCGTTCACCGTTCCCCTTTCCCCGTTCACCGTTCACCGTTCACCGTTCCCCTTTACCTCTTTACGCCTTTACCCCTTCACGCCGTCGGCAAGAATGCCTTCCGCCGCCCAGGTGCCGCCGATGCCGGCAAGGGCGGGTTGTAGTCCGGCGGCGCGGGAGGCGGCGACAAAACGACGTATGGGTTCGCCGGTGGGCTCGTCGCTTTGGATAAAGGTGCCGCAATGGATGGGCATCACGGCGCGCGCGCCGAGATGTGCGGCCATCTCCACGGCCTGCTCGGGATTACAATGCGCGCCGATCCAGGGATCATAGGCGCCGACGGGCATGATGGCGAGGTCGATGGACAGCCCGCGCGTGCCCACGGATTTGAAGTACTCGTGCATCGCGGTGTCTCCGCCGAAAACGACGGAGCGGCCCTTGCGTGTCAGCAGGTAGGCATTGTAACTGCGTCCTTCGGGATTGCCGCGCGAGCGGTCCTGTTCCCACGGGAAACGCCAGCCGAAATGCCGCACACGCAGGGCTTCGATTTCGAGATCGCCCACATGGGTGCGGCCCCACCAGTCGAGTTCACGCACGGTGCGGAACTGCAGATCGTCGATCACATCGGCCGTGTTGCGCGCCATAATGACGGGGATGTCGGGGTCGAAACGCTCGAGCGTGGGAATATCGAGGTGATCCATGTGCGCGTGTGAAAGCAGGATAAGATCCGGTTTCGGGATCTTTTCAAATGGCAGCGCGGGATAGACAAGCCGTTTGGGTCCGATGGTCTGGCCCAGAATACGCACGCCGATACGGTCGGAAAAGACCGGATCGGTGATGATCCACATGCCGAAAAAATTGAGCAGCACGGTCGAATGGCCGATCCACGCGGCGGTGATGGTGTCGCTGCTCCATGTGGCCGGATCGGGCAGAAGCGGCGCGCGTCGTGTATCGGGCGAGGCGAAAATCATGTCCCACCGCGATCGTTTTACGGCGGGTTCGCCCGCAAATACGATGGACGGTACCAATGCGCCCGCGCCAAGTTGCGCGATGAATTTCCTACGTGAAGACATCAAGCATTTCAGTTTGTGAGTGACTCTATTTGAAACCGTACGATGTTCGGAAAAGTTCACCTACTCTGAAATGGAAATCGCCGGTAGTATGCCCCGTGTAGCCCCTTCCCACAATACAGGTCCGATCTCGTTTTCCGCCGAATCACGGCGGTCGCGGATTCGGATTCGGTATGTGAGAAATTCGTGAATTTTTGCTCACTTTTTGATTTCTCCGTATCTTTTAAAGCTGGAAAGATTTTACACAGACATTGCGAATAAAACAGACTACTATTTCCCCAATTTTATACGAGAAAGCGGAGTCCACGATGGCAAAAAGCAAAAAGGACAGCAAGCCCGCAGCCAAAAAGGCGAAGGCGGGAAAACCGGACAAAGCCGCAAAGGCGGGCAAGGTCGCCAAGGCCGAGAAGGGCGTGAAGCCGGGCAAGGCGTCGAAGGCGGAGAAGGGTGCAAAGCCGGGCAAGTCCGTGCGGTACGTGTACTATTTCGGCGGCGGACGCGCCGAGGGCAAGGCCGATATGAAGGGTCTGCTCGGAGGCAAGGGCGCCAATCTCGCCGAGATGGTGAACATCGGCTTGCCTGTGCCAGCGGGCTTCACCATCACCACCGAGGTGTGCACCTACTTCTACGCGCACGGGCGCAAGTACCCGGTGGAACTGAAGGCGCAGGTCGAGAAGTCGCTGCAGCGTGTCGAGAAGGAAATGGGCGCGAAGTTCGGCGATCCGAAGAATCCCCTGCTCGTCTCCGTCCGCTCCGGCGCGCGCGCGTCGATGCCGGGCATGATGGACACGATCCTCAATCTCGGACTCAACGACGTGACAGTGCAGGGCCTCATCGAGCGCTCGGGCAACGCGCGTTTTGCGTACGATTCATACCGCCGCTTCGTGCAGATGTACGGCGACGTGGTGCTGGATCTCAAGCCGAAGACCAAGGACGACATCGATCCCTTCGAGGAAATCCTTGAAGCGAAAAAACACGCGCGCGGCGCAACCGTCGACACCGATCTCACCGCCGACGATCTGAAGGAACTCGTGGCCGAGTTCAAGGAAGCGATCAAGCGCGAAACCGGACGCGACTTCCCCGACAATCCCTGGGAGCAGCTCTGGGGCGCCGTCGGCGCGGTGTTCACGTCGTGGATGAACGAGCGCGCCATCGTGTACCGCAAGCTCAACGGCATCCCCGAGGAATGGGGCACGGCGGTGAACGTGCAGTCGATGGTGTTCGGCAACATGGGCGAGGAATCGGGCACGGGCGTGGCCTTCACGCGCGACGCCGCCTCGGGCGAGAACTACTTCTACGGTGAATTCCTCATGAACGCGCAGGGCGAGGACGTGGTGGCGGGAACACGCACACCGCTTCCGATCGACCAGCTCGCCGACAAGGATCCGAAAGCGCTCAAGCAGCTCATGAACATCCGCAAAGTGCTCGAGAAGCACTACCGCGACATGATGGACATCGAGTTCACGATACAGAATCAGAATCTGTACATGCTGCAGTGCCGCGTCGGAAAACGCACCGCGTTTGCTGCCATCAAGATCGCCGTCGACATGGTGAAAGAGCGCCTGATCACGCCGGAAGAGGCGCTGCTGCGCATCGATCCCGACCAGCTCAACCAGCTCCTCCGCCCCATCTTCGATCTCACCGAAAAGCAGAAGGCGATCGCCGAGAACCGCCTGCTCGCAAAGGGTCTGAACGCCGGACCGGGCGCCGCCTCGGGCCGCGTGGTGTTCAACGCCGAGGACGCGGTCGATTACGCGGCGCGCGGCGAGCGCGTACTGCTGGTGCGCATCGAGACCTCGCCCGAGGACATCAAGGGCATGGACGCCAGCGAAGGCATCCTCACGGCGCGCGGCGGCATGACGTCGCACGCGGCACTGGTGGCGCGCCAGATGGGCAAGGTGTGCGTGGCCGGCTGCGGCACGCTGAAGATCGACTACAAGACGCGCGAAATGCGCATCGAAGGACGCGACGATGTGGTGCGTGAAGGCGACTTCCTCTCCATCGACGGATCGACCGGCGAAGTGCTGCTGGGCAACATCCCGACCCGTCCGAGCGAAGTGCTGCAGGTGCTCGTCGATCGCACACTCGATCCGAACGATGCGCCCGTGTACCAGATGTACGAGAAGATCATGAGCTGGGCCGACGCGGCGCGGCAGATCAACATCCGCACCAATGCCGATCAGCCCGATCAGTCCGCCAACGCGGTGGCTTTCGGCGCCGAGGGTATCGGTCTCTGCCGCACCGAACACATGTTCTTCGGCGAGGGCAAGATCGGTCCGATGCGCGAGATGATTCTGGCCGACACGATCGACGACCGCAAGGCGGCGCTCGCGAAGCTGCTGCCTCTGCAGCGCGAGGACTTCGAAGGTATCTTCCTGGCGATGGACGGCCGTCCGGTGACGGTGCGCACCATCGATCCACCGCTGCACGAATTCCTCCCGCACGACGAGGAAGGCCAGCGTCAGATCGCCGAGGTGATGGGTGTGTCGCCCGACAAGGTGCGCGAGCGTGTACACTCGCTGCACGAGTTCAATCCCATGCTCGGCTTCCGCGGCTGCCGTCTCGGCATCATCTACCCCGAGATCACCGAGATGCAGGCGCGCGCCATTTTCGAGGCGGCGGTGAACGTGATCAAGGCCGGGAAAAAGGCCTTCCCCGAGATCATGATTCCGCTGGTGGGCAATGTGAAGGAACTGGCCCTGCAGGAACAGATCGTGCGCCGCGTGGCGGGCGAGGTGATGCAGGAGTCCGGCGTGAAGTTCAAGTACCTCGTCGGCACCATGATCGAGATTCCGCGCGGCGCCGTCACGGCTGCGGAAATCGCGCAGGTGGCCGAGTTCTTCTCGTTCGGCACCAACGACCTGACACAGACCACACTCGGCATCAGCCGCGACGACGCGGGCCGCTTCCTCACGCCGTACGTCGCCATGGATATTTACGCGAAGGATCCTTTCGAGGCGATCGACCGCGACGGCGTCGGCTTCCTGATGAAACATGCGGTGAAACACGGCCGCGAGACGCGCGAGAACCTCAAGCTCGGCATCTGCGGCGAACACGGCGGCGAACCCTCGTCCGTCGAGTTCTGCCATCAGATCGGACTCGACTACGTGTCCTGCTCGCCCTTCCGTGTTCCGATCGCACGCCTCGCCGCCGCCCGCGCCGCGATTCAGTATCCGCGGAAGGAAAAGAAGACGAAGAAAAAGGCGTAAAGGCGTAAAGAGGTAAAGACGTAAAGCGCCGTGTCACCCTGAGCTTGTCGAAGGGCGACACGGCGCTTTCATTGTATCTCTCACCGTCCATGACGTAAAGGCGTAAAGGCGTAACGCGCCGTGTCACCCTGAGCTTGTCGAAGGGCGACACGGCGCTTTCAGTTGTTTCGACGTTCGCTGATATGTATTCTTGCTGCGACAGACGCGGGAGCGCCAATGAACATTGTGGGTGTGGTACGCTGTGTAGGTTTTATCCTTGTGATAGGCATCTCAACCGGGAGGTCGCAGCAGTGGGTGCCTGTCGCAATGCCGGATTCTCTTGACCAATTGCGCCTGACAGCGGATGAACTCAACCCATCACACATTGCACTGGGTCTGACCACGCCCAAGACAGTCTCAGGCGATGGATACTCCCACAGACGCCTCTGTCATTACACGTCCGACGATGGCGGATACTCCTGGCGTTTCGTTGATTCTACTTCGGTGAAGTTCGGTAGCGAAGGAGATCAAGGATGGGTTCAATTACTCGTGCGGGATTCGGTGACAGCGCGAATAACCGCGTGGTTTGGGTGGGAGCATATTTCGTATTCCGTTGACGCACGCGCCGGATCAGGAAAGTTCTCCGAGGTCTTGTATCCCGAAGACACGTACCCGATATCGGATCCCTTTTATATGAACGGCACACCCTGGCTGACCTTGGGCCATGATTCTGGATTGATAAACCTCATGGCCAGACAGCCCTGGACGTCGAGTTTCAGGGATACGACGTTGCGGACCGTGTACCTCAGTTTATTTGCGTCAGATAAAAAATTTCTGACGTGGAAACCTCTGGTAGAGGGATCCAATCCATCTTTGGCTTTGTGGACACGCAACGACCTGCGATGGACCCCCCGCTGGTTCTCAACCGATTTTGCCCTCGTTTCTTCGGCCACATCAGCCGGGATGTTCGCACTTCATACGTCGGAAGGGCTGTTCGTCACGCACGACTCATCGCGCACATGGACGTCTCCCGTGCGTGACAGGGATATCGCGGATATCGATTTTAGCTCATTCAGGACGCGGTGCGGTACTGCGAACAAACTGATTCTTCTGCATCCGCAGGATCAATTGCGCGCATACTGCATTTGGCCATGCAGTGATTCGAAGTCGTTCCTGCTCCGAAGTTTGGATGGTCTCCGGACCATGCAATCCGTCCTGACGTTGCGGCACCTGTATTCAATCGCCTCGCATACGAAACACGCAGACATCATCGCCGCGCTCGGTGACACCTTGTTCGTGTCACGCGACGGGGGGAAGCATTGGGCGGACACGATTGCCAACTTTCCCGACGGGTGGTTAACCGTTGGCACTTGGAATTACTGGATACACCTTGGCGGAGGCGTCGATTCGCCGATCGTGTATCTTTCGGACGGGCGGAAACTCTGGACGCGTCAACTTCCTCTGAGATCCGCTCAGTCTCCCGTTATTTTGCCGGACCATGTGCTGTTGACAACGCTTCCGCATCCTGTCGGGAGGAACCAGAACACCATGATAAATATCCACGGGATTCCTGATGAACACGTGAGCATACACGTGTATGATGCACTCGGGCGAATCAAGGGAGGCATGCGAGCGAGAACAGACGCCCACGGCGAGGCGAGAGTGACACTATCCCCGGCGGCACTCGGGCTGTCTCCGGGAGTGTATTGGATTTCCGCTGTTCAGAATTCGCTCAGGGGAAGAACGCGATTCCTCGTCGAATAGACCGGGCTCGTCACCACGCCTATAGACATGAAACAGTGTGAACCGTTTACGCGGACGGAAGAGATTCGACCGCAAGGCTTCGCGCGCTTTCACCAGCCGCGGCATCACGATCTCGGAGTGCTCTGATAAACGTACGGGGGAATCCGGGGAGCTATGTATATTTTCTCCGCGAAGCTCCCGCACCCTTCCTCGGGCGGTACTCCCTCGAGCGCGTGAACGAGGAGGATCGATTTATCCTTGCAAATCGGGAATGTGCTTCCCGCATTTGCATGGATAATATCGCTGAATATATTCCCTTTGCTCCTGCAGGGCCTGGCTGAATCACCGGCGGTTTGTCCGTTGGGACCCGGGCAGGCGCTTCGTGATCGCGTGGGCGGCGGGACATAGGATCGCTGCATCCGAATTTCCTACACCCGTGGAATCGTGTCACGGGAGAATGGTGACGACGCGGCTCGTTGTTGTTTTGCCCGCGCGCAGCACGGCGATATATACTCCCGGCGTCAGATCCGCGACCGGAATTTGCAGGACTGCGGATCCGTCGACCGGCGCGAGTGCCTCCTCGAAACGCGGCACTCCGTCAGTGCCGACAAGTGAAACTATACAATGGGAAACATCGGCGTCGGTCCGCAGCGCAATAGTAAGCACGTCACGCGCGGGATTGGGATACGCGGTGATTCCCGGACCGCCGCGACGGGCGAGGAGGGATTCGCAGTAGCCGTCGATATATACAACAGCGGAATCCCCCGGCAGATGTGTACAACAAGAGCCGTACAGGACGAGGTCCGATACACTGAGACGCGCGGCCCGCGACTGTGCCTGCGGGCGCGCGGTAAACAGCAGCGTGGGACGTTCGCCACGCCCGGGGTGAATCACAAGGGCAACGTCCTCCCCGTCGAGCTGTTCGAAGGCGCAGCCCTCCACCCCTGCGAAGCGCAGCAGCCCGTCGTCGAAGCGCGTTGTGAGGCGAAGCAGGGAGGGCGGTGTGTCGGGGAGCGCCGGCAGATCGAGCGGCAGCCGCGCCACATCGCCAGCCGACACCGACAGCATAGTATCCAAGCGGAAAACGAGCGTGTCCGCACACTGACAGACCTCGATCGTGTCGTATCCGACGGACACAACATTCGGGCAGCCCGCGGAGAGTTCCATACTGTCTAGAACAAGCGCAACGGGCCGGCTGCTGTCGGCCGCGAGCGCGCGGAACGCCACACCGACCAGATTTCCCGACGGCAGACCGGGTGTTATTACATCGGCATCGAAGCGAAGCACCCCTGGTCGCAACACACGCAGACCCACCGACGCGTTTTGCGACACCGTGCCCACGGTTATGGGAAGAACGGGATTGACCTGCAGCAGCCGAGGATCGTGACGAAGAAGGACGCTGTAGCTGAGCCGCAGGCCCGTATGCAATGGCTGCGAGAGCGCGAGGTACACAATCGCCGTCTGCCCCGCAGCCACGCGGCGCGGTGCCACCACCCGCACGGCCAGCGAATCGCTCCGGAACGGCGAGGCGTACATCGTGTCGGCACGCGCCGTCTCGGCTCCCACGCCGGCCTCGAGCGTCAACAGGCGCAGACTGTCGGTGCACCCGTCGCTATCGTATTCGATATCGCAGAGCTGCGACACAAGGTCGCCGGCGATGTCGTGGAAGATCGGCGTCATTTCGGCCGGGGAGAAGATGCGGTAGTACACTCCGCCTGTTCCGCGTGCGATATCCGAAAGGATGCGGTCGCTGAGTTTCGTATTGCCGTAGCCGATCGTGTACACACGTATGCCGGCGGACCGCGCAAGCGGAACGAGTTCGTCCGACGCCACACCCGATCCGTTGTCGAGGCCGTCGGTGAGGGCGATGCAGAACTTCCGTCCCGGCGGCAATGCGGCGAGATCCGTGATCGCGAGTTTCATCGTGCGGTAGAGCGGCGTACCTCCTGCGGTTCCAAGACCCCGCACGGCTGCATGCAACAGCGCGGTGTCGCTGGTGAAGGGCAGCACCTGTTCGCCGCCGTTCGTGAAACGGTAGAGTGATGCGAGGTGGCCAGGGCGCAGTGAATCGATAACCGCATGTGCACCGCGGCGCGCGCTGTCGAATGGTGATCCTCCCATGGATCCCGAATTGTCGAGTACCAACGCCACGGCCGTTATGCCCGCGCTATCGGGGCAGCTAGAGGCCGGCGTAATACGCCGCCCGTTTTCCGTAAGAACAAACGACGCTCCCGCCGCGTTGCCGACCGGTGCGCCGCCACGGTGAAGTGCCACTTTCAGGCGTATGCGCGGGAGGTCGGACGCGTCGATGCTCCGAATGTCGAGCGCGAGCGGCTGCGCATGCACAACGGCGCAGGAAACGATCAGGAGCAGAAGGAAATGACGGGAGCCCGGTCGCATACAGTGTCACCGCACGATGATGGTTCTCGCCCGCGCACGCGACCGCGACGCGAGCGAAAGAATATACACCCCCGCCGGCACATCGACATTCCACCGCACGGTGCCGCGGTCTGCACGTTCACCGTCGTGCAGCACAGACACAAGGCGCCCAAGCAGGTCACGCAACTCCAGGCGCAACGCGCCCGCGTCATTCCGCAGCCGCACGTGCAGCACGTCGTTCGGTGCAGCCGGTTGTGGATAGACTTCGGCGATATCCGCAGTGGATGGAACCGCGGGCGGAAGTTCTGTCCAGTTTACACCGCCGTTGGTGGTGCGGTAGACGGCCGCCGGAGTGAAGAGCCAGGTGTGATTCCGGTCCAGCGAATGAAAAAGTTTAATTGAATTGTCGACCTGCGTCCCCCTGGTGGATCTGATTTCCCATGCAGGTCTGTACCGCGTCTTCCAGCCATCAACAGTCATTGTCAACGAGTCAGCGCAGATTCCATTCACGGACGTGAAATTCATGGGTGTAAGCATACCTGTGCCATCGCCGTGCATTGTCATGCTCGGGACAACCGATCGGAAGGACGGGTCCATATCGTAGACTTGCCAGGTGGTACCGCCATCGGGCGTCACATGCATGCGGCATGAGGTGGAGCAGGCCATGCGCGCGATGGAGTCTTCACCCAGGGGAAATAGGCGTCGAATCGTTCTCTGGGGATCCAGATTTTGTGTTGACTGCCGTATCGACCACGTAATCCCATCGTCGGTCGAGCGATATATCCGTCGTTGGGTGGCGATCCACATGTGCGTGTTCCCATTCGTGACGACTGCCCCGGGAGCGGAGTCTCCCCCGCTCGTATCGAACACTCCAGTTGTGTAGGACCATGTCAGGCCGCCGTCTCCCGTACGGAGAAGCCCGCCCTCGTAGGTCGGCAGTATGATGATATTCCGCCCTCGGTGAAACGTTCCGGTCGCCAGTATGGTGATATCCTTCCCGCCGATGATCGGCCAATTGAGCACCGGAATCCAGCTCACACCACCATCCGTGCTTCGGTACACCGTTCGCACCGTGTCGTCTCTTCCCCTCCGTTCGTCGACGATCCAACCGTGCGTCGCATCGGCAAAAAACATCATGGCAACCGTCACTGAATCCGGAAGCGCAAGAACCGACCATGAGGAGCCGCCATCAGTTGTTTTCAGGATCGAAGGCGTCCAAGCCGCATCCAGAGCAGCCCCCACCAAAAAACCATTCATTGCGTCGGGAAACCATGCTTTCTGGGGTTGGAGCACGGGCGCATCACGCTGCCACGTCCACGTGAGTCCGGCGTCGGTGCTTCGGCGAAGCTGCCCGAAGTTCGTTCCGAACAGAAGTGAGTCACGGCCAGCGAGACACACTGTCGCGCGGATATCGAGCTGCGAACCTTCCAGAACACGCACCCAATGAATACCGTAGTCCTCACTCCGGTGGACCGCGCCACGTGCATCGACAGCGTACCCGCGCCCCCCATCATCGAATGCGATTGCCCGCACGGTTCCCTGTATTCGCGCTCCCCGCCGCCACGTACGCCCGAGATCCGTGGTGGAAACGGCCACATTGCCCTGGTCGATAAAGACGAAGACAGAATCACCACACCAGGAGACAGGGGGACGGGGGACTCCCTCCAGTCCGTAGCGGATATCCGTGGCTTCGGCAACCGGCATCCACGTGGCACCTGCATCCGTGGTCTGATACATCCACCCTGTGTGACCGTCGTAGTGCATGACGATTCCCGTGGCGCTATCGCGGAACACGGCGGCAGGCCGCCACCAATTCGTCGCGCTGTGTGCCCATTGCCGTGGTAGCGGAATACGCATCCATGTCGCTGCAGCGTCCACGGATCGAAACAACACGAGGGAGTCGCAATTGAGGAGGAGAAACAGGGCTTTACCGTCCCCGGACATATCCGCGGACGTACAACCCTGCCAGTTGTGGTGGAACCGAATACTCCACCACTCATCGGACGATGGATCGTATCGAAGCAGGAGTTTCGAACCCGCGCTGTCCGCTTTCTCCCCTGTTGGGAACGATCCCGCAGGAAGGCCCCACATGCTTCCCGCATGCTCAACGAGACGGATAAGGTCGTACATTTTTTCCGGTCCACGTTGTTCTTTCCAGGTGGTGCCGGCATCCGTGCTCGTGAGGTGCCCTGCATTTGACGTTGTGAGGTGCATTTGGCCGTCATGGGTGATCATGATGTCGAGGATGTCGTCCATACGCCACGATGGAGAGACACGCTCGAATGACTGCGCGGAGGCACAGCGGGCAAGGCAGTGCTGTAAAAGCACAAGAAAAACTATCAATCGGTATCGCATGAGCATTTCCTCGGAAAGGAGTGTTTCATTCCCGAAATCGACGGTTCTGTTTCCCAACCGCCGCCCGCTGCGGCATGAAAACCGGCCTGCAAGACGCAAGGAAAAATAAGACATTTTGTCACGAGAAAGGTGAAAATCGCGGAAAATAATCCTTCATACTGCGATAGTGATTAATCGCCTCGCAAGGGCACCAGGCCGCCTACGAGGTTGCGGCAGATCCACGAGGGGTTGCTGGACAGCAATTGTCGTTTTCCATGCATATATGCCACTTTCGCTGAAATAACGGCGATTTGCACCGAAAAAATGTCGTTTTCACGCGTTGCAATGGCGTTTTCACGCGTTGCAATGGCGTTTTCACGCGGTGCAATGAGGTTTTCACGCGTTGCAATGGCGTTTTCACGCGGCGCAATGACGTTTTCACGCGGCGCAATGACGTTTTCACGTGTTGCAATGACGTTTTCACGCGGCGCAATGACTTTTTCACGCGGCGCAATGACTTTTTCACGCGGCGCAATGACGTTTTCACGCGGTGCAATGACGTTTTCACGCGCCGCAATGACGTTTTCACGCGGTGCAATGACGTTTTCACGTGGTGCAATGTCGTTTTCACGTGGTGCAATGTCGTTTTCACGCGGCGCAATGGCCGTTTGCGCGTAAAAAAAACGTTGTACCACGACGGTTTCCTTGCCATTTTTCACGGATGAAAACAACACCAGCGATTCTGACCGAGCTGCGGCAACGTGCTATCGACACTGGAGCGATAATGGACTCGTTCCTCGACCGCGTGTGTATTCCGCTCGCCGTCGAGCGGTATTCTCTCGAAGCAGAACTCGTGCGCCGGCTGAAACCCGCCGCGAACGCTCTTCGTGACATGCCGGAATCGTGGTTTAACTGGATCGCCCCGCAGTATTTCGCGCATACATTGTTCCGGAAAAACGGGCGTGCGAAAGATCACCTTGCGGCACTGGTGAAGCGGGGCTGTAGTGACGACGAGAAGTCGTTCGTACACCAGCGCATCGAGCGACCCTGGCGATTTGTGTTCTGCACACTCGACAGATCCGTGGGGCACGACTGCCACGTCATGACCGACATGATCGAGGGCGAATCCTTCCTTCTGTACTCCCCCGCCCTCGGCCGCACCCTGAAGGATATCCCCGACATTCGCGCATTCCTGCTTCTCCTCGACGATTTGGACATCGGGTATCAGACCTACGGCCCGATTATGTACTTTGTCGGCCTGCAGACCTGGGATATACACTATCTCGCGCGCCTCATCGACCCGAAGGCCTCGACCCCGGCGTCAACCGCCGCTGTGATCGACGCGAATCCCGTTCCATTCATGGCTCTCGCGCGCGGCGCGATGTATCCCATTGTCGTGCACAAACAGGATCCTCTCGTCCATTGTATATGTTCAGTGGCGATGAGTGCCTTCGACCCGGAACCGTTCGCAGGCGTTTTCACCATCGAGAAGAAGGGATCGGTCACACGCCTTGAGCTTACGCGTATGTCCGGGCATCCGCATTTTGCGCGGATCTACCATGATGCGGACAAACACCGGGTCGAGATTCACGCGGCAACAATGCGGGGATGGAATGCGCTGGTGAAACATCTGACGGCCGCGGGGTATAATATTCCACCCGATGCGGTACGTACTGTCTCGTTCGGCTTTCGTGAACTCATCCACGACCTGCTGGGGAAGAAAACACCGAAGGATTCGTACGAAGCCCTCTTCAGCCCGCCTCCGCCGACCGCCGCACAGAATCTCGAGATCGAAAAAATACATGATCTCTTTGACGAATTCCTCGTGGAATTGTCGCGCGGTGTGCGGCCGGACATCGACGCTCTCGCGGCGCGATACGGTGTCGATCCCGCGGTTGTCGCCGAGGTTGCGCGTACGCTCGATTCCTTGCACGCATCGAGAGAGTGGCCACCGAAGCGGCGGCCGTACAGCCGGAGACGGTAGCTGCGAGACGGGGCAGTGGTATTCGGTGAGTGCGTGACACGTATCCACGTGACACGTATCAACGTGACATGTATCAATGTGGAATGTAGCAAAGTGGGAAGGCGGTTGTGGCTTTTACTTTGCCACTTTTCACTTTCCACTTCGTCGCGCTTCGACAAGCTCAGCGTGACACTGTGTAGCTGTTCCGCAGTGTCGTCGCGCTTCGACAAGCTCAGCGTGACACTGTGTCTACCTATCTACTATCTACCATCTACTTATCTACCTTCCACAACTCTACGCTGTGAGTGACCGCACCAACCGCAGCACCGTAATCTCCGAACGCGCGGCGATACGCACGGGGGGACCCCAGTAGCCGGTGCCGCGGGAGACGTAGACCCAGGTGTTGTCGTGTTTGTTAAGGCCGGTGAGATAGGGCTGGCCGATGGGCGCGAGGAGATTCCAGGGGAAGAACTGTCCGCCGTGCGTGTGACCGGAGAGCTGCAGATCAAAGCCGTGCGGCAGGGCGTTGTACAAACTGCGCGGCTGATGCGCGAGCAGTATCCGTGTATCGGCCGCAGGAGCGCCTGCCACGGCGCGCGCGGCGTCGGATTCATGCTCGGGTGAAAAGCGTCCGCCGCTGTAATCCGTGACACCCGCGACGAGCAGGCGTCCACTCCCCTTCTCGACGAGCTGATGGCCGTTGACGAGCACACTGTAGCCGATGCGGTCGGCCTCCTCGATCCACTGTTCGTGGCCCGAGTAATACTCGTGATTCCCGGTGACGAAGAATCGTCCGTGCGGGGCGCGTATCCGCCCCAGCGGCGCGACGTCGTTGCGCAAGTGCCGCACGCTGCCATCGGCCAGATCGCCCGTGATCACAAGCATGTCGCCGCGCAATTCATCCGCCATGCCGGCGATCGTTTCCACAAAATCCTGTTTCACCGTGAGGCCGACATGGATATCACTCAGTTGCACGATGCGGAAACCCTCGAGATCCGGCGGCAGATGTGTGATCGGCACATCCACCTCCACCACCGCCGGCCGGCGCCGCGCCTCATACACGCCGTAGGCGGTCATGGTCGAGGCCACACCCAGTATGCCCGCGTTCATCACATTCACGAGCAGCAGGCGGCGCTTTTCATCCACGGGCGGATCGACCGCGCGGGCGGACTCGCGGGACGGATCGGCGGACGCTTCCGCCGTCACCTGCTTGGCAGTTCCAAGACGCCGCAGCATCGACACGATGTTCTTCCCCAAACGGACGATCATCCAAACGATATCGCGCAGCAGCACAAACGTAAAGACCGACGAGAGCAGGCCGAGTCCGACATAGGCCACCCACACAAGCGGACCGAGCATCTGTTCCGCGCCCGACCGCTGAAGAATGCTCGTCGTCACGGGTATGACGAGCAGCGCGGCGAGAGCGACACGCGCCGTCCACTTCCATCTCTTCGAAAGCCGCGCTGGTTTGATAAGCCGCCACGACAGGTAGGAATATCCGCCGAAGAGCACGGCGGAAACCATCACAAACCAAATCACCATCTGAATCTGCATGCCACGTTTCTTTCTCGGTTCCACATGAACCCGCGCGTCAGTGCCGCGGGTGTCATACTCAAACGGCTGCGGGGCCGGATTGGTTCACCCCGCGATACGATCCGCCTCCTCGCGGGCGATGCGGCACCAGCGAGCGGCATTCGCGGGATTGCCGCCGAGCGTGTGATTGTCCTTCATGATGATCTCGACCACACAGCCGCGCGTTTTTTCGAGCGAGGAGCGCAGGTCGCGGCGAATCGCCGCTTCGTCGATGTCGGGCAGCGCGAGCACGGCCGGATTCGGTTTCAGCGAGAAGATGTGGCGGTCGCCGAGCAGCGCCGCCATCCGTTCGACATCGATCCACGGCGAGCACGAAACACGCCGCAGGTTGTTATGCCGCGACACGGCCGTCCACCGCGAGTGCAGCGGCTCGCAGCAGCCGTAGCAGTTGAGGCCGAAGCGGTCGAGCACGGGTTTTTCGGCCGGGAACACAAACTCCTCGTACATCTCCGGCGACACACCCACGGTCTCCTGGCTTTCCGCAAATCCCCACATGTCGGCACAGCGCACACGACCCGCGAAATCGGGCGCGGGGAGTTCCGTTGTGTAGCCGAAACCGCCCGAACCCACGTACGTGCCGTCGTTGTTGGACGCGAGCAGGCCGTGTTGTTCGAGCCAATCGAGTTTCTTCAGATGCGCATCGGAGATGAAGGTGAAGAGCGCCCGCAGGTTCTCGGGTTGATCGAGGAAGTCCATGAGCACGTTAGTAAGTCCGCGCAGCAGCACGGCAGGGAGCGTGATGCCGAGCGACCACCACCAGGTGCCGCGCTGTTCGACACGCAGAATGCCGTCGAACACGTGCTGCGCGACGTCGAGGCAGCCGCGCGAGGTGTCGTGATCGATGTCGGGCAGCGGAGCGACGAGGCGCGGGAGGTCGCGGTCGTAGTCCTGCACCGGACCGTCCCAGCTCTGCGCGCCGTCGCGCTGTTCCGGTTTATGGTAGCGCGTCGGGAGGCCCCAATCGTCCTCGCGCACCGTGTACGGCACAACGAACACATCGTCGACCGGCTTGTCGTCGCCCATCACCGTGCCCCAGAAAATCTCCTTGCGCAGATCCATCTCCCAGCGCCGCGCGAGCGCGCCCGTGCAGCGCATCTGCGTTTCGGTGATGATTTCGTTCCATCCGTTTTCAGGATCGCAGAACACCGGCGGGCGCACGTGTTCGAGGGCGTTCACGCCGCGCCACAGCCGCCGCCGCTCCTCCATCGCCTCACTCGCCGCGATTGTGGCCACCTGTTCCGCCAGCACGCGCAGCACATCCGCGTCGGCCGTACACATGGCGACATCATCGGCGGTAAACCCCGTGGTGATTTTCCCAAGCGCGGTCTGGTCGAGACCGGTTGTGGGTCCATGGCCGTAGTGGGCGATAGTTGACATCGGACGGAGTTGGGATCTGGGAAAGGAGATAGGATTTAGGAGCTAGGAGCTAGTAGAGGAACTGGGAGTAGGGACGAGGGAGTAGGGACGGGGGACGAGGGACGGGGGACGAGGGACGGGGGACGAGGGACGAGGGACGGGGGACGAGGGACGGGGGACGGGGGAATCAGCGGCCGAAGGCCGCAAAAAATAACCTCCGTTCCCTCCGTTCCTCCTGTGTTCGTTTTTCCGATACATTACACACAAAGACCCGCAACAAAGGACGGTGCCATCAGCGGCCGAAGGCCGCAAAAAAAAACCTCCGTTCCCTCCGTTCCTCCTGTGTTCTTTTTTTTCGTTACACCACGCACAAACACCGCATCGAAGGATAATCAATCAGCGGCCGAAGGCCGGAAAAAAAACCTCCGTTACCTCCGTTCCTCCTGTGTTCTTTTTTTCCGCAACAACTTTGTGATGTTGCCTATGCTCGACTGGTTTCAGGGACGAGTTTCGCGACGAGCAGGGCGCCGACGATGGCGCCGACGAATTGATCGATGCCGTCGGCGATGAAGTAGGCCGTCGGGAACGAGTACCAGTTCCACTGGCTGAGACTGATCGACACCCAGCCGAAGAGTCCGAGCAGCGAGAGCAGCAGCACGCGTTTCATGTACGCACCGGAGAGCCGCGCGGCGATGAGGGCCATGAACAGCGCGGCGAGGATGGTGCTGACGAACTCGGTCACGAGCATCATCGGCGGCATCGGTTCGCCGCCGACGGGTTTGTATATTAAAAGACCCGCGGGTCCGGTTTTATGTTTCTGCGTCCACGCCGCCTCCTGTTCCGGCGTCATTTTCTCGCCCAAATCGAAGCCGGGGAAATAATACATGCCGGGTTCGGGCACATTGTTTCTCAGTGCCTCTATCACGGGATCCTCGTTCGGCATCGACCGCACGCCCATTTCGGCAGTGGGCAGCAGCATATGGTTGACACTCGTCCAGACAAACATCACCAGGCCGCCGAGCAGCGCGGCAAGCAGAATGCGTTTCATAACGGCTCCTTGTTTCGATGGATAGTGAGTGGCAAATAATACGAAGAAAATCGAAACCGAGCGCGGAATATGGACGAGGGACGAGGGACGGGGGACGGGGGACGAGGGACGGGGGACGAGGGACGAGGGACGAGGGACGGGGGACGAGGGACGAGGGACGGGGGACGGGGGACGGGGGAGTAGGGACGGGGGAATCAGCGGCCGAAGGCCGCAAAAAAAACCTCCGCTACCTCCGTTCCTCCTGTGTTCTTTTTTCGTTACACCACACGCAAGCACCATAACGAAGGATAACACCATCTGCGGCCGAAGGCCGCAAAAAATAACCTCCGTTCCCTCCGTTCCTCCTGTGTTCTTTTTTTCCTATACACCACACACAAGCACCGCAGCGCGACACGGGGGCGTCAGCGGCCGAAGGCCGCAAAAAATAACCTCCGTTCCCTCCGTTCCTCCTGTGTTCTTTTTTTTACAGCATAAACACCAGCACCGCGCCGAGAAGGATCAGCGCGAGCAGCACGCCGAAGAGCATGAAGCGCGGACCGCCACTTCCCTCCTGGATCGGCGAGTCGGCTTCCATCTGCCGCGGAGACTGGCGCGTCGCGGGTTTGGAGGCGGTGCTGCGCGACATGCCGGACCGTGCGGGCGCCGAGGTGTCGTTGAAGGATGCGGACTCGTGCTGTCGGCGGTAGTTATCCACGGCATCCTTTGCCGCCTTCAGGTCCACACCCGAAAACTTGCGCAGCAGTTTGATGGCCTCTATCAGTTCGCCGCGCTGCAGGGCCATGATGGCTTCACGCGGAAGCTCAGGGAATCCGGCGGGGAAATCCGGCCGTGCCGCCGATTGCGCGGGCATCACCTTCGCAGGATCGACAGGGGTGATGAGGCCGCGGCTCTCGTACATCTCCACCGCGTCCTTCGCCTCCTTCAGCCCGCAGCGATTCGCCTCGCGCACAATCTTTATCGCCTCGATTTTTTGTCCGTACCGCAATGCCTCGATGGCCGCGGGCGGCAACGTAAGCTGGACACTCATGGGGATCTCTGCTGGTAGATGGGTAGATCGGTAGTGTAGCAAAGTAGAAAGGTAGCAAAGTAAAAGACGCCGTGAACCACTTTGCTACATTGCTACTTTGCCACTTGTAACGTAAAACGTGTAACGTGGATACGTGTAACGTGTAACGTTTTTTACCGCCGTCCGGCTTTTTCGAGGCAGCGCGCGCCTTCGCCGCCGGCGGCTATGGCTGCGACGGAGTAGAAGTACCGGCCGCCGCGGGCTGTGTAGGTGTCGAGGTACTCGGTGTCGGCCTTCGAGATGGATGCGATCCATTGCGGTTCGTCGTCGGACGGTCCGCGCCGGTATATCGCAAATCCCGTATGTGTCGGATGTTCGACGGGATTCCAGCGCAGGAGTACGCCTCGTTCGGTGGACCGTGTCGAAAGTCCCTCAGGCGCGGGCACGGGCGGCCACGGCATTTTAATCGAGGAGGGACGCGAGCGCCGACCCTCGATGCCCTCGGCGTTCACAGTGCTCACCGCATACTGATAGGCGCGTCCCGCCACCACGTTCGAGTCGTCGGTGGGCGGCACGTCGCTGATCTTGAGCAGCACAAAGGCGGTGTCGACCTCGACTGCGGGCGTCGCGGATTTCTGCTTCGGCACGGGGAGCGCGCGCTGCCGGCGGTACAGCCGGTAATGTTTGATCAATGGATCGACACATGTCATGTCGGTCCACGTCAGCCGCACGCGGCTGCCCATGGGCATGGCGCTGATGCCGAGCGGAGCGGGCGGCGCCTTGGGCCGCGCGGGCCGCGCGAAGGTGTTCGCGCTGGGTTCGCTCTCGAGCTGCGACGTGTTCACCGCGCGCACACAATACGTGTAGGTGAAACGGCCGTCGAGACTGGCCGCCGTGTCGAGATAAGTCGCCTCCTTTAGTGCCGGTGAAACCTGCACGAGTGAATCGCCCGGACCGTTGGCGCGATACACGAAGTACGCGAAGAGATCACCCTCGGGCACTGCGTCCCAGCGCAAACGGATGTGCCGGCCCTCGGTCGCGGCTGCGAGTCCGGTGGGTGCAAGCGGGGGCAGCACCGACATGTGCGAGGCCGAGGCCTGCGTACCACCGGCGTGTTTCACTCCACGTGTCGTGAGCACACCGAGCCGGTAGTAATACGTCGCGCCCGGCACGACGGCGCCGTCGACAAACACGACCGCGTCGCGGCCCAGCGTGTCGATCACCTCAAACTCGATCGACGGTTTCAGCGAACGTTCGAGCACGATGCCCGTGATGTGTCCCCCAGCGGGCAGCGGCGTCCAGGTGAGCAGAATGCCCGCGCTGCTGTCGCGCGCCGAAAGTCCCTGCACGACGGGCAGACGCAGCCAGTCGACGGTGAAACCGAGCAGCGTGTCGGACGAGGGTCCGGCATTCCCCACAAGGTCGAGCGGCTGCAGAAACGCGCGCACGCGGCTGCCGGGCGCGGCGGGTACCCGCATGCGGAAAAAGAGCGTGTCGTTCACACGGCTGCCGAGGAATTCGAGAGGCCGCGGAAGAAAGTCGCCGCCGTCGATTTCGGTGTACATCACCGCGCGCTGCGTTTCGCCCGCAAGCGCAGCGGGCACGGCCCAGACAAAGGACACTGCGCTGTCGCGCTCGACCGGAGCGGCCGCTGCGCGGAATACGGGGAGCGAGGCGGGCTTGCCCGTCTCGATTTTTCCCACCGGACCGTCACTCTCGACCGCGCCGTTGCGTATCGCGAGCAGTTTGTACCAGAAGCTGCGCCCGCGCGTTTTCGCCTCGGCACTCTCGTCGCGCCAGGCGGCGCCCATGGCGCGCAGGAAATTCACGTCGACGGCAAGGAGCCCGTACTCGTCGAGCGCGGGCCGCGCCTTCAACAGCGCGAGCAGATCGTCGTCGCTACGCTGCTGTTTCATCGCGCGAAGCGCGTCCACAACGGCGTCGCCCGCGATGGCGCGGAACTCCCGCGGCGTGGCGGCCAGCGCCGCGCGGCCGACTTCGGAGAAGGGCCCGTCTTTCGACGCGGCACGGTGGATGACAAAACCCTGCACGGGTCCCTCGATGCCCGGTCCGATGGCCCTGTCGCCGAGAAACACCACGACACCTTCGGGCGACCAGCGGAGATTCTCGAGTGACTGCGCGCGGCTCTGCGTAGTGATGCCGGCTGCGACGGCAAGCGTCAGGAGAAGTGCGAATTGTCGAATCATGATGTGAGTGCTTCGAATGGGATGTGACATGGCGGCACCGTCAGGGACAGATCGAACAACCGTGGCCCGGCCAATCGACACAGAAATCGAGTCCGGTTTTGGAACTGTACTTGGCCATCACGGTGGCGCTGAGACATAACTTTCCACCGCAGGGAATGGGGCAGACCTTGCAACTGCTCCACGGCCAGCAGGGATTAAAACAGCCGCACCAGCAGATCTTGTTTGCACAGGCCGACGAGCAGTCCCCTATCCAGGCCACGATGGATCCGCCCGCCTTGCCGCAGAAGAACCAGCCGCTCGACGGCGAGTATGCTCCCGCGATGCCGGCGCTTGCGGTGACGGAAAGACCGGCCACCGATTTGCCCGCTATCGACAGATCGCCGCCTCCGCCCCACGAATTGCCGATCGCCAGGCCGTACTTGTTGAGAGCGAAGTTCACATGGAACTGCGTCCATGCCTCGTTCTTGTACCATATCGATCCCGAAGCGATGTCGAGGAAATTCCCCGACGCGGATGCATCGATAACACTCACCACATTCAGATGCGCGCCGTTCACCGTATTGCCATTGCTCAGATATTCCACGGGAATAAACGACGTGTACACATCATACTCGGGATGTTTCGCCCTGTTCAGATCGAATCCGACAAACACATTTGTCGTGCTGTTGACAATCTTGAGCATGCTGACCTGCGCCGCGAATCCCACGGCCAGATAGCTGTCGCCATCCTTGGCGCTGATCGCGATGATCGACTTTGCCTGCGCCTTCATGTTGAGATCGGGAATGATGCTGCCGCCCACGTTTCCTTCCACCGAGAAAAACTTGTTCGGGAAATCCATGATCAGTTTTGCATCAGCCACCGGCTGCCCGACGAGTGTCACTATCGCGCCGCCCTCGATCACCGGACCCGAGCGCACGGTCACCTCGAGCGGATCGATGGCGAGCAGCGCGCCCGTGCCCGCGATGGACAGCGCGCCGCGTACGGTGATGCGGTACTTTTTCTTGTTGTCCTGCGGATCGGTCAAGTATCCGAAGCCGCCGCCGACTTTTGTCAGAGTCACATAGCCGATCTGTATCGGCGGGATATTCGCCATGAAGTCGGCGGAGAACGACGTCTTCGAATACGTCAGCATGAAGTCGAGATTCATCGGCGTGCTGCTGATGCCGATTTTCCCCTTGCCGGTGAAGAAGTTGTTTCCCCAGCCGATATCGGTTTCAATGGTCGCGGCGGGAATCGAGAAGCCGATCTTCACCTTCTTCATATCGAAGCCGCCGCCCTTCGAGTAGCTGAACTGCCCACCGGCATTCACGGCCACCATCGGAATTTTCAGGCCGAGTTCGCCGCCCACTTCCACCTTCGGCGTGCCGATGGTCGAGAAGCCTAGCGAATTGAGTGTGAATGTTGCGAGTCCCGCGAAATCGGCCTTGCTGTTGATCGCCGCGAGCGCCGAGAACTTGCCGTCGGTGCGCACCTCGAAACTCTCGAGCGTGAGCGACTTGTCGAACTTCGGCAGCGAGAAAGTGCCGCCGCCCGAGATGGAGAGCGGACCGTCGGCGCCGACGGACCCAAGCGCAAACGGCGTGCCGTTGCCCTTGATCTTCATCACCGAGAACACGTCGATGCCCGCGTCGGGCAGCGTGAGTGCGCCTCCGTAGATCTGATCGGGCGACACGGTGAGATCGCTCACGGCGATGGTGGTCTTGGACGAGGACGGGATGGTGAATTCGAGCGAGCCGCCGAAGGAGAATCCATTGGGCGCAAGTGTGGCGGCATCGAGGGTGAGTTTCCACGTCCCGAGTGTGACGGCCGGTTTGGGCGAGAGCGAAACGAGCGCGTGTTTGAGGCCGCCCGAATATCCGACCCAGAGGTCCGTTATTGTGAGCGTGGTGGAAGCGAGCAGCGGCACACCCGTGAACCCGAGCTTGCCCGCGAGATGCAGGCCGTCGGGTTTGAGCGACGATTTTGCGAGGTCGGGCGTGACGGTGAAGCCGTACACCGAAAAACTGATGCTGCCCTTGCCGAAGACGAGTCCGTCGGACGGAAACGGAAGCGCGCCCGTGCTCACAAACACGGGGATGGCGGGCGGTGTGGCCTGATTGGCGAGCGCGGGTGTGACGAGGTACAGCGCCTTGGGCGTCATGGTCTCGACTCCGGGCGCTCCTTGCAACATCGTGTTGAGGTCCACATTCACACGCGCGAGGATCTGTCCGCCGCCCGGCGTCTTCACCACTTCGATGCCGGTGTTGTTGCGCAGGGTCACGGGCACGAGGTCGAAGGCGGCGGCCGCGAGTTCACTCGCATCGGTGACAAGTTTCCCGCCCTTGGGTTCCGCCTTGCCGCCGAGCACGGTGAGTTTCATATCGGCGAAGGGAATGGTGCTGCCTGGCGGCAGCGAGAAGACACCGTTCTTGGGAATGTCGACAAAGGCGCCCGAGGCCACGGTGTCCGCCCCCAGCGTCAGCGATTCGATCACCACGGGAAAACCGAGTATGGTGGAGATATCGAAACCCGCGCTGCCCAAGGAGAAATCGACGGTGGTGGATCCGACCGGGAGATCGACGTTTTTCACATCACCGATCATCCCCTGTTTTCCGGCCTTGAGGGTCTGCGCACCCGTGGGCACACCCACGATGGTATACGTCCCGTTGTCCGCCGTCTTGTGATACAGGTCGTCGATACCATCCACTCGCACAAGGGCGTCTTTCACGGGCAGTGCGGATGCCGTCACCGTCCCGCTCACACGCGCGCCGCGCGCCAGCGCCACGTCGACGCGGGTCGTGTCGCCTTCGTCCGACACCGTTATTGCCGCGGAGTAGTAGGCGTAGTCGGGCGCTCCTGGAGGCGGCGATTGTGCGCCGAGGGCCTTGAGAATGACGGAGGCCTTGCTGCCGGGTGTGACATGCATGGTGCCCGTTGCGCCGAACACGCGCAGCGTGATTGCGCCGCCCGGCGCCTTCGGAAAATAGAAACTGCCGTCGGTGCCTGTGATGCCGAGGTCCGCAAAATCGGCGAGCACCACGCGCGCGCCGGAGACGGGCGTGTTGTCCAGCTTGTCGCGCACTGTCACCAGCAAACGGCCGATCCTGCGTTTGAGCACGAAGGGTCCGAAGTTGTTCTGCGGCCCCTGCAGATAATCCTTTGCGCCGCCGCCACCCTTTTGCGACTGCGTCTTGATCTGTTGCACCGATACGACGGTGTCGAGATCCATGTACCCCGGCTTCCAGATCTTGATCCCGTGGCTGCCCGCAATATTGCTGCTCTTGAACACGCCCAGTTCGTTTGTCGAAAACGGATCGCCGCCGCTGGACCAATGTACGAGCGCACCCGCGACGGGCTGTCCGTCCTCATCGACCACTTTCCCGGATACGGGATTTCCTGCCACATCTATTTCGAGAGGATCTCGTTCCACGACCTTTCCCAGAACGTCGAGGAAGATTTTCTCCTTGTATACTTTCTTGATGCCGAAGGCCGTCACCGACAGCTCGTACGCGTCCGTTTCGGGTTCGATACCCGAGAGGACGAAACGCCCGTCGGCGTCACTCTCGGCGTAGTAGTCGTGTGTCTTGCCTGTGAGAGTAATACCCGCGTGCGACACTGCGGCCTTGGAGTCCTTCTCGACGATGCGTCCGCGCACGACGGGTTTTGCGCGCGAAAGCTTGAATGTTTTTTCGACCGTGGTGACGCTGCTCCAATAGCCTCCTCCGGTGATTGCAGAGACGTATGTGGTGAGCGTGTCGTACCCGGGAACACTCACCCGCAGATAGTATCTGTCGTAGGGCCCGCCTTCATTTTGGAAGAGCCGCGTCACGGGTTGTGGTGCCGTGGCTGCACCGATCAGGAACTGGCCGAAACCCGCAACGGTGCGTATCGGCCGATCGGTGGGCGGGATGAGTCCCTCGTTCACCGTGTTCGGATTAAACAGGTACCACATGAGCGGCCTGTACACTTCGACCGATGCGGGCTGAGGGACGGCCTTGTTGGTCTGTGCATCCACCGCTTTCGCCCTGAGTCGGTAGGTTTGTGCGAGCGCAACAACGGTCGGAAACATCCACTTCTGCGCCACGCCTTCAACCTGTTGCAGCGGGATGGGCTGCTCCTCGTAGAGGAAGTGCGGATCCGACACTTCGAACGACACGCCATTAAATTCGTATGTGACACCTTCTATTTCGATGGCGGGAATGGTGCCGTCGCCCTTGTCAAGGAACGTAAACGTGAACTCGCCGTTTTTATCGGTGGTGACGCTGCCGATGGTTATCGTCTTTGTGTTTCCCGAAGGTGGGGGCACGCCTGGCGGAAGATCTAAGATTTTTTTGGTGATCGTGAGTTTGACGTTCACAAACATAAGCGGGTGGCGCTGATCGGCGGCGTACTCCTCGAGTACGGGATTCCATTCGCCGGGCAAGGTAAGCGGACCCGGTTCGCCGGGGGTGCTGTAATTCTTCTTCCCTTTGATGGCGTCAGACATACCAACAGTTGTCGTGCTTCCTCCACCGAAAATGGCAACGTCGTTCGGTTTGAGCGACACCGCAGCTCCGGTGCCGCCTATGCCCGCATACGTTCCCGCATGCCCCGGCGGTGTGCCGTGGCTGTGTCCCTTCTGCGCTTGCACGATGCCGATATACGATTCCTCCTTCGAGATATTCACCTCTGGAACAATGTCGATCTTCTCGCTGACGGACTGCATCATCTCGCTCTTGCGAAACGCCCACACAAGCTTCCCCTTGATGCTGCTCAGGGCCTGTTTGAGTTTCCCCGGATCCTTCTGTCCGCCCGGTTTCACGCGCCGATCCGTGTCGACTTGTGCGCCCTTCTGCGCAATGTCTTCGGAGTAGGCAAAGGAAAACGGTTCCGCCCAGCCGTCCTGTTCACCCAGAGGCCTGCCGTTGTCGTCGATCACCTGCACGCTCCACGCGTAGTTTTTTGTCACACCCGAGGGTTGAAAATCGGTGGGCCACAGCATCTGCGTGAGCCCTGCGATTTCCTGTTCATACACGGGCATGCCGCTGCGCAGCAGCGTGCCCGCCGTCTGACCCTGCAGCACCTCGAAGATTTTTACACGATAGCGCGCACCACCCGGGGGCGCGGGCACAACCGGGGTCCACCGGAACGTCGGCCGCGCCGCTCTGTTCAGCGACGCGCGGTTCTCGGGCGCGAGCAGCGTGGGCAGTTGATACGACGTGACCTGGAAGTTGCGGCAGGCGGGCTGTGAGAGCGGCTGTGCGCCGCTCGCATCCACGAGATCGACGCAGAGTTCGTAGGTGCCCGCGGGAAGCATGCCTGTGCGCATCGCCGTGCGCTCCACGCCGCCCGAGAAGGAGACGGCCTCGGGCGGCAGAATCTGATCCGCGTAATACGTGCTCACTCCTGGCGGTACCGACACGACGGGCACGGCGGCGGTGCGTGTCTGCGCCTTGATGGTGCCGTCGAGCCGCACAATGGCGCGCAGCTTCGCGTCGACGGGAGCACTGCCCGGATTCATCACCGTCAACAGGACGGTCTCGCGGTGTGTTGCCCAATCCGAAATATACGGGCTCGGTTTTGCCGACATGGTCAGCGTGAGGCGGAGCTGCTGCGCATCCGACGATGCGGACAGGAAAAACACAAACGCGAGGAGCACGAGTCTCGATATGCGTTTCATGACGGATCCGGTTCAGGCGGGCTTGGAGGAGTGGGTATTGTTCTTTCTCTCCGTTACGGAGGCAAGGAATGGGCGGGATGTATGCCCGAAAATAAAGTGTACAAAAAAACCGCGTGCGAAATTACAACGCGGCCTCGCGGCCGGTGGAAACACCGTGCGAGGCCGTGTTGCACTCGACTATGCGCCTCAGGCGTGCGGCGGCTGCTGCACTGCCCGGCGCTCGTATGGCTGATGCCGTCACCGGCGACGCCGCGTGGTGGTGGATTTCCTCACCGTCACCTTTCCGCCCGGCGACTTCGTGACCGTCGTGCGCGAGCGCACCATGGTGGAACGGTGCGGCGTGTAGTGCACCTTGTGCACTGTGGTGACGCGACTCGTGCGGCTCACGGTGAACGACGCGCGTGTGGTCAGATGCACGGTGCGTGTGCGGTACACGGTCACACCCACGGGACGCCAGGGCCGCCACCAGCGCGGGTACACACCCACGCGCCACACCGACACATAGGGCCGCCACAGGGGACGATACATCCATGTCACGACCGGGAAGAGATGCACGTGTACGGCGGGCACGATGTAGTAATTCGGTCCGTATAGTTCCTCGTTTCCGCGTACCTGCATGTTGTACTGGTCGGTGTCGGTTTTCTCGACCTCGATCGTGGCAACATCCTGAAATTCATTCTCGCCGAGTACGGCCTGCAAAATCACCAGGCGTGTGTCGTCGCTTCCCTGCTCCACAACGCGCAGGAAATCCACATCGCCGTTCCGGTCGAGATCGAGGTTGTTGACGCCCGCATCCGGGTCGTTGAGCCGTTTCTCAAAATCCTCCAGATCCTTGGAATCACGGAAGACCTCGCTGACGGCCGTGAGGTCGAGTCCTGCGGCAACATCGTCGTCGACAGCGACGGCTTCGGGATCCTTCTGCGCTGAGAGTGTGGCGGTGCAGAGCAGCACCGCGCCGAGAACACAAACAAGCCGATGTATCATGACAATACTCCTGTGACGTTGGGTTGGAAGTCCGGCACACGCGGACGTGGAAGCTCGTCCCGCCCTGCCGTCTGTGTCTAGGACTCTGACGCCGGGCGGAGGTTTAACGTGCGACGTGTTCCAGCCGGAATACGGTCACGTTGAACCACATCATTTTGTCGACGACGAAGCGCGGAACGTAACAAGAAACGGCTCCGAAAATCCGTGACCATCGCCGAGGGGCCTCCCGGCGAGATCGAGTGTCTGCACGGACCATAGAAGTTCTCCCGGCTGATCCGGCAGCGGGACATCGGCGGGCCACACGAGCTGTGTCATCGAGCGCACCTCCACATCCATGATCGGCTGATTGGCGCGGAAGGCCTGCATCGGTTTTTGTCCGGGCAGAATTTCGAAGAGCAGCACGCGATACACCGCGCCTCCCGGCGGCGTCGGGATGATGGGCGTCCAGCGGAACACCGGCCGCTGTCCGGGGAGGAGGGGGATCGGAGCGGCGCCTGCGTCGGCCGCGGCCACGCCGGGCTGCAGCAGTGTCGGAAGCTGGTAACTGGTCACGGTAAAGAGGCGGCAGACGGGTCCGCTGATCTGTTCATCCTGCGCATTGAGCAATGTGACACAGAACTCATAGGCACCCGCGGGCAGCATGCCCGTGCGCTGCGCCACCTCGTCGACATTGCCGTAGAATTTCACGGCCCCGCCCGGCACAATTTCATCGGCGAGGAAAAGACTGACACCCGTGCCAATGGAGAGCAGCGGCATTTTGCCCGTTTCGGTCTCGGCCTTGAGCACACCGTCGACAAAAACACGCGCCGAGATGCGGGCCTGGACGGGTGCGCCCGTGAGATTGGTCACAGTGAGCATGGCCGTTTCGCGGCGCGCCTCCCATTCCGAGAGATACGGATTGGGGCGCGCGGAGACGTTGAGCGACAGGGTGATCCCCTGCGCCGCGGCGCACAGCGGCGCGGCAAGCAGGAACACGAGGGCGAGGAAGGGTTTTATACGGATCATGCGCGGACTCCTGAAAACACACGCGGCAGTGTCGCGGGCGCGACACACGCGCCGCGGCGCGTGGCGTAATGGGACATGGGTGTCGGATTATCGGACATGGTTGTCGGAGTATGTCCGCGCGCCGCGGCGCGGCGGACGGTCAGAATGTTGTGGCGAGCGACGTCTGGACAAAGAGTTCGTTGAAGGTGCTTCCAGGACGCGTGCGAGATGGTGCGTATTCGTAGGCATTGTTTGACACTGCCACGTTCCAGGTCAGCGCCTTGGCCACCTGCCAGCGCAGGGAGAGGCGCACATAGATCTGCGCGTCATTGCCGCGTTCGTCGCCGGGCACGTCGACGCGGCTTTGTGACCACGTGAGGGCGAACGACGGCGCGAGACGTCCGGCGAGGAAACGGTACGAAGCGCCGAGAGTGGCGCTGAGCAGCGTGAGCGGTCCCGACGGCAGGTCGTTGGTGAGCCGGTTCACCGAGGCGTTGAGCGCGAGAGGAAGCCGGATGAAAGAGGCGCTGTAGAGGGCCATGAGCGATTGTGTCACGTTGCTGTTCGCCGCGCCCGACACCACGTTGTAGTCGTCGAAGATGTCGCGCGCGTACGAAGCCGACACTGTATGTATCACCGCGTCGGTCGGAATCGTGTAGGTGGGCGTGAGGTTGAGCGACTGCGCCACGCTTTCGATGCGGAGCGTGTCGCTCGACGTGTTGTTGCGCACGCCGAAGTTCGAGTAGCTCAGAGACACCGAGACGTCGTCGTTGACGATGCCGAGAGCGTTGAATGACCCGATGAACTGATTCGAGGTTTCTGATTTTGTGTCCGCAAGATTGTTTGTGCGGTTGCCCACGGTCGCGTTCACGTTGAGGCGGTTCTCGAAAAGCTGTACACGCGGCGAGAGTGCGAACTCGAGGCGGTCGGGCTGGAGAAACGGATATCCCAGCGCCACATACCCCGCGCCGATATAGCGCGCGAGTGCGCGGACACCCCAATCGGGCTTGGTGATGGTAAAGGCGAGCATTCCGGCGTAGTCCTGCCTGCTCGATATCCGCTGCCGGATGATACCGTTCAGCGCCTTGTCGGCATTTGCAAGATCGGTCGCGTTCATGTCGTGCGTAAAAATCGACGTGCCGGCCTCGCCGGTCAGATACATGATCTCGCTGAGCTTCACGCGTGTATTCGCGGTGATGAGCGCGCCCTCCTGAGGATCGACGCCGGCAACGGGTCGCGCCACCGAACGCGCGTCGTCCTTCGCGCGCACGAAGTTCAGATCGACGTGGCTCCCGTCCTCGCTCCCGTATCCGAGCTTCGCGAGATAGATCCAGCGCGCATACGCTCCGCGGATATTCGCGGCCGAATCGGGCTCGATCGAGCGCTGAATGGTGCCTGCCGAGGCAGAGAAGCGCACCTTGCCCGGACGAAGGTCGAATCCGGCGCCGAACACCTGGCCGTCACCCGACGACAGTTCGGAATACATCGGCACATGAGTCCCGATGTGAAACGACGCCCACGACAGGCGCGGGGATATGCGGAGCATGCCTATGGTGTTGCCCGGATTCTGCAGGAACGACGCAAAGGACGACGACGACGAGGCGGGTGTCGTCACCCCTGTTTCACGGCTCGAAAGCATGATGTTGAAGGGCAGCGTGAGCCAGTCGCCCACGGTGACAGTTGGTGTCAGAATGAGCCGCCAGAGATTGGCCGGGCGTCTCGGACGATTCGCGCCATCCGGATCGGACTCGAACATGTACACATCGCCGGTGAGTGTGGCGCCCCCGCTCACGCGCACCGATCCGGCCCCTTCCTCCGAGGTGCCGCTCGAGTCGGGCGGCTGTCGCTCCTGTGCCATCGCACCGCCAGCACATAGAAGCGTCAGTAAGGCGACGCCGGCGGTGAAATACATAACACGGCGCAGCAGGCCGGTTGCCCGCGCACGTGTATACAAGAAGGTTTTGACTGCGATCACATGTGCCATTTGTTTTCAGCCGGTCCCGTCATACACCCGGCGTATGAAACTGCGGCGCATCGTCTGGACGCGTCACATGCTGATAAAAACCGAAAATCGATGTCCGAAAATCTATCGGGAACGCCGCTCAATTCCAAGGGTGATAAAAAAAAGGATTCCTCTATCGGAATCCTTTTTCACACGCCGGCAGGCGGCAAATTTGGACGATTCGATGGTGCGGATTATTTGACGCCGCTGTTTGCCACTGCGTTGAACTGGAAGCTGATATTCTCGGCCACCTTCTGTCCGACAAGCTGATTCTTCACGCCGAAGTCGCTGAGCGAGACGGTGCCCTTAGCACGCACAACAAGCAGGTCGCCCGCGGCGCGCGCCTTCGTTTTCTCCGACTCCTTCATGTAGATGAGGGTCACGGGCATTTCCATGTTTTTCGTGACGCCGTGCATCGTGAAGGTGCCGACGGCGGTGCCGTTGATCTCGGTGCCGTTCTTCACCTTGGCGCCCTTGAGTTTCAGAAGCTTGAATTCGATGGTCGGGAACTGCTTCGCGTTCAGCCAGCCCTCGCTGCGGAGATGCTCGTCGCGCATGTCGATGCCGGTCTTCATCGAGGCTACGTCGACGGTGACGGTGGCGCTGATCGTCTTGGCGACATCCGACGGATCGAAACTCACCGTGCCGCCGAGGCCCGCCGCGGTGCCCGCGATGTCTTCCACCAGCGACTCCGAAAGGAAGCTGGCCTGGTTGCGGCCGCGGTCGTCCTTGATGTTGAATGTGAGCGTGCCCGTGCGGTCGGTGCTGAGGCGCTGCGCTGCGGCGGGCGCCACAAGGGCGGTGACGAGCAGAAGAGCGGCGAGGATCTGTTTCATGGTGTTCTCCAAATCGTGTTGATGATTGATGGTATTAGTGAGAAAGTTTTATGCGAAAGAAGCGGATCAACAGCAGGCCTGCCGTAACAGCCGCGAGCGCGACCGGGCCGACGATGTCGAGACCCACGATCATGGCGTCCTTCCACTCGGTGTACGAGGTGCCGAGCAGTTCATCGTACACCTGCACAGGCACCTGCTGCCGCGTGAAAAGACTGAATCCTCCGGCGGCCCACACTGCCACGGCCGCAGTGAGGACGAGGAGCGTCGCGATGAGGGTCGTTTTCTGCTTTTTATTGAATGTCATGTCCGTTCCTTGAAATATGCTTCAAACTTAAAACATATCGGGCATGCCGGGAGGTTCCCGGGACGGACGAAATTTTTCGACATCGCCGTTTCGGATGTAAAAACGCCGATATACGCTACATCGAGTAGGGAGTGGTCTTGTACTGCCGCGCGAGGTCGTGTGAGCCGGCATGTTCCGGCCACGCGAGCACGCGGTTGTACTCGCGCTGCGCGTCGGCGCGGCGGCGCAGCAGATCGAGCGTCATGCCTGCGCGCAGCGCGGCGAGGATGCGGAATCCCGAGGGTTCGTCCTTTTCCAAGGCGCGGGCCACCTCGTCACAGCGCGCGAAAAATTTCAGCGCCGCCGCGTATTCGCGACGCAGCATGGCGTCGTACCCGAGATAGTAGACCGCTTCCCTTTCGGCGGCCTGGCCGTAACCGGCCTGATGTTTCATACAGCGGTCGAGCACTTTTCCGAAGACTGCGGACGCGCGCTGCCAGTCGCCGAGTTTTACGTGTATGCGGCCGAGCGTCCGCTGAAAGATCGGATTCGCGGGGAACTCGTCGGCAAGCAGCCGCGCGAAGGGCAACGCCGACGAGGGTTTGTTTTCGTAGGACGAATAGACCTGCGCAAGAAAATACACGGCCTCCCACTGCGCGTAGCGCGCCTTCTGCGCCGCGTAGCGCAATTGCCGGATTCCTTTGTCGCGGTCACCCGAAGGCAGGAACAGCATCACGGGCTTGAGCAGTGGATACTTGTCGGGGAGGACGTCGGCGTAGTAGTTGTAGATGCCCACGCCGAGATTGATGTCGGCGTTTTTCGGCGCGATGCGCGCCGCGTCCTGCACGATCGGCAGCGCCTCGCGCCCGTCGGCCGCCGCCTTGATCCAGCTCTTGCGCATGGCGAGCAGCCGCCCGCGGAAACCGATGGAACCGCCCTTGAAGAAGAGTCCGGCGAGATCGTTCTCGTTTGCGTCGAGGCGTTTGTCACACATGTCGATGACACGTTCGAGCTTACGGTAAAAGCCCTCGTCGCGCGATTCGTCGTCGAAGTCGATCAGAATGCGCCACCACTCCACCATCGCCTTGAAAAACGGTCCCGCGGGATGATCCGGTCGCGCGCGCTCCACCGCGGCAAATGCGCGGTCGGCCGCCTCGAATTCGATGTTGTAGGTCGCGCGTATACCTTCCTGTATCGACGCGTCGATCGCGGGATCCTCGATCCATTGCGCCTGCGCGGAAGGTGCCGCCGCCGCAAGGCCCAGCGCCAGCAGCGCGGGCGCGATCCAGCGGCGTACACGCGGTAGCGAGAAGACGCCGGTCCCGACCACAAGAATGACCGTCGCCAGCAGACCTCCCTCGGGACCGAACGCGCCGCCGGTGAACCATGCCGGACCCGATGTCGTTCCGCGCAGAACGCCCGGCCCAAGTATCCCGCTGACAGGCAGCCCCAGAACGGTGCCCATCGTAAAATTCCAGCCGGTGTGTAATCCGATCGGCAGCCAGAGCGAACCGCTCACAAGCAGCGCGCGCCCGAGCCAGATTCCCGCGAGAAAGATGTTCCCCAGCGCCTGCACGTCCAGGCCGGGATTGTCCCAGTGAATGGCGGCAAAAAAGACCGACGTGACGAACAACGCGGTCGTCGGATTCGAGGCGTGTACCATCGTGCGGAATGGATAGCCCCGCATCAGCAGCTCCTCGCTGAAACCGACGTACACAAACAGCAGCGCTCCTTCCGCGAGTATCGAGGCCGCGTGATCGAACGTGACCGCGGCGAGCCGCAGCTCGGCCCATCCGGCGGCCAGCATGACCGTGATGTACAGGCCGATCATCGCCGCCGACAGCGCGAGGCCGATGCCGAACTGTCGAAGCGGGAATGGCCTGGGATGCAGACCGATATCGAGCACGGGGACGCGGTCGATGGCCCGCATGCAGAATATCGTGGCGACGATCGTGGCGAGTGTCATCGCAACGGAGCCCGTCCAGAACGGGGTCAATAGCGAGAGTCCGGGAAATTCGTACTCGATCAGCATCAGCGCGACGCCGATGACCACAACGGCCGCGATGGCAGTGGACGTAAACGCGCCGAGTTTCCAGACGGCGCGCAACTCGCCGCTGGACGCATACCACAGGCGCGATCGGCCCGAGGGATCTATGTCTGTTTCCTGTCCTTCCACGTGAAGACTCCGGCTGCTCCTGCAATCGATACGCCGACAAGATAGAACGGGTGGAGAAGCTCCGCAATGATGAGATCGATGCCCCGCACCGGCTGCCGGAACAACCGCGCGGCCGCGAACAGCACGGACGCGTCGAGTCCGGCCTTGATCATGTAGATCACGCCTGCGAGGACGGCGGCCCAGGGCGAGAGGAACAGCAGCAACGGCGAGGCGGCTGCGCACAGGAAGAAACAGAAAAGGATCACGAGAAAGGCGACAAAACGTCCGTCGTTGTAATGCGGTCCCTTCGAGGCCCAGCGCACACGCTGCGAGATGAAGGCGCCGACAGTCGCGGCGGGGCAACACGACACGACGGCGTCCGGCGCGGCTGCAAAGCCCGCCTCGCCGCCGCGCCGGTACACGATGCTGTGCATAAGAAATTCGTCGTCGCCGCTGGCGATGTGTTCGTTGCCGGTGAATCCGCCCGCGTCGTAAAAGGCGGTGCGGCGGTACGCAAGATTCGCGCCGTTGCACAGGCGCGGGTATCCGACACCGAACAGCCCCGCGCCGACACCGACGAGTCCAAGAAATTCGAGCGCCTGCAGGCGGGCAAAGAGTCCGCCCGCGCGTTCATACACGACGGGTCCGGCCACGATATCGCGGCCGCGCGCAAGTTCGCGCGCCATACACGCCGCCCAGCGCGGCCCGTGTGTGCAATCGGCGTCCGTCGTGAGAATCGTCTCGCTTGCGCAGCAATCGATGGCGGCGGCGATGGCGGACTTCTTGCCTCCCGGCGCCTCCGCTCCGATACGCAGAAGCGTAAATCGCGCGTCTCCGCGTATTTCATGCTCGACGGCCGCGGCGGTGCCGTCGGTCGATTGGTCGTCAACAATGATAAAGCGGAGTGTATTATCCGGATATTCCTGACCGCGCAGCGACCTGATGCACGCGGCGACGTGGCCTTCCTCGTTGCGCATGGGAACGACCACCGTGAGTGTCGGCAGCGGAGCGATCTCCGGTCCGGGCGCGGATTCCTCCGACGACAGCGCCTCGAGGCCCTGCCCGACGCGATGCAGGAACAGCGCGTACGCGCTGAGCAGCGCGAGATAGACAACGAGGAGGGCGAAGGGAATCACGCGGCGGAGGCGCGGCGCAGCGAGGCCAGCGCAAGCACGATGCCGCCCGCGGCGGCGGGCAGCAGCACATTGAGCACAAAGAGCAGCATGGAGGCGGGCACGGCAAGCTGCGCGGGCACACCGATGCCGGCGTAGACGAGCGCTGTGGCGCCTTCGCGGATGCCGAGTTCGCCGAAGGAGACGGGCGGCACGACGCTTTTCAGCAGCATGACCACGGCGGCGGCGGCGAGCAGGTCGGGTGCGCCCGCCGGCGCGCCGAAGGCGCCCACGAGCAGCGCGAACTGCGCGACAAACACGCCGTAAAAAGCCGCGCTGAGCGCGAGCAGGCGCAGCAGCACGCCGCGGTCGAGTCCCGCGAGCGCGGCGCGCGCCGCGAGCACTCTGCGGCGGATCCCGGGCAGCCGCGTCAACAAACGGGCCGCGGTGTCGAACGCGGCGGCGCGTCGCCGCGCGAGAAACACGGCGGGCGCAAGAGCTGCAAGCGCGGCCGCGGCGAGCAGCGCGGCGGCCGCGGGCTCGCTGCGCGCGAGCAGCAGGCAGCAGGCCAGCACACCGCCCGTAACGGTCACCAGGAGCGAGGCCAGTTTGTCGACCGCCGTCAGCGCCACCAGCGTGCCGGCATCCGCATGCGCGACGGCATACGCGCGGCCGCCGAATTCACCCACACGCGCGGGTGTGACGAGACCGAGGGCAAAGCCCGAAAACAGCGACGCGGCGGCGTCGCTGCGCGTCGACGCGGGCATGACGCGGCGCAGCAGCAGCCGCCATTTGGCGTATTGCAGCACGAGGTTCGGCGCAAGCAGCAGACCCGCCGCCAACAGCGGCATGCCCGCGGCGCGCGACACCGCGGCCGCAACACCACCGGCGTCGACATACAGCGAGACGATCCACAAAAACACGGCCGCGAGCAGGAGCTTGCCCGCGAGCGGAAGCATGCCGCCGAACGCGGGAGCCGGCGCAGCCACGGCCGTATCGATGCCGGGCTTCATGTCACTCACGTCGCGGACACATGACGCGCCGACCTACATGTCGAGAATGTGCACGTTGAGCTCGGGCAGAAACACGATGTACATCAGCCAGAGCGAAAATCCGATAGCCGCTGGAATGGCAAAATTGTCGTCGATCACATCGAACGAAAAAACCTCAGCCGCGGCGCCTATCACCGCCGACACAATCCCGATGATGTATTCGGCGGGAAGCTGCGCGACTTTCGGCGTGAAGAGAATCACCAGCGTCGCCGAGGCGACGAAGGCCGTGCTGCCCTCGAGGGTCTTGCCGCGGTACGAACGTGTGCCGTAGCGTCTCCCGATGAGAGCGGCCATCGTGTCGGAGATGATGAGTATCGCAAAGGCCGTGATCACGATCAGTTTGGGAAAGACCAGGACGCAGAACAGGGCCGAAATCAGCACCCATGTCGCGCCGTTGAAGGTCTTCTTCGCCTCGGTCTTTTCATGCGTGCGCAGCATGCGTCCGAAAATACGCGTGTACAGTGCGAAGGACGGCTTGTGGAACAGACGGAGCAAATCGCCGAGCAGAAACGCCGCGCCGAGCGGGATCAGCAGCGTGATCATCAGGTCGCGCGACACGTAGTAGTACAGCACGGGTATCGAGAGCGAACACAGGTGTATGCCCTTGCGGAGCAGTTCCCACTTGAAGCTCACGCTCTCGGCGCGGGTCGGGGCCGGTGTGTATGCCGTGTTGTCGTTCATGTCCTTTCGTCCGCGTCGGCCTGCGCTTCGCTTTCGGGATTCTCCTGCCGCTTCAGCTCCTCGACCGCGCGCCGTATCCTGTCGGAACGCTCCTGATCCATGCGCAACGCGTCGATTTCGGAGACCTTCTGCTGCAGGCCGCCGCCGTTGCGCTGCGCGGGAGGCAGTTCCTCGCCGCGCATCAGCTTGTCGATCTCCTCGCTGTCGAGAATCTCGCGTTCGAGCAGCGCAAGCGCGATGCGGTCGAGCACCGCGCGGTTCTCGGAGAGCACGTCCTCGGCGCGTTTCATGCACTGAAGGACAATCGCGCGCACGGCCGAATCGATGGCCACGGCGGTCTCCTCGCTGTAGTCGCGGTGCTGCACGATTTCGCGGCCGAGGAATATCTCCTCCTCCTTCGCCCCGAAGGTCAGCGGTCCGAGTTCACTCATGCCCCACTCGCACACCATCTTGCGCGCGAGCGACGACGCGCGCTCGATGTCGTTGCCGGCGCCGGTCGTCAATTGGCCGAACACGAGCATCTCGGCGGCGCGCCCGCCCATGGCGTACGTGATCATCGCCTCGAGGTACTCCTTCGAGTAGGTGTGTTTCTCGTCGATCGGAAGGTAGGTCGTGACACCGAGCGCGCGGCCGCGCGGGATGATCGTGACCTTGTGCACCGGATCGGCTTCGGGGAGCATTTTTGCGACTAGCACATGGCCCGCCTCGTGATAGGCCGTGAGCCGTTTTTCCTGTTCGGAAATGATCAGGCTCTTGCGTTCCATGCCCATCATCACCTTGTCCTTCGCCTCCTCGAAATCCATCATCGCGACGGTCTTCTTGTTGCGTCGCGCGGCGAGCAGCGCCGCTTCGTTCACAAGATTCGCGAGTTCGGCGCCGGCAAGTCCGGGCGTGCCTTTTGCGAGAGTCTCGAGCGACACGTCGGGATCGAGCGGTATGCTGCGGGTGTGAACCTTGAGTATGCCCTCGCGGCCCTTGACGTCGGGACGGTCCACCACAACCTGCCTGTCGAAACGACCGGGACGCAGCAGCGCGGGATCGAGCACGTCGGGACGGTTGGTGGCGGCGATGATGATCACGGTGCTGCCCTGCTCGAATCCGTCCATCTCGACGAGGAGCTGGTTCAACGTCTGCTCGCGTTCGTCGTGTCCGCCTCCGAGACCCGCGCCGCGCTGGCGTCCGACGGCGTCGATCTCGTCGATGAAGACGATGCAGGGTGAATTCTTTTTTGCGGTTTCAAAGAGGTCGCGCACGCGGCTGGCGCCGACACCCACAAACATCTCCACGAACTCCGCGCCGGAGATCGAGAAGAAGGGCACGCCCGCCTCGCCCGCAACGGCGCGCGCAAGCAGCGTCTTGCCCGTTCCCGGAGGCCCGAGCAGCAGCACGCCGCGCGGTATTTTGCCGCCGAGCCGCTGGAAGCGCGCGGGCTCACGGAGAAATTCGATGATCTCCTGCAGTTCGACTTTCGCCTCGTCGGCGCCGGCCACGTCGGAGAAGGTGACGCGTATGGTCGAATCGGTGGCCATGCGCGCGCGGCTCTTGCCGAACGAGAACAGGCCCTTGGTCCCGCCCGCGGCGCCCCCGCCCTGCATGCGCCGCATCAGGAATATCCACGCGCCGATAAACAGCAGCCAGGGCAACAGCGTGAAGAAGGTGTTGGTCCAGATCGAATCCTTCTCGTCGAAGGTCACCTCGATGCCGCGCTCGAGCCACGACTTCCGCATCTCGGCGTCGAGCGTCCCGAGCTTCACGACAAATCCGGTGCTCTCGACGGTCTTGCCGTTCACACCCACAAGGCGTGCGCGTGTGTTCAGACTGGCGGTCAGGGTGAAGTCGTTCAGATTCGCCTTTTCCACCTTCGCGCGGATGATGCGCAGTTCCTGCCCGTCGGGAGTCTTGCGTTCGCCGGTCAATATTTTCTGAAAATCGGAATAGGATATCTCCGGATTTTCGTTCGCGGTGTTGAAGAGCTGCGAGAAGATGATGAAGGCCAGCAGCAGCATGCCGCCCGCGATGAGCACGGCGCGCGCCGAGCGCAGCCATGTATTGTCGTCGCCCGGCTTGCGGTTCTGCGGCGCCTTGCGCGGCGGCGTGGGAGCGGGCGGCCTGTTGTCGTCGCCGCCAGCGTTCCAGGAGCGTGGGAGTCTGTGTGTCGGCGTGATCATTCTGTCTCCTTCTCTTCGGCGGATCCGGTGCCGGACGCGTCGTCGAGTATGTACACTTCGGGAAGATTGCGTGCGCGCTGCGCGTAGTCGAGTCCGTAGCCGATGACAAAACGCGGCGGCACGACAAAACCGACGTAGTCGAGCGTGTGGGGAATGCTGGTGCTCTCGGGTTTGTGCAGAAGCGTGACAATGCTGAGCGATGCGGGCTGTTTGGCGCCGATCAGGGTCTTCATGAAATCGAGCGAGACGCCCGTGTCGACGATGTCTTCCACAAGCACGATGTGCCGCCCGTCGGCCTCGCAGGACAGATCCTTGAGCAGCCGCACGTCGCCCGAGCTGATCTTCCTGTCGCCGTAACTCGACAGCCGCAGGAAATCGACCTCGCAGTCGATCGTGATACGGCGGACGAGGTCCGCAAAAAACATAAACGCGCCGTTGAGCACACAGATGAAGATCGGACGTTTGCCGTCGAAGTCGCGGTTCAGCGCCTCGGCCAGCTCGTCGATCCGCGCGGCGATGCTGTCGCGCGTGATGTAGGGAATAAACCTGTCGCCGTTGATGGCGACCGAGGGGATGGTGTCGTGTGGTGAATTCATTCGTGCTGTGCCTGTGTCTCGAATCGGAGCGCGGCGATGCTCCGTGTTGTGCCGCTGATTTTGAATCTGTCGTCGAGCCGGATTCCGCAGAGCCAGATGATCTCGCCCGCATGGTCCAACACCATCACCGCTCCGCGCATGCGTCGCGGGACGGCGTGATCGGTGAGGAAGTCGCCGACCTTCTTGCGGCCGGGACTCCCGAGCGGTCGGAACACGTCCCCCGCCCTCCAGGGGCGAAGGACCCAGTTGGTGCCGCTTCGCTCCGCATCAATATACTCGACAGAAGGGTCATCCGTAAAACGCACCGCATCGCGCTCGACGAGCCGCGAGGAGAACCGGGCCCGGCCCAGATCGATTTCCTCGCCCAGAAGTGCCTCTACCGTGTCCGGTTCCGCCGTCTGAAATCCGCGCAGAATCGTGACACCATCGTGTTCGCGGTAGGCGATACAACCGCCCCGCAACGGCGCCTGTGCGCCTGCAGGACCCGACACAAGCTCCTCGAGGCGGCGCACGTCGGCAAAGGCGCCCGCATTTCCGCGTACACGCGCCACCGCCGCGCGCAGCACACCCGCGCGCAAGAAGGCGGCTTCGTCACCGAGCTGCCCGGTGTCGACATGTACACCGTCGTCGAGCGGTCGCAGACAGCGCCCGGCCGCCTCGTCGATGAGGGGCGCGAGATACTGTTCGAGCGAGGCAAAGACCGAGGCGGTGCGTGTCAGCACCGAAACGATGTCGGACTGCACGTGCGCGGCAATGGCGGGCAGCACGTGATGGCGGAGCGCATTGCGGCGGTACGCATCGCTGTCGTTGCTTGTATCGTGCCGCCACTGCAGGCCTTCGCGGACGGCGAACGCCTGCAGGTCCGACTTCCGCACGCTGAGCATGGGCCTTATGATGTGTCCCGCACGCGCGCGCACGCCGCGCAGTCCCTCCACGCCGGCGCCGGAAAAAAAGTGCAGCAGCAGAGTCTCGGCCTGATCGTCGGCGTGATGCGCGGTCAGTATCCAATCGAAGCCGCCGCGGACGCGCGCCTCTTCAAGCGCGGCATAGCGGTGTTCGCGCGCGAGGTCCTGCAGCGATCTCCCGTGCCGCGGAACGGAGAGGTCGACGGCGAGCAGTTCAATGCCCGCGCCGAGACGCGCTGCAAGCGCGCGCACATGCGCAATGTCGTCGGCCGTGTCGGGACGCAGGCCGTGATCCACGTATGCCAGAGCAACGCGGGCTCCGAGTCGGCGCGCGGCAATGCAGGCAAGGACGGTGGAATCGAGTCCGCCGCTGCACGCCACAAGGAAAGAACCGCCCGTGCGTGATCCGCACAGGGACGCCAGTTCTTCTTCCACGCGCTGTTCGAGCTGCATCAGGCGGCCGTCTCTTCCCCGTCCGTCGCCATAGTGACTTCCCATTCCTTCAGCCATGCGAAATCGTAGGCGAGCGCGAGCAAATGTTGTAACGCCGCTTCACTGACGGCGAAATAATGCTGCTCGCAGAACTGAAAAAAGCCGTCCGAACAGCCGGCTGCAAATACGCGGATCAATTCCTGGTAATGGTTCACAGCCCGCGTGAATTCGGCCTCGAGTCCGGGAAAATGTTCACTTTGGGCCGTCTGTTTTTTCATCGTGTCGAGGAGCCGCGTCAGATATCTGCCGTGAAAGGCCAATTCACCGATCTCCGCCGCCTTCTCCGAGGGTTCCGCCTCTTCAAGAAAACGACCCAAAGCCGCGGCATCGCGGAGCCGGCCGCCGGAAAAATGCGAGAGAAGATCAAGAATATCGGGAATAGTCGAAGCGCTCATGGTATCGTGTCCTTGTCGGCCGTCTTCCGGGGTGCGCAGAAGCCGCTCCCGGAATGCCGCGGGGTGCGTGTCGGGGAAACGGGAATATCCGATTTTTCCAGTTTCGAGAAAATTCAGTTCCGTGTCACACAGACTGAAAGGGAATTTTCACCCGAAGGGTGCGAAATCACAGCCATTCCGACGCGTGAAAGGGCTTCAGGTTGCATTTGAGGCGTTCGTGGGTTAGTTTCCTTTGTTGTGGGCAACCCGCCCCTTACCGAGTCGCTGTCTCCCTCCCTCACAGTCTCAGCATTGCCGTCATGAAGAAAAACCTGCCGTTCCTGCTCGTTTCCTTTCTTCTTTTAACCGCCATTGTGCGGGCCCAGCCGTCGATCGTCCCGGAAGGCATACGTTTCGTGTACGAGGACGCCGCGGCGAACTCGGTTGCCCTGGTCGGAGATTTTAACGGATGGTCTGCCATCGCGCACCCGATGAAGAAGGCGGGCGGAGCCACATGGAATGTCACAGTTCCCCTGTTGCCGGGTTCCTACCAGTACGCCTTTCTTGTCGACGGCGTGCGGATACAGCGGGATCCCGCGAATCCGCTGACCTTCGAGGCGGTGGACGGCTCGCGCATCAATTCGTTGGTGACGCTGAACACGGCGAACAAGGTGGTGACGGAGGGTTACCCGGTGCGCCGCGCGATCGACGACGTGTACGCGAAAAAGGGCGGCACGGTGTACTTGAACCTCGTGTTCAAACACCATGTTCCCCTGTATTACAACGCGGCGAAGGACCAGATCGAAGCGCCGTTTGTGCGCATGCACGCGACGCGCGACTACTTTGAAATGGGCGACGTGATACAGCGCTATCAGCACGTGCACGCAACCGTGGCGCTCTCCCCGACACTGCTCTGGCAGGTGCAGGAGATCTATGTCAAACGCATGGAACCGTTCATCAAGGACAAGAAGACCGGGTCGCCGCGCAAGAAGCCGGCCGACATGGACGCGAACGGCTTCCTCGCACGCATGCGCGGAAAGACTGATCCGTGGATCGACGTATGCCTCACGCCCGCCGAGAAACTGAGCGAGGCCGACAAGGGCTACCTCTACAAAAATCCGTGGAACGCCTTCACGATCAGCGCCGTGCGCATGAACCGTTTCCCCGAAATGATTCGACTCTACGAGAAGTATATCGACGGGAAGGGCAATCCCGACTACACGGTCCAGGATCTCCGCACGCTGAAATTCTTCTCGATCTTCGCGCATTTCGACACCGAATTTTTCGAGCGCCGCGTCCCGCTTATTCAGACCGGCACGCGTATTCTGCGCTCGCTCGATCTGCGTGACCTCGTGTCGTACCGCAGCGACGGCAAGTACTACCTGAAGCGCGAAGTGACGGAAGACGATTGCCGCCGCATCGTCGCCTCGGCGTGGTACATCATGGCCAGCATCCTGCCGAACTTCGAGAAAGTGAAATACAGCCCGGCCAGCAAGATCGGTCAGATGGAAATCGCGGCGACCTCGTTCAGCGACGCCATCCTTCCGCTGCTTGCGAACAGCGACGTCGCGCGCGCGGCGAATCCCTCGGCCACGCTGCCCGCGGCGTACGCGCATCCCGAGGATGTGGACGCACAGTTGCAGATGGCTCTCGCGGCGTATCAGAAATATTTCAACGTCACACCGACCGGCTACATTCCGCCCTACGGCGCCATGTCGGCCGACGTGATTCCGCATCTGAAGAAGAACGGGCTCACATGGTTCACGAGCGACGAGGCCGTGCTGAAAAAGAGCGAACCGGCAAACCTCTCGTCGGCCGCGGTGTACAACGTGAAGTCGGGCGACGCATCCGCCTTCGGCGCGTTCTCGAATTCGCTGCTCACCACGCGTGTCAACTGGGTGTACCGCAACTACTACGCCGAGAACTCCGCGAACGACTTCGTCGAGAATCTGCTCTCGTTCTCCCCCTCCGACAACGCGCAGAGCGCGCTCGTCACCGTGGTGATCGACAACGACGACGCATGGATGCACTACGATCGCGACACCGACGGCAAGGGCCTCATCAACGGCATCTACCGGAAGCTCAACAAGCTGTTCGAAACACGCGCCGTGATTTCGGTGACGATGTCGGAATACATCTCCGGCAACCGCGAGCGCGGCATCCCCGCGCACAAGACCGACGACTTCGCGTCGATTTCGCAACTCGGCGCGGGTTCGCGTCTCGAGGGCACCTTCGATGCGTGGATCGGCAACGAGGCCAGCAACGCCGCGTGGACGCAGCTCAACGGCGCCCGCGCCACTGTCGCGCAGAAGGGCCCTGCTCCCGCGACGCCCGAGTATCTCGACACCTTCGCAGCACAGCCCTACGCGTTTTTCTACGGCGCGACGAGCGAGCATTGGTACCAGAACTTCAGCTCCGGTTCCGTCCTCCGCACGGATCCGAAGCCGTACGAGGCGTGTTTCCAGAATCTGCTTCGTAACGCCACACGTCTGTCGGGTTCCGCCGAAGGCAGCTTCGCCTCCTTCATCCCCGAAAACACGGTGACGCCGATCTGGGAGAAGCCGAAGAAGAAGGTGCGCGTGACCTTCCTCTGCAAACTCGCCGACCGCGAGGCCATCACCGCGGTGTTCATCGCGGGCAATCGCAAGGAACTCGGCAATCTCGAACCCAACACGATACGCATGTGGGACAACGGCGAGAACGGCGACGAGGTGTTCGGCAACAACGTATGGACGATCGTCACCGAAATAGAACCGGGAGATCTGCTGTACAAATTCAGCAACAGCGGCGGCCAGGGCACGTGGGAAGGATCCGAGGCGTTCCCGGATGTGTGGCGCCGTGTCACCGTCACGTCGGACAAGGTCATCTTCAACGACGTGTTCACGAAGCTGAAACAGAACTGATTTTTTCCGCCGACCGAGAGAGGATGCCCGCTCCCACGGGCATCCTCTCTTTGTCTCCGGACGGCCCGACATGAGCGCACCGCTGCCGCTGTACAACCAGGTTCTCTACTCCCGTGAGGAGTTGATCGCGGACGTGTCGCACGACATCGATCCGGCGGGCCTGACCACGGTGCTCGGCGCCTACGACATGGCCGCGAGTGTGCACGAGTTCCAGACGCGCAGCGACTCGACACCCTATTTCTGGCACATCTCGCGCGTCGCCCGTATCCTCATCCGCGAGCTGCGCTACATCAACGCCGATGTACTCGCGGCCGCGCTGCTGCACGATGTGCTCGAGGATTCGCGCATCATCACCGCCGAGGTCATCAAATACAACTTCGGCTCCTACGTGGGCTACATCGTCGAAGTGCTGACAAAAAACATACGGCTATCCGGACCCGAGCGCGAGGCGGAGGACGCCGAATACATCGAACGCCTGAACTTCAGCAGCATCGACTGCCAGATCGTCAAGTTCTCCGAGCGCCTCGACAACTTCCGCTGCATGGAATTCGGCGTCAAACGAAATCCCTTCCGCTATATCGACGAGACCGAGAAACACTACTTTCCGATGGCCGCGCGCGAGAACAACAAGATGCTGGCCTACCTCGTCGCGGAGATGAAGAAGGTGAAAGGCAAGCTGCTCGCGTGAAGGTTCGCGTGAAGCACGGAGGCGCCGCAGCGCTATGCGCGCGCTGATACAGAGGGTCTCCCGCGCGCGGGTCACCGTGGCGGGCGCCGAGACGGGCGCGATCGGACCGGGCCTGCTCGTGTTCCTTGGCGTCAGGCAGGGCGACAACGACGACGAGGCGCGCTATCTCGCCGCGCGTGTCGCCGCGGCGCGTCTCTTCAACGATGACGACGGCAAGATGAATCTGTCGCTCGCCGACACAGGCGGGTCGGTGCTGGTGGTGTCGCAGTTTACGCTGCACGCGGATACGCGCAAGGGAAACCGCCCCAGCTACGTGCTCGCGGCCGAACCGGTTCTGGCCGAACGGCTCTACGAGCTTTTTGTGGAGGAACTCCGCGCGCTGCTTTCGCCGGAGCGTGTTGCGACGGGCCAGTTCCGCGCTATGATGGAGGTGGAACTCGTCAACGACGGTCCCGTCACGATCACCATAAAGAGCAAAAACGAATACATCTGACGGCCCCTCCTCCAAAGACTCCCTACTCCCGACTCCCCACTCCGATGCCTCACCACGTCCTTCTGATTTTCCTCGACGGTGTAGGCATCGGTGCCGCGGACGCGCTGCGCAATCCCTTCGCCGCAGGCCGCCTCCCCTTTGTCGAGAGCCTGCTCGGGGCGCGCTTCCCGACACTGCGCCGCCGGCACATCGAGGCGCCCGATGTGTCGCTGGTGCCCGCAAACGCGACGCTGCGCGTGGCCGGTCTGCCGCAGAGCGGCACGGGGCAGACATCGCTGTACACGGGCACAAACGCCGCGCGGCTCATAGGCCAGCATTTTGGTCCCTACGTCTATTCCACGCTCAAACCCGTCCTGGCAGAGCGGAATATTTTTGCGCAGGCCCTGGCGGCCGGATTGACACGCGACGACATCGCCCTCGCCAACGCGTTCCCGCAGCGTTTCTTCGACTATCTGGCGGGTCCGTCGCGGCGCATGGCGGCCGGCATGTACGCGGCGCGTGCGAGCGGCATTCCATTCCGCGACATACGGCATCTCAAGGCGGGAACCGCGGTATCGGCCGACATCACCGCGGCGCGCTGGCCGTTTATCGGTCATCCCGACGCGCCCGTGATTTCCGCACGCGAGGCGGGGCGGCAACTTGCGGGCATCGCCGGCGCGCACCGCCTCACGCTGTTCGAGTATTTCCTCACCGACAAGGCGGGGCACGAGCGGTCGATGGACTATGCCTCGCAGATACTGCACGATGTCGACGAGCTGCTCCGTGGTCTGTATGAACGCATACACCTTTCGTCGACGCTGGTTATTGTGACGAGCGACCACGGCAACCTTGAGGATCTCTCCACAAAATCGCACACGCGCAATCCCGTGCCCGTACTGCTATTCGGACGCGGCCACGCCCGCGCGGCGGCGCGCATCCGCGCGCTCACCGATGTGGCGGGCGTAATACTCGATGGACTGACACGGCCGCGTTCTACCGTTTGATGACGAGCACGGTGACACGGCGTGCGGGTGCGGGAACAAAATGTGCCGTTGCCGCGTGTAAGGTATGCGGATGCAAAACTCCGCTGGGATCGGGGAAGCAACTTCACATGTGACGGAATGCGGCGCAATTCCGTCGGAGGAATCGTGCATGTCGGCACCACTCGCTCGTCTTGTGCAGCAGCCCGCGGTGCGGGCGTTTGTGTTTTTCGCCGCCGGAGTTGTGGCGGGCGACCGCACCGACGCGCAGGCCATGCCCGCCCTTGTGTGCGGCGCCTGCGCCGCGGCACTGGCACTGCTTGTGCTGCTGGCGCGGCCCTGGAGGCCGGTCTGGTATGTCCTGCGTGATGTGCTGTTGTATGCCGCACTATTTGCTGCGGGGTATGCGCGGATGGCCGGCACGGTGCAGGGCATGGATACCACGCTGCTGCAGTACGCCGACAGCCGCGAAAAGATTACCGTGCGCGGCGTCGTCCGTTCATATCCGATGGACAAACCGGGGCGCGTGTCGTTTCTGGTCGATGTGTCCGATGTGCGGCGCGACACCGGAGGTGTCGCGCACGGCGCTGCGCGGATGCAGGCGACGGTGTACGCCGCGCGCGCGAGTGGTGTCGTGCCCGGCATCCGTCGCGGCGACACGCTGCTGCTGCGTGGAAAGATGCTCTCGGCGCGCCCGGCCCGCAATCCGCGCGGCTTCGACGCGCGTGTGTACGCGCGACGGCTGGGCTGCGCCGTGACGATGTCCTGTACCGCTGAGGATGTGCGTCTTGCGGGCCGGGCCGACGCCCCGGGGCCGATGGCCGCCATCGACGCGGTGCACGAATCCCTGGCGCGCGGCATCGACGCGCTGTTCCCCGCACGGCATGCCTCGGTGATCGCGGGCCTTCTGCTGGGCGACCGCGGCATGATCGACGACGACGTGACGGCCTCGATGCGCGACGCGGGTGTCATTCACGTCATGGCGGTGTCGGGCCTGCACGTCGGCATTATCCTGAGTCTCGTCTGGTATCCGCTGGGCCGCCTGCGCCTCGCCGCGCGCGCCCCGCTTGCGCTGGCGCTGCTCTGGATCTACACGGTGCTGACCGGACTCGCACCCCCGGTGCTGCGCGCATCCATCGCATCCACTGCCGTGGTGTGCGGAGCCGCCCTGCAGCGCAGCACCACCACACTCAACGCCATGGCCGCGGCGGGTCTGATGATTCTGCTTGCGGATCCCAACGACCTGTTCCTGCCCGGCTTCCAGCTCTCCTTCGGCGCGGCCGTGTCGCTGATCCTCTTCGAGCCGCGTGTGCGCGGCCTGCTGCAGCGGCTCCTGCCTTTCGTGCACCGCATCCCCGCGGGGGAATCGCTTCTTTCGCTGCTTTCGATGACCGGCGCCGCGCAAGCCGGCACACTGCCGCTGCTGGTCGTATATTTCGGACAATTCAGTCTTGTTTCCTTCCTCGCGAACCTCGCCGTCGTGCCGCTCATCTTTGTTGTGACCGCCTGCGCCTCGGTGGCCCTGTTCCTCCTGCCGCTCTGGCCCGCGGCCGCGCTGCTCTACGCCGCCGCCGCGGATGCCGCGCTCGGCCTGGTGCTGTGGACGTCCGCCACACTCGCCTCGCTTCCCTATGCCGTGATCGATCTCCCCGCCGTGCCGCTCCCTCTCCTGCTCTGCTATCTGCTCTGCACCATACTCGTGCTGTCATGGCGCAGGCGGCTGCGCGTGCGGCTCGCCGTGACGACGACGCTGTGTGCGGCCGCGCTCGCCGTGTTCGGGTGGCGCGCGGAAACGGACGCGCCACCGGGTGTGCTGCGCGTCACTTTTCTCGACGCGGGCCAGGGTGACGCGGTGCTTGTCGAAACTCCTGGAGGGAGAAAACTGCTCATCGATACCGGACCCTCCTCCGGCGGCTTCGATACCGGCGAGCGCGTGCTTCTTCCCTACTTTCGCGCCCGCGGCATACGCAATCTCGACGCGCTTCTGCTCACTCATCCCGACGACGACCATATCGGCGGCGCGTGCACGCTGTTGCGATCTTTGCGCATCGCGTCCTGCTGCGTCTCCCGCCCCTGGCCCGCAGCGCCGCTTCCGGCCGCAGTCGACAGCGCCATACGCGCCGCGCGTGTTCCTCTCACGGTGTTGCGCGCGGGTCAGATGCTGCGGCTCGATGCGGAGACGCGGCTGTATGTGCTCTCACCGCCGCGCGACGGACCTCCGCTCGAAGGCACGAACAACGTGTCTATCATGCTGTTGCTGCGGCATGGCGCGGTGTCCTTCCTCCTCCCGGGGGATGCCGAGAAGGAGGCCGAGGAGCGTGCCGCGCGGCGCTATGGCGATCTCCTGCGCTGCGACGTGCTCAAATGCGGTCATCACGGGAGCGCCACCAGCAGCTCGCCCGCCTTCCTCGACGCGGCACGGCCGCGCCATGCCGTCGTCTCGTGCGGACGTCTCAACAAATTCAAACACCCCGCGCCCGTCACACTTCTGCAACTCGCGGCTCGCGGCACCGCTGTGTATAGGACCGATGTCGGCGGAGCGGTTATATTTGAAAGTGATGGCACGCGTTTGCGCACATATGATTGGACAAAGGAGTAGCGGATGACCCGCGCCGATTCCGGCGCTCTCGCCCCGCGTACGCAGCTTCTTGCGGTGGCAGCGCTGACCCTGTTGTCGCTCGTCTTCTGGGATTCGGTGGTGCTGGCACCGGTAAAACTCTTTGTGGTGCTGCTCCATGAATTATGCCACGGCGCGGCGGCCGTCCTCACCGGCGGCGAGATAGTCCGCATCGAAATCGATCCCCGCATCGGCGGCGCCTGCCTCACCCGCGGCGGCTGGGAGTTTCTCGTCGTCTCGAGCGGATACCTCGGCAGTCTGCTGCTCGGCGGTGTCATTCTTCTACTCGCCGGAAAACGCGCCGCGGCGCCCGCGCTTGCGTGGGGAATCGGACTCGGCGTGCTCGCCGTCACTCTGGCCTTTGTACGAAACGGTTTCGGCCTCTTTTTCGGCATCGCGTTCGGCGCGGGCATGATCGCCCTCGCCCGTTTCCTGCCACGCCGTTTTCTCGATACCGCCCTTCTCTATCTCGGCACCATCTCCGCGCTCTATGCGGTGGTCGACATCAAGGAAGATCTGCTCACACTCGAGCCGCGTCTTACCGATGCGGCCATACTCGCATCCATGACGGGCGTCCCCGCCATCATCTGGGGCCTGCTCTGGAGCGCGCTCTCGCTGCTGATGCTTTTCCTGCTCTTCCGTGTGGTCCTGCGCTCAAAGGCCGCGCGCAACACACCCGCGCCGTAATCTCGCCGACGGGTATACGGCAGCGGCCGCCGCGGAATCCACTCACTCGTCCAGCTCACCAACATACGTATCATGCCCCAAGACCTCGTCCTTCGTTTTGCTCCCAGCCCCACCGGCTACCTCCACGTCGGCGGCGCACGCACGGCCATATTTAACTGGCTGTACGCGCGATCGAGCGGCGGCCGTTTCCTCCTCCGCATCGAGGATACCGACCGCGCCCGCTCCACCGACGAGATGACCCGCGAAATCCTCAACGGTCTGCGCTGGCTGGGAGTGGACTGGGACAACGAGCCGTGGATACAGTCCGAACACATCGCGCGGCACCGCGCGGAATGTCTGCGGCTCTTTGCCGAAGGAAAGGCCTATCCCTGCTTCTGCACGCAGAAGGAACTCGAAGCCAAACGCGATGTCGTCGGCGAGGGCGATCGCGACACAAAATACGACCGCACGTGCCTGCACCTCAGCGCGCAGGAGCGCGAGGCGCGGCTCGCCGCCGCCATGCCGTACGTGCTTCGCTTCCGCGTGCCGGAAGGCGAAACGAATTTTTTCGACATCGTGCACGACGAGACGGTGTTCCGGAACGAGGAGATCGAGGACTTTGTCATCCTCCGCTCCGACGGCACGCCGATGTACATGATGGCCGTGGTCGTCGATGATCACGACATGGGTGTCACACACGTGATCCGCGGCGACGATCACCTCTCGAACACTCCCAAGCAGATCCTGCTCTACGAGGCGCTCGGCTACGAGGTGCCGATGTTCGGACACGTGCCTCTTATTCTCGGGGCGGACAAGAAACGCCTTTCGAAACGTCACGGCGCGACGTCGGTGGGCGAATACCAGTCGCGCGGCCTGCTCCCCGAGGCGCTCTTCAATTTCCTCGCCCTGATGGGCTGGTCGCCCGGCGACGACCGCGAGGTGATGACACGGGAGGAACTGGTCGAGGCCTTCGATCCCCGCCGCATCCTGAAAAAGAGTTCCGTCTTCGACGAGGAGAAACTCGCCTGGATGAACGGGCGCCACCTCCGTCTGCTTTCAGACGAGGAGCTGTTGTCGCGCCTCCGTCCCTACCGTCCCGAGTCGCTCGACGATGTCGCGGACGGGTATCTGCTGCAGGTGCTGCCGCTGATGCGCGAGCGGATGGAACTGCTCACCGACATTTTCGACAAGGGCATGTACTTTTTCACCGATCCCGCGGACTATGACGAAACCGCCGCGCGCAAACACTGGACCGCCCCCGCAGTGTCCGTGCTCGAAAGGTTGCAGTCTTCCTTCGCCGCGTCGGACTTCACGCCGCAGGGCTTGGAGGACTTGGTGCGCAGACACGCGGCCGACGCGGAACTCGCAGCGGGAAAAGTGATTCATCCGCTCCGGCTCGCGCTCACGGGTGGCTCGCAGTCGCCCAGTCTTTTCGACATGATGGTGGTGCTGGGACGCGACACCTGCCTGCGCAGAATCGCCGCGGCACTCGAACGCCTTACTCCGTCGTCTCCGTAAGACGGCCGCTCACGTACTTGTGCAGTATCGACGCGATGAGCGTCTGGTACGGCATGCCCTCTTCGGCGGCGCGCATCTGAATCGAGAGCACGTCGCGCTCGGCGAGGCGTATGCTCACGCGGCGATCCTTGCGCAGTGTCGCCGCGGCGGTGCCCTGCAGCCGGGCCAGCAGGGCGTCATGCCCCTTTGCGCGGCGCCATTCGCCTTTCTCGTATGAGACGAGCAGTTCCAATTCGTCCTGCTCGAGCTGCACTTCCGGTGTCTTTTTTTTAGGCATCACGGTTCCCCAGATACTTCTTTGTGGCCTTCCTGCTCGGGATCAGCGTCTTGAGGACGAATGTGTCACCCGACTGGATGAAGGGAAGCAGCCAGGCGTACCCGTCGATTTCGAGAATCGCGATTTTCTGGGCTGGATACTGTTCGGAGTTCGGATGTTCCACAATGTCGAGCACATTGCCCCGCTCAAGAAGGACGACGGCTTGTTCGAAGGACACACCGCGGCCGACTTTCAGCCGCGCGTTTTTCTTTTCATCCCACAGAAAGGGACTCATGAACAAACGTACGGATGTTCTTGAAAATTGTCAACACGTTGTACGCACAATGTCATCATTTTTTCTCAGCCGGGAATCCTCGCCCATGTTTCCTTGAGCGCCACGGTCTTGTTGAAAACCAACGCGCCGGGGGCCGAGTCAGGATCCACGCAGAAGTACCCGAGCCGTTCGAACTGATACCGTTCGCCGGCCGCGGCTGTGGCGAGAGACGGCTCGAGTTTGCAGTCGCGCAGAATTTCGAGCGATTCTTCGTTGAGGTGAACGGTGTAATCGGCGCCCTCGGGCACATCGTCGGGATTTTCGACCTTGAAGAGGCGGTCGTAGAGCCGCACTTCCGCGTCCACCGCATGCGCGGCGCTCACCCAATGTATCGTGCCTTTTACGCGCCTGTCGGCGTTCGCGCCTCCCGGCCCTGTCTCGGGGTCGTAGCTGCAGCGTAGTTCGACGATCGCGCCTGTGCCATCCTTGATCACGCGTTCACACTTGACGATGTAGGCATTGCGGAAGCGCACTTCGGATCCGGGCGAAAGCCGGTGGAATTTTTTCGGGGGTGCCTCCATGAAGTCGTCGCGCTCGATGTATAACAGCCGCGAGAACTCGATGCTGCGCGTGCCCATGGCGAGATCTTCGGGATTGTTCACGGCCTGCACCTGTTCGATGCGGTCCTCGGGGAAGTTCTCGATCACGACACGCAGCGGCCGCAGCACGGCCATGCGGCGTTCCGCGCGGCGGTTGAGATCCTCGCGCACGCTGTGTTCGAGCAGGGCCACATCTATCACGTTGTCGCGTTTGGCCACGCCGATGCGGTCGGCGAAGTTGCGTATCGATTCCGGCGTGTAGCCGCGCCGGCGGAGGCCGCAGATGGTGGGCATGCGCGGATCGTCCCAGCCGCGCACGCGTCCGGTCTTGACCAGTTCGAGCAGCTTGCGCTTGCTCATCACCGTGTAGCTGAGATTGAGTCGCGCGAACTCGATCTGCTGCGGGTGGTAGATGCCCAGCTCGTCGATGAACCAGTCGTACAGCGGCCGGTGTACCTCGAACTCGAGCGTGCAGATCGAATGGGTGATGCCCTCGATCGAGTCCGACAGGCCGTGCGCGAAGTCGTACATCGGGTAGATGTTCCACGCGTCGCCGGTGCGGTGATGGTGCGCGTGCATGATGCGGTACATCACGGGATCGCGCATGTGCATGTTGGGCGAACTCATGTCGATCTTCGCGCGCAGCGTGCGCGTGCCGTCGGGGAATTCGCCCGCGCGCATGCGCGCAAAAAGATCGAGGTTCTCCTCGACGCCGCGGTTGCGGTGCGGACTCTCCTGCCCCGGCTGCGTCGGTGTTCCGCGCCGCGCCGAAATCTCCTCGGCGCTCAGGTCGCACACGTACGCGCTCCCCTTCTGAATGAGCTGCACGGCGTACTGGTAGAGCTGCTCGAAATAATCGGACGCGAAAAACAAACGATCATCCCACGAGAATCCGAGCCAGCGCACGTCCTCCTGAATCGAGTCGACGTATTCCACGTCCTCCTTCGTCGGATTTGTGTCGTCGAAACGCAGATTGCACTTGCCACCATACTTAAACGCGGTGCCGAAATTCAGGCAGATGGATTTCGCATGCCCGATGTGCAAATATCCGTTGGGCTCGGGAGGGAAACGTGTGTGTACACGACCGTCGAATTTGCCCGTGCGCAAATCGTCGTTGATGATTTCATGAATGAAGTTGTCGGGCGCGGGAGGAGTTGTCGGGTCGGTCATTGGTGGATTTGATGATGCGCTGTGGTTGGAATAATCGAGTAATGTACGGAGAGAAGATGGGAGATGGTAGGGAGGGTGGTGGTAGACGGTAGACGGTAGATGGTAAATGGTAGACGGTAAATGGTAGTGGGATCTGCTGCGGGTGGTGGAAGGAGACAGGAGATTGGCGGACTTCAGCCGGGTGTCTATTTCCTGCGCCTCTCCGCGCGCCTCAACGACGGACGCGTTGTGCAGACGACACGCAAAATGACGGTGCTGCGGTAACGTCCTCACAGACCCGGGATGTCCCACCCCACCGAGAATCCAACGATGAAGAAGGAGCGGGCAGTGCGTGCGCGGGTATCCGAAACGGCCGGGCCTGTATCAGGAACATGTTGCGAGGTTGTCACCACGGGCCTGCCGGCCGCTGACGAGATACGCAGGACAAATCGGGCAGCACCCAGATCCGCTTCCACTGCACCGCTGTAGAAGAGATTATTTCGGAACGGCGATGTATCGAGGTACTCGTACGATTCACGATCGAAGCGTCCGAAGGGTTCATGAAACCATTGCCAGGTAAGTCCGGCCGTCACGGTGACTCGCCGCTTCAACAGCAGACCGATGTCACAGCCGGCCAGAGCGTATTCGAATCCGGCGCCGATACGCGGAGTGCACAACACGGTTATCGTCTCATCCTTCGTCCCAAAAAGTGACAGCGCCGAAGCCAAATAGGCGCCGGTCCAGGAGCCCGTGCCGCGTGTGTACCCAAGATAGAGATTGACGCCGAGATCCCAGAATACTGTTGCATGATCCAGGAAGCCGCGTGCAGACCGATCACGCGGCAGCGGTGCGGGCTCCTCGCCCACTGCATCCGTTGTCTCGGCAGGCGGAGCGGCAGCCTCGGCAGTATCCTGGATCTGTGCGAGCACGCGATCACGTTCCGCGCGAGAGAGAAGTGGGAGATATTCCGGAGGAGGGATGGAAGGGAACATGCTCCGTGCGCGCAGCACAGGCATGGCGTCGCTGATTCCGAGCCCCTCTTCCGGGCAGGGGTACACTGCGTGTTCCCCACCGGCCAACATCGTCACAATACCCGTGAGCGATCCTGCAAACAGTCCGGCAAACCCACCCCCAATTACTGCACTGGCCCCGTATCCGTCGGTCACTGAGCCGTGAGCGCTCGACGCATCGTCAACAAGGATCACGAATACCGAGATGCTGCCGAGCAGACCCCACACAAACCCCCTGCCGAATGATCCGTACCCGGTCGATTCTATCGAGGAAAGTTCCGAGAGCCGCAGCACCTTCGCGGCGCTCATCCACGGACGACTATCATCCTCCTCCCGGATGATGATAGTTGAGTCACCCGCGTACAGGATGTCACACGACAGTGGTGCTGATCCGCGCGGACTGATGGAGACAGGCCTGCGCGTCCAGTGATCTGTGTGGCGCGGTCTGACGAGTCCCTCCTGCAGCAACGGAGTGAAGTCGTACACGACTTTGTCGATGACGATCGGATGCCACCCGATGCGTCGCTCGTTTCGTACGAGCGACGGCTGTATCGCCTCGAAGTGTTCGATCCACACCCTCATCAGCGCCGTACCGCCTGCATCGAGCGTGTACACCGTGTCGCCCGTGGGTCGGGACACATGGAGTGCGGTTCCCGCGCCGCGCCGTTCCCCAACGATACGCCGCACATCGCCGCATGCCGGCAGCATCCCGAAGTAGCGGCACGCGTACGCATCGATCGTGTCACGCATACGCGGGAACACCCACGTCCGACTGTCCTGCGTAGTAGTGTCGCCCTGCTCCTGCGCATCGGCAACACAGGGCAAGACCCCTCCTGCGATGCCGAGGACCAGGATCACCATCGCGCAGTGCGGCACGATTCGACGGCGTAACAATCGCCGATGCCTGTTCCTGAATTGAGGACTGCTGGTCACAGTTTCCATCCCAGAGACACACTCAGCACGCCATAGGGCGGGATCGAGGTCCCATACATATCGAGCCGCGGACTCCCGAGGCAATGCCTGTACGCGATCCTCGTGAACGGAGTGCCTGCGAAGAAGGTCATACCAAGCTCGGCGAACAGGCTTGCCGCGAGTGGCGAGGTGTCGATGCCATCCCAGATATTATGTCCGTACGCGAATTTTTCAAAGACGCGTCTGTACACGATGGCAGCGTGCAGAGACGATGTGCGCGCCGCGGGCTGCGCGGTGAGACCCAGCGAACCGCCGACGAACGCGAAGCCGGCGTTGAGTTCCATCTTCACACCCCAGCGTAAGCCCTGCCCGTCGCTCGGCGTCAGCAGCGGGAAATCGGTCGCGAGACCCGCGCCGAGATGCGTCCCGATCAAGCGACCCTCCGTTGCGTACACATGAAGAGCGTATTCGGCCAATACAGACCATCGCAGCCGGTGATCGGACTCCGACGCCAGGATGGCGATTCCCTGATCATGGACCATCGCTGCGGAATCAATCATCGTGGAGAGGAAGACGCGTTCCGAGGGTGACAACAGGCGAAGGATCTCGGCGGATGGAGCCGCTGCATTCACGGCACCTCTGAGCGCGGCGCGATTGTCCATGATGCCATTGCTGTCGGTAACCGCATCGAAAGTTGTGGTGGACGGGAGCGTCGCGGCAACAATTCCACCGATTACCGCGGAGGGCAGAGGAATGATGAGCGCCAGTCTCGGAAACATGTATCCGTAGGGCTCAGTGATCCTCCCGTGCGAATCCGTTATGTTCGATGCGATAAAGCCCGCAACTATAAAGCCAGTCACGAGACCTGGATAAAAGCCGTCGTGGAACGAATTGCTCCTGTTGACGGACACCTGCCAGAGATCCGCGAAACGGATCACTCTGCACGAATCCCACAGGACGGGCTGCTTGATGCCCTCTCGTGGCGGGCAGAGCACACACACAGAATCGCCCACCCATACCGGCTCGCCCGTGATCGTTTCGCGGGCTCGGCTGAACACCGACATTTCCGACAGGTGCTCCTCCGTAGACTGGAAGCGGCGCTCACGTCGATCTCCCTTCTGCGCGAAGCAGGGCATGATGGCGAGACACACCAGACTTGCGACAATGGTACTTCGAAGATGTGCTGACGCACCCACTCTGCTGTGCACAGAAGTAAACCTCGTCCTTCGCCATCCGCGCAGTTTATCGTGTCCGATGTGAGGTGGTCGCGTCACAGGTACCATCCGACGCGCAGTTCGAGGGCGGTGATGAACTGCAGGGGGAATAAGACGCGTGATTCCAATTCTCTGTTCCAATACTTGTTCCATTCGCGCGCCGTGATCGACGGACGCAGCATGCGCCGGTAGCGGCATTCAATGAAGAACGTCTGGGTCGTGATTTCGACCGAATAGAGGAGCGATAGCTGCTGCCCGATGCCCCTTCGTTCGCGGATAAAATCCGTTCCCCACGAGTTATCGAGTTCCGTGTGACTTCTTCCGGTGAAGGAGTCGCCGTCGTAGAAGAGGCTCACACCCACACCGGCGGAGAGGATCCCGAAAAGCTGCAGACGTGCGCACGCCTCGGCCTGCACATACAAGACGCCTGCTCCGAGCGTCGGGCGCACGGCGACGGCGACGGGAGCACTCCGGAATAACGTCACATCCATGTTCGCACAGAGCCCGAGGTAGGGCGACGATGGACGCTCCACGGCCGAGTAATTCTGTATGCCGGTGACGAGCGACCAGGAAAATTGCAGCGGCCCGTCGTGACGGACGGTCGGCTGTCTCTGTGGTTCCTCCGCGGTGGTCCGTTCTAGCTGACACGGATCCGCGGTGTCGCCGATCGCGCCGCGCATGCGTGTCCATTCGGGCGGCACGCGTCGCGCGAAGGCGGCACGAGTGCGCAACGCACAGGCGGCCCGTGCGAGAACGCCGGAGTCCTGCGTTTGATCGTACACCGCAGTGTGATGCGAACCCGCCGATACGAGACCACCGATAAGTCCGCCTCCGAGAATGCCCGCGGTGCTGAAGAGGGGACCAAACCCCGTCAGATCGCCGCCGCCGCCGCGTGTTGTATGCGCCGTCGCGTCATGTTCCGCCATCGCGCGCTGCACGAGCACGAAGGTCCCCGCAGCTCCAACGAGGGCACCCGTCCAGAAGGAGTTCCGGACGCGGAACGCAAGACTGCGAATGGAATCGTACGGCAGCACGCGGGCACTGTCGGACAGGCGTCTTCCATCGACCGGTGTCTGGCTGGGCCACACGGCGATGTGACGAGACGTTGCGTCCATCAGCATGCCGCTGACCGGCTCACCGTTCATCAAAACGAGGGACACCTTTTCGCCCACCGGCAGACGTTCGGGAACGACCACCTCCCGAACCACATTCTTCCACTGTTCCGGCGAGATTGTGCGCCCGGGATTTGCACGCAGGTACTCATTAAGACGAGGTTCCCTCCGCACCCACGATTCATATGTGTCGATCAGCCAGCCCGCGGCCAGCACTTCGTCGCGCGACAGGCGTGTCTCCACATGTGTGCTGTCGGGCGTCAGATACGTGAACCGCACGCGCACGCCGTATGGGATGGACTCGAGATCGGCCTGCGTGTAGGACCCGAACCCAGGAAACAGCCGGAAGTAATCCCGCTCCTGCGCGTCAATGGTGTTCCCAATCCGGCTGCTGAGCAGCGCGGTATCTCCGCCCTGTGCCAGGCCTGTGCTTGATCCAGTACAGAGACAAACAAGACATGCCATCCCGCGAAGAGACCACAGCACCCATCCGCGCATCCGCACCTCACCGATCGTGTGTTTCTAAATGTACCATTCATGCCTCCTGCAGTCAATCCACGCCGTCTTCGCGTCGCGCGCAGAAATGTTGTGACGAAGGACGGGAAACGGGAAAAGGGAAAGGGGGAACGGGGAAAGGCTACCCGCCCCCAACTCCCTACTCCCTACTCCCTACTCCCCACTCCCTACTCCCTACTCCCTACTCCCAACTCCTAAATCCTAGCTCCTAACTCCTCACTCCTCCACTTGTATCCCCCCGGCCGAACCGCTACGTTGCGTTATGGAAAAACGCCACGTCATACGTTTGCAGAACGCCGTCTTTTACGCCTATCACGGCAATCACCACGAGGAACGCCGCTTGGGCGGGAAATTCTACGTGGATGTGGAGATGGAAACCGACTTCACCGAGGCCGCCGCGTCGGACGCACTCGCGAAGACCGTCAATTATGCGGACGTCTACGATCTGATACAGGACATCGTGACCAGCGACAAGTTCAACCTGATCGAAACCATCGCAAAAAAAATCGCCGACACGATACTTGCCTCATTCCCTTTCGTGACGGGTGTGAGCGTGCGCATGCGCAAGCCCGGAGCGCCAATCAAGGGTGTGGTGGATTTTGTGGAAGTGCAGGTGGATGAGCATCGCTGAAACACGTCTCACCTACATAGCGCTGGGCGGAAACGTCGGTGACCGCCGCGCTGCTCTCGACTCCGCACTCCGTCATATCAATACACTCGGCGGGACGCGTGTCTTCCGTTGTTCCCCGTTCTACGAAACCGCGCCCTGGGGTCTTACCGCACAACCCGACTTCCTGAATGCCGTGGCCGAGGTCGAGACGACTCTGGATGCGGAGGCACTGTTCCACGTGTTAAAGGACATCGAGCGTGTAATGGGACGCGTCGAGGGTCCGCGCTACGGCCCGCGTCTCATCGACCTCGACCTGCTGCTGCACGGCGACACTGTCATCAGCACCCCCGAGCTCACGGTGCCGCATCCCGGCATGCCCGCGCGCCGCTTCGTGCTCGTGCCACTGAACGACCTCGCACCCGCTCTGCGCCATCCCGTCACCGGCCACACCGTTGCCGCTCTGCTCGCCTCCTGCCCCGACACCGGCCTCGTGCGGCTCCACGAAGAACATATCGAAAGACGAACGACGTAAGGCGACCTGCATCATCCGGGCCCTATTCCCGCGCTACGGCCTTCCTCCATTCCGCTCCAAATTCCAGCTTCCCTCTTCTAGATTCCAGCTCCTAGCTCCTAGATTCTGGATCCGCTATTTCCGCACCACCGACTTTTCCCGTATAATAATGGGAATGAAACGCGAGATACGATATATCGCGATCGAGGGTGTGATCGGAGCGGGGAAGACCAGTCTGACGCGGCTCCTTCATTCCCGCCTGGGCGGCCGCCTCGTGCTCGAGAAGTTCGAGGAGAATCCCTTCCTGTCGCGCTTTTATCAGGATCCGGAGCGGTACGCATTTCAGACGCAGATCTTCTTCCTGCTCGCGCGGTACAAACAACTGCAGCATCTGAGCCAACAGGAACTGTTCGAAGAGTACATCATCGCCGATTACATCTTCGAGAAGGACAAAATCTTCGCACACCTCAATCTGCAGGACGACGAGCTGCAGCTCTACGACACGCTTGTCGCCAGCATCGAGAGGAATCTGTCCAAACCCGATCTCGTCGTCTATCTCCAGTCAAGTGTCGACCGGCTGATGTTGAACATCAAACATCGCGGACGCGACTTCGAACGCGGCATGTCGAAGAAGTACATCGCCGATCTCAACGACGCGTACAACTACTTTTTCTTCCGCTTCAAGGCCACGCCCCTGCTTATCGTCAACACCACCGAAATCGATTTTGTGAAGGACGAGGAGACGCTCGAAGATCTTGTCACCCAGATCCTGAAGCCCGACCACGTCGCGGTCGAGTACTACACGCCCCTGTCACGCACGCGCAAGGATCACTGATGTCGCTGTTCCGAATAATCCTGATTTCAGTGATCTCGTTTTTTGTGATCCGCTTCCTCCAACGGCTCATGACCCCGTCCGCGATGCGCGGCGACGGCGTCTTCTCGCGCGGTGCCCGCGGACGCGAGCGCGGACGTCGCGCGGCCGACGGCGCCATCGACGCGGAATTCGAGGACCTGGACGAAAAGAAGTAATCCCGCGGACGCAGGAGACCGCCGCTGATGCGCCGCATCGAAAAAGCGTTCACGCGCCTGATCTTCGCGCTGTTGCGCCTGCTCGTTCATGTGCGGCGCGTGCGCGCCATTCCGCGCGATTCCGTCCGGAACATTCTGGTCATCCGCCAGCACAATCAGCTTGGCGACATGCTGTGCGCGGTGCCGCTGTTCCGCGCGTTGCGCGCAACCTATCCCGATGCGCGCATCGACCTGCTGGCACGTCCGCTCAACAGCGAGATACTGCGCGGCGCCGCCTACCTCGACGAGGTGATCGAGTACGACAAGTCGCGTTTCATGCGCTCGCCCTTTGCGGTGTGGCGCTTCGCGCGGCTGCTCAAGAAACGGCGCTACGACCTCGCGCTTGTGCCCTCCACCGTGTCGATGTCGGTGACGAGCGACATGATCGCGTTCCTGTCGGGTGCGCGCCGACGCATCGGTCCCGGCTCTCTCGACGGTAAAAAAAATCTTTCGGGCTTCCTCTACAATGTGCAGGTGCCGCTGGACTGGCGTCGCGAATCCACCACACACCAGACGCAGCGCAATCTCGACATCGCCTCCATACTCGTCCTTGAACCCGTCCCGCCTGATCTGGAAATAGGACTCAGCGACGATGAAATCCGCGCCGGCAGGGAGCATCTCGACAAAAAGCGCAACGGCCGCGAGCTGGTGATCGGTTTCCATCCCGGCGCGGCCAAAATACCGAACCGCTGGGACGCGCTACGTTTCGCCGAGATCGCCAACCGCTGCGCGGAAATCTACGGGGCGTACATCGTGATCACCGCCGGACCCAACGACGACGATCCCCTGCGCGAGATGACGCTCAACATGCCGAACGAGTGCCTGACACTGCACAACGAACCGATCCGTTTTGTCGCGGGCATCATCCGCCACTGCGACGTGTTTGTCACAAACGACACGGGCATGATGCACGTCTCGGCAGGAGTCGGCACACCCACACTCTCGCTGTTCGGCCCCACGGATCCGCTGCAGTGGGCGCCTCCCGGACAGGCGCACCGCTTCATTCTCGGCAGTGGCGCAAACGTCAACGCCATCACCGTCGACAAAGTGTGGGCCGTCCTCACCGACATGCTCCGCACGCGTCATACACACTGATCACAACGTATCCACTGACTTTCCACTTTCCACCTTCCACCTTCAACCTTCCACCTTCCACTTCCAACCTTCCACCTTCCACCTACCCCCCATGCCCTCCCCCGCCCGTCTCGCCGCCATCGACATCGGCACCAACTCCTTCCACCTGATCGTGGCCGAGGCGCGTCCGAACGGGAAGTTCACCGTGCTGGGCCGTGAAAAGGAAGTTATCCGTCTCGGCGAAGGCAGCAGCGACATGAAGCGTCTTGGCGCTGCGGCGATGGACCGCGGCATGGAGGCGCTGCGCCGTTTTTCCCTCATCGCCGAGCAGCACGACGCGCGCGTGCGCGCCGTTGCCACCAGCGCCGTGCGCGAGGCCTCGAATCGCGACGTGTTTGTCGAGCGTGTGCGGGCGGAATTGGGACTCGAGATCGAGGTGATCAGCGGTTTCGAGGAGGCGCGGCTCATCTATATCGGCGTGCTGCAGGCGCTGCCCGTGTACAACAAGACCGCGCTGCTCGTGGATATCGGAGGAGGAAGTACGGAATTTCTGGTCGGGAAGGCGGGCGAGGTGCAGTACGTCAACAGTCTGAAACTCGGCGCGGTGCGACTGAGCAACCGCTTTTTTCAGGAGAAGACCGTGCGCGCGCGCGACGTGGACGCGTGCCGGGCTTTTCTTGCGGGTGAACTGAATCCCATCGAACGCACGATCCGTTCGGCGGCCATCGACGTGGCGGTCGGTTCGTCGGGTACCATCATCAACACGGCCGCCATGATCCTCGCGGCGCAGGGGCGCGAGGACACCGCCGAGGAGGGCAACGCCGTCATCACGCGCCGCGAACTCGCGCGTGTGGTCGAGACCGTTCTCGCCGCGGGAACAATCACGAAGCGCCGTCAGATCGACGGACTCGATCCGGCGCGCGCCGATATCATCGTGGCCGGTGTGCTGCTGCTGGAACAGATTTTCGAGCGCCTGCATCTGAAGGAAATGGTCACCTCGAAGTACGCCCTGCGCGAGGGTGTGATACTCGACACCATCACCAAGACGCCCGGTCACGAGGACGCAGGGGCGCATCTGCGCAACATCCGTCGCACGAGCGTGCTGCATCTCGGGGAATCGTGCCGCTACGAGGCCCGTCACGGCGCGGCCGTCGCGCGGTACGCGCTGTCGATCTTCGACCAGACGCGCCGCCTGCACAAACTCGGCAGCGCCGAGCGGGAATTGCTCGAGGCCGCGGCGCTGCTGCACGATATCGGCTATCACATCTCGCACTCGCTGCATCACAGGCATTCGTGGTACATCATCCGCTACGCAGAGCTGCTCGGTTTCACCGAGCGCGAAAAGGACGTGATCGCAAACGTCGCGCGCTACCATCGGAAAAGTCATCCGAAACCCAAACACGAAAACTTCGCGGCTCTCGCCGAGCAGGACCGCACCGTCGTCCTGCATCTCTCCGCCATCCTGCGCATCGCCGACGGCCTCGACCGCCGGCATCGCGCCGTCTTCTCGTCGGTCGTCTGTGAACAGACGCGCGACAGCATGACGTTCCGGCTCCACAGGCATCGCGCGGTCGACTGCTCGCTCGAGGTCTGGGGCGCCGAACGCCGCAAGGACCTCTTCGAACAACTGTACGGACTCCGGACGGTATTCACTCCCGAGCAATCGGAGAAGCCGTGAAACAACCGTCATCCTGTTTCGTTCAATCTCCATGAGCTTATTCACCGGGTACAATTCCCCTCACGAACTCTCACGAGACACCACAACACAGGGTAGACCATGACACACACACGTACTTCCTCCGGCATACTTCTGGCGCTCGCGCTCGCGGCGATCGTTGCGCTTGCGCAGCCCGCACATCTCCTTGCGCAGGAAGAAGAACGCCCGACGGGCGTGACCGCCGGACTGCACCTGCAGCTCGTTTTCCCGCGCGGCGACTTCGAAAAGAAAGTCGACAACCTCGGCTTCGGCGCCAACATCGATCTGGGGTATTCCTTCCCCGGCCTGCCCGTCACTGTGGGCCTCGAAGGCGGCTACGTCGTGTACGGCAGCAAGACGTACAAGACGCAGTTCAGCGAATTTGTTCCCGTCAGCGTCGAGGTGACTGCCACAAACAGCATCGTGCCTCTGCACCTCTTTTGCCGCCTGCAACCACACTACGGCGACTTCCGGCCCTACGCCGAAGGCCTGCTGGGCATGAATGTGCTCACCACCTCGTCGAGCGTGCGCAACTTGAATACCGACGAGGAAATCGCGGGCGACACCAAACACTCCGACGTGGCCTTTTCGTACGGTGCGGGCGGCGGCGTGATGGTGCGCGTGTGGAGCGGCACTGCGCCTGATCAGAGCAGCGGCCGCAACCATCCGATGGAGGTGTTTGTCGATGCGCGCGTGCGCTACCTCTACGGCGGCACCGCCAAGTACTACACCGACAACGCGGTGTACCAGCTCCCCAACGGCGCCGTAAAATTCGACGACTCGAAACTCACCTCGTCAAAGACCGATTACATCACCGCCATGCTCGGCGTTGTCGTGCGCCTCTAACAGCGGGAGAGACACACGCAGCGTTCCGACCACGCTGCTCCCCTCGATACAATTCGCCCCCCTTGCTGCATACAGAGCAAGGGGGGCGTTGTATTAACGACGTACAATCACCTCAATTCCGCGAGAAGTATTCCTTCTACCCACCTACCATCTACTCTCTACCAACTACCATCTACCGCTTCCTCGACCCCGCGTAATCCTCGCGCAACCGTCGGCCGATCACTTCGCCCACGTCGGTCGCAGCCGCAAGCACGGCGTCCTGAATTTCCTTTTCCGACATGGCAAAGAAGCGCACGGCGTTCAGGACGCTGGCGGCTGTGGCCACACCCGACACCGGAACGGCGCCCGACGGTGTGAAGGTGATGGTTGAGGTCACGGCCTCGGCCTCATCCCATATCTCCTCGCCCGTGCGGCGGTCGATGAGCATACACAGCGCCTCGACACGCAGGAACACACCCGTCGCGCGCGACACGACGTCGCATTGGCGCAGCACCGTCTCGACAACAAAGTCGGTGCGCTCGCCGGCCGCATCGACGCCGGTGCCGGAGAGGTAGGTCTCGACGGTGCGTTGTACACCGCTGTTGATGGCGCTTGCAACACCGATGGGTCGGACGGCATTGTGCAGCTTGCTCTCCGCGCCGCCCGACAGCAGGTCCGATCCGATACCCGAGACCAGCGCGCCGACGGTACCGCCGGGTGTCGGATTTTCGATGTCGATACGTACCCGCGAGGCGTCGGACGCGACGACGGGCCGGAACATGAATTCCTTCCCTGCAAAATCGTAGCGCGCGAGTTGGTGTGATGGACCACACGCGGAAAGCAGGGCGAGAGCGGCCAGGGCTGCCAGAGAGAGAAGACGAGACATAGGTCTGATATTGTTGTGAGAGTGTACGAGAATATGAAAACCTACGGCGTTGCGCGCACTTCTCAAAGCGGTGCGGAATTCCGGCATTGCACACACACGGCGCGCGTGCTAGATTGTGTGCTTGATCGACGCGCGCGGAACCGGATCCGGCTCCGCCTTTCCACGACATACGGAGATATTATGTCACGACACCGCCATTGCGGCGTTGCGGGCCTGCTTTTCTTCCTGCTCGCCACCGCACTTTCCACAAGCCAGTCGCTCGAGACGCGGGCGCACCGCGAGGCCGAGATGCAGCGTTACGCCAAACTCACTGCGCGCGAGTCGCATGTGCTCGCGTCGGGAGCGGACTACGACGTAGTCCATTACCGTCTCGAACTCACCATGCCCTCGGCCGATCCGCAATTCCGCGGCGCGGTGACGATGAAGGCGAACAGCACCATCGACGGACTCGGCACGGTGGTACTCAACGCGGGAGCGGCGCTGGTTATCGATTCCGTGCTCGACGGCGCGCGCACCATCATGGCCTTTGCGCACGAGGGCGACTCGCTCAAGGTGACAGTCGGAAACCTGGCCCGCGGCGCGGCGTTTGAACTGCGTATCGTGTATCACACACCGTTTCAGGATAGTCCCGTCGCGCGCGGCCTCGTGAATCACGCGGTGTTCGGAGGGCAGACCCTCGCGATAGGATCGCAGTCGGAACCGTATGACGCGCGCCACTGGTGGCCGTGCAAGGACGATCCGGCGGACAAGGCCGACTCGGTCGAAGTGGTTGTCACCGTCGACTCGTCCCTCTTCTGCGTGAGCAACGGCCTGCTGCGCGCCGACACGCGCCACACCGACGGCACGCGCACCTTCCACTGGGTTTCGAAATATCCGATCGCGACCTACCTCGTCATGATCGCGGCGGCGCGGTACGCGACGTTCGATACCACCTTCACACATGCCGGCATTACGATGCCCGTCACAAACTGGTACTACGGCTTGACCGCTGCGCAGATGGCGCAGAGTGAAACGGCCATGCTCGACGGACTGCGCGTGTACTCGGATCTCTTCGGGACCTACCCGTTCATACGCGAGAAGTACGGCATGGCCGAGTATGAGGCCTTCGGCGGCGCGATGGAACATCAGACCGTGTCGTCCATGGGCTTCTACGGCACCGATGTCACGGTGCATGAGCTGTTTCATCAGTGGTTCGGCGACAAGGTGACCTGCGCCACCTTCGAGCACATCTGGTTGAACGAGGGCTGGGCGACATACGGCGAAGCCCTCTACGCGGAATCGCGCTGGGGTCTCGCGGGACTGAAGGACATCATGTCCTCCAACACATTCTACGGACCCGGTACGATCTACGTGTACAACGCGCTCGACAAGGGCATGAACCAGATCTTCAACGGCAATCTTTCATACAACAAGGCCTCGTGGGTCGTGCACATGCTGCGCCACGTCGTGGGCGACAGCGTCTTCTTCCGCGCCACACGCAAATATCTCGGAGGCGAGGAACGCACGGCCTACCGCAGCGTGACCACCGACGAATTCCGCGGCTACTACGAGCGCGAGAGCGGCATGGATCTGCGTCCCTTCTTCCAGCAGTGGATCATGGGCGAGTACTTTCCGACGTACAAGGTGAGCTGGACCTCCGCGCCCTCGGGCGCCGACACGCAGGTGGATCTGCGCATCGAGCAGCTCTACACGCCGCAGCGGCAGGTGTTCGACATGCCGATCGACATCACCTTCCAGCTCGCGGGCCGCGACACCACCGTCGTTATACGCAACAACACCGCGCTCGCGACATACACATTTGTCCTGCCCGAGAAACCCCGCACCGTGCAGCTCGACAAGGACAACTGGATACTGAAGCAGGTTGTCACACCGATCGCGAATCCCACCTTCGACAAGGGCATCCTGCTTGTGAACGGCGTGGATTGGGACGTCGAGGCGTACACGACGGAAATCAAAAACGCGTACGCCGATTCCATATTCACCGGCAACAAGCCCTACACATTCTGGGATCTGTTCCCTGATCCCGACGCGGGGTATCCGGCGAACATGCCCGCGCCCGCCGGCAGCGGCGCGGTGCCCGCAGAACTCATCGGCAATTACTGCACGGTTGTATGGATAGGAAATGCCTACGGCGGCGACGAGGCCGTGTGGAACAATTCGAACATCTGGGAATACATCAAGGCCGGCGGCAATGTGATTCTGGTGACCCGTATGGGCCGTTCGTTTATCTCGACCGATCTGCAGCAGTTCCTTGGTCTGACATGGGTGCAGAGCAACCGTCCGCTGGCGGAACTCAAAACAAAGCAGACCTGGCTGGCGAACATGCGTGTCGTCGGCGACCAGTCGCTTGTGCATCCCTTCCAGTCGGTGCTCACCCGTCCCGAGAACGAACTCCTGTACGTCGACACGCAGGCGAATCCCTCGGCCGAGCTTGGGCAGGGCGTACTGGCCAAGCCGCAGACCATCGCGGGCGCACCCACGGGATACATGGCCTTCCTCAGCATGCGCCCCTACCGCGTTGTGCCCGAAGACATGAAGCCCACGATGCAGGCGCTGCTCGACCGGCTGCCCTGTATTCCGCGGTCGACAGGCGTGACGGAGCCGCTGGCGCCGGACGCGCCGGAGATCGTTTCCACGTTCCCGAATCCGATACACGCCGCGCACACATCGCTGATCACGATCAACTACCGCACGGGCGCCACCACGGCGCGGTACGCGACGCTGCGGCTGTATGACGCGCTCGGACGCGAGGTGCGCACACTCGAAAACGGCGAGGTAGGACCGGGCCTGCACGCCGCGGTCGTCGATGCGTCGACGCTGCCCGCGGGCGTCTACATCTGCACCATCGAATCGGGCGGCATCGAGGCGGCGCGTACGCTGCACGTCCTGCGTTAACACGGGCGCTTTCCCGCGCATAAAACGGAGAAGGCCGTCCTGAATTCTCAGGACGGCCTTTTGTATTCAGAGGGGGGCGATCGTCAGCGCGTGATGTTGATGATCGTGTATTCGAGCGTGCCGGCCGGGACTGTCACCGTCACATCGTCGCCGAGTTTCTTCTTCAACAGTGCTTTACCGATGGGCGAGGTGACCGAGATCTTGTTCACGTCGAAGTCGGCTTCTTCCGGGGAGACAAGTTTGTATGTGACTGTTTCGCCGGATTTGCGATCCTTCAATGTCACATCGGAGAGGATGTACACGGCGTCGTTCGGCAGATCCTTCGACTCGATGATGCGCGCGCGCGACAGTGTGGTCTCGAGTTTGCTGATACGGAGTTCGAAAAGCCCCTGCTCTTCCTTCGCCGCGTCATACTCCGCGTTTTCACTCAAATCGCCGTGCGAGCGCGCCTCGGAAATCTTGTCTGCGATCTCCGCACGACCCTTGGTCTTCATCTCATGCAGTTCGCGTTCCAGTTCGCGCATGCGTTCGCGCGTCAGGTACACGGTTCCAGATCCTTCCACGACGTGACTCCTCAATTGGATGGAAACAATAAAAAAACAGAGCCAGCGTTCCGCCCGGAATACTGGCTATGCTTTCCTAATATAGTGAGCGGCCACGCTGAAGTCAAGCGCCCCACCCTGTTCTTACATCCTAACTCCTAGCTCCTCCTCAGTGATCCTTCGAGAGAAGGTGCCCCATCTTCTCGCGCTTCGTGCGGAGATAGAACTCATTGACCTCGTTCGGCATGATCTCGATGGGCACTCGCTCGACGATCTCCAGGCCGTAACTCTGCAGTCCGATGAGTTTCTTGGGATTGTTGGTGATGAGCCGCATCTGGTGCACGCCGAGGTCGGCAAGAATCTGCGCGCCGATGCCGTAATCGCGAAGGTCCTCCTGGAAACCGAGTTCCAGATTGGCCTCGACGGTATCGCGACCGAGATCCTGCAGATTGTAGGCCATGAGCTTGTTTGCGAGGCCTATGCCCCGGCCTTCCTGGCGCATGTAGAGAATGATGCCGCGCCCCTCGCGCTCGACCATCATCATGGCCGCGTTGAGCTGGTCCTTGCAGTCGCAGCGCAGTGACCCGAACGTATCACCCGTGATACACTCCGAATGCACACGCACGAGCACCGGACCGGGCTGCGTCATGTCGCCGCGCACGAGGGCAAGATGTTCCTTGCTATCGAGCACGTTTTCGTAGAGATGGATTTCGAAGTCGCCGTAGCGCGTGGGCAGTTTCGACTGCGCGAGCTTTTTAATGAGTCGCTCTTTCTGCACGCGGTAGGCGATGAGATCCTGTACGGAGATGATCTTGAGATGGTGCTTGCGCGCGATCGAGAGGAGCTGGGGGAGGCGCGCCATACTGCCGTCTTCGTTGAGAATCTCGCAGAGAACACCCACGGGCCGGAGGCCGGCCAGCAGGGCGAGATCGACGGCGGCTTCGGTATGACCCGCGCGGCGCAGCACGCCGCCCGGTATGGCCTTGAGGGGAAAGATGTGCCCCGGGCGCGCCAAATCACGCGGCTTTGTCGCGGGATCCGCGAGCGCGCGGATGGTGGCCGTGCGGTCGGCCGCCGAGATGCCGGTGCTGGTGTTGTGCACGTAGTCGACGGTCACGGTGAAATTTGTTCCGTGGATCGCCGTGTTGGTGTCGACCATCATGTCGAGGCCGAGATCGTGCATGCGTTCTTCGGTGAGCGGCGTGCAGACGAGTCCGCGGCCCTCCGATATCATGAGATTGACGATCTCGGGTGTGACGAGTTCGGCGGCGCAGACGAAATCGCCTTCGTTTTCGCGGTCCTCGTCGTCGACGATGATGATGACCTTGCCCGCGCGAATATCGGCGATGGCTTCGTCGACGCTATGGAAATGGGAGGACATGTGCTGCTTATTCCGACGCTTCCTTGGTGATGCTCGCGATGGCTGCGCGCTCGAACTTGAGTTTGAGGTTGTCGCCCGCGTCGATCAGCACGGTCTTCTCGTCGACGCTCACGACCTTGCCGTGCATGCCGCCGGTGGTGACGACCTTGTCGCCCTTCTTCACGCTGTCGAGTAGCTTCTGGCGTTCCTTCGCGCGCTTCTGCTGCGGACGGAGAATCATGAAATAGAAGATGACAAAGATCAGCGCGAAGAAAATGAGGGTGCTGACCATGCTGTTGCCGCCGCCCCCGCCCTGCTGCGGGGCCATGAGCGCGATAAAAAGTGAATTCACAAAATGCTCCTTGCTGGTGCGATTCGAATCATGCGGCGTGTGTGCCGCTCGTGTACCGGGCGATGAATTGCTGCTTCCACCCGGAAAAGACATCTCCCAAAATAGCATTCCGCATGTCGCGCGTCAATTGCAGGTAAAATGCCAGGTTGTGCTGCGAGGCGAGCTGCATCGCGAGCGTCTCGCGCACATGAAAGAGATGCCGCAGATACGCGCGGCTGAATGTCGCGCAGGCGTAACAGCCGCATTGCGCGTCGATGGGGGCCTCGTCGCGCGCGAATCGCTCCTTGTCGATGGGAAGCGGTCCGTCGAAGGTGAACAGCAGACCGTGACGGCCGTCGCGTGTGGGCATGACACAGTCGAACATGTCCACGCCGCGCGACACGGCCTCGACGATGTTGAGCGGGGTGCCGACGCCCATCAGATAGCGCGGCTTGTGCGCGGGCAATGCCGCGGCGGTGTACCCGGTCACCTCGTACATAGTGTCGATGTCCTCGCCCACGGCAAGACCACCGATGGCGTACCCGTCGAAGTCCAACGCGATAAGTCCTTCCGCATTGCGAAGGCGCAGGTCCTGGAACACATTCCCCTGCACGATGCCAAAAGCCGCCTGCGTGTGTCCGTAGTGAGGGACGGTTTTCCCGAGATGTTCGCGGGCCTGCGCGGCCCAGCGAAGCGTCAATTCGGCGCTGCGCGCGGCGTATTCGTATCCGCAGTCCGCGGCGGGACACTCGTCGAGTATCATCATGATGTCGGAGCCGATATCGCGCTGAATGTCGATGACACTCTCGGGAGTGAAACGGTGCACCGAGCCGTCGATATGCGAACGGAAGGTGACACCGCTCTGTTCAATGCGGCGCAATTGCGCAAGACTGTACACCTGATAGCCGCCGCTGTCGGTAAGCATCGCGCCGTTCCATGCCATGAACCGGTGCAATCCCCCGCGCTCCCGCAGGAAGTCCGCTCCGGGGCGCAGCGCGAGATGGTAGGTGTTCGCCAGGATAATGCGCGCGCCGATGTCGACAAGCTCCCGCTGCTCGACGGCCTTTACGGTTCCCTGTGTACCCACCGGCATAAACACCGGCGTGGGGATGTCGCCGTGACCGGTGTGTACAATTCCCGCGCGCGCGCCGGTCGTTGCATCACGATGCGCGAGAGTAAAAAACGGGGACGCGCTCCCGTGTCTCCCGGGTGCGGACATGTGTGAAGGACCCTCGGAAAGAATGGTTACTTCTTTCCCGACTTCTTCTTGTTGAATACGTAGGGCGCGCCCTGCGAGGTCACCTTGCCGATGATGTCGGACAATGTGATGCCCTTCAGGTAATTCGCGAAGCGGTTGTTCGCTTCGACGAATGAATCGAGGACGACGCAGGTCGACTTCAGGTGGCAGTCCATAATGCCGAGACAGCAGTGGCGCTTGATGACGGGTCCGTCGACAGCTTCAACGATGTCGAGAAGGGTAACCGACGCGGGGTCCTTGGCGAGAAGATATCCACCCGTGATTCCGCGCTGTCCCAGAATGATGCGGGCGGTAGAAAGCTGCTGGAAGATCTTCGCCAGATAGGTGCGGGAGACGTTCTGATACTCCGCGATTTCAGAAATCTGGACGGGCTCGCCCGATTTCTTCGTGACGAGATATACGAGCCCGTGGACTGCGTATCCTGCGGATTTTGAAATGTGCATGGTCGTACTGGTATGGTGAGAATAAGAGGCCCATCAATTCAGAGTAAAATTATCACAATTTTTTCGGATTACAATATGGTCTGAATTTTTTTTTGCAGACATCGTCATTGATCGGCCGAGAACCAGCCGCGCCATCCGCATTTGTGGCAGCGGTACGGACGCCTGCCGAGCAGTTTGCGGCGAAGCGTCTCCCATATGTTGCGCGGGCGGGAACGGAACAGGCGGAACTCACCGCAGCTCGGACAGGCGCGTCCCTTGTGCCGTTTCGAGGAATGAAATTCCAAATCCTGCGGTTCGGAATACGGCTTGGGTTGTGCGTCGATGCTGGGCATCTCCACGTCACCGAACCCGTCGTCATCGAGCGGAGGACGGATCACCTGCGCGGGCCTTTCGTCCGGCGGAAACGTGCTGCTGCGGGATGGTGTCTCCGGCGCGCCGCCGGTGGGCGATGCAGGTGGAGGGGCAGGCGTAGCTGGACGCGGGATATCCCTTTCGGGCGGCAGAATCGCTTCGATGGGTGCAGCCCCGTCATCCAAGGTAAAATTCGGGATCGTGTCGTCGCCCTCGACCATGGGGGCTGCTACCGATTCGATGCCGCTTGCGGAGTAACGCAATTTCGCTTCGTCAACCCAGCCGCGCCAACCGCACTCATGGCAGCGGAACACCCGCTTGAGGGTGTGCGCGCGCTTGAATCGTTCCAGACGCGTCTTGCTGTGGCTCCTCCGCAGGGCTTCGGCGCCGCACTTCGGACACAAGGCGATCACCTCGCTATGCTGTAACCAGGGGTGGTGTTCCATGCTCGTGGCAATTGTGGGGGTTAGTCGGCAGGTTCTTCCCGGGGCCGGACAGTACTGGTGGGAAATATAACTCCGGCAGCCGCCCATTTCATAACCCGTTGCACACGGTTTTCAAGACAATTCCCCGTATTATCGGTACAATCAGGGCAAAAAGTAGTCCCCACCGCAAAAATTGTGAAATCTCGGGAACTCGCCCTATATTCTTGAGCTAAGGATTAGCCGAATGATGGAGATATATGTCGCTCCTGAACCCTGAACTTCAGGAAGAAATATTGGATGAAAATTCGGTCGATGCGCCCATCGACGCCGAATACTTGAAGAAGCGCCACCTCGAATTCGAGCGCGAGGCGCTTCCACATATGGACGCATTGTACAACTTCGCGCTGCGCATGACATCCGATCCGGATGATGCCGACGATCTGCTGCAGGAAACCTACCTGAAGGCCTACCGTTTCTTCGACAAATTCGAGAAAGGAACGAACTGCAAGGCCTGGCTGTTTCGCATCATGAAGAACTCCTTCATCAACATCTACCGGAAAGTGGCAAAAGAGCCGGACAAGGTGGATTACGATGAGGTCGAGGAGTTCTATCACTCGATCCGGGCGGAATCGGCGGATGCCAACGACCTGGAAGAAAAGCTGTTTTCGAATCTGCTCGACGACGACGTCTCCGAGGCGCTTGAATCGCTGCCCGAGGAGTTCCGAACCGTGGTGATCCTGTGCGACATCGAGGGATTCACATACGAGGAGATAGCGGAATTTGTGGAATGCCCGATCGGGACAGTCCGGTCGCGCCTCCACCGCGGGCGGAAAATGCTGCGCGCAAAACTCCTTGATTACGCAAAGTCCCGCGGATTCGCATCGGCCGACGAGACGATCTGATACCACCACCATTCACTGCGCTGCGACGCGAGACCAATGAAAGCGGAAGAAGTCCCGGAATACATCAGCGCCCTTGTCGACAAGGAAATCACGGATCTGACCGACGAGGAAGTGGAGATCCTGCAGCGGATGGTGCATGAGCGGCCGGAGTTGTTCGGGGAGTATCAACTGAATCTGGCCACGAAGCTGTGTCTGCACAAACACCTCAAGTCCGTCCGCTGTCCGACCGCAACGTCCGACACGATTCGTTCCACGATTTATCACCTTTTTAAATCGCAGCGGGCGACACTGTAGACACGCGTTTCTGTTTCCCGGCACGTTCCCGCCGCCGTTGCCTGTCGGCGCAGGGCCGGTGTGCCGCGCCGATTACGTCGCATCACAGACATTCATTCCGAAGATCCCCGTCATGAAGATATTTGCCCCAACCTTTATCCTTGTTCTTGCCATCCACGCCGGCGCTCTGGCGCAGGAGGCGGGCTCCGACGATGCCCGGCTACTCCGTGACGGCGAGAAACACCTGCGAAACATCCGTCAGCTCACCTTTGAGGGCGAGAACGCCGAGGCATACCTGTCCTTCGACGAAACCAAACTCATCTTCCAGTCGCGTCTCGCGGGAATGGAGTGCGACCAGATCTACACGATGACCATCGACGGCGCCGACCGTCGTCGTGTGTCGTCGGGCAACGGACGCACCACATGTTCGTACTGGCTGCCCGACGGAGAACACATCATCTACGCCTCCACGGAGGGACACGCCGCCGACTGCCTGCCTCAGCCCGACAAGTCGAAGGGGTATGTGTGGAAACTGTATCCCGAGTTCGACATTTACCGCGCTCGTTCCGACGGCAGCGAAATACAACCGCTGGCGGTGTCGGACGGGTACGATGCGGAGGCGACCGTGTCGCCCAACGGCGACAAGATCATTTTCACCTCGACGCGCGACGGGGATCCCGAACTTTACATCATGAACATCGACGGCAGAAATCTCACCCGCCTGACACACGAGCCGGGCTACGACGGTGGCGCCTTTTTCTCGCCGGACGGTTCGAAGATCGTGTTCCGCGCCAGCAGGCCGCGCACCGAGGAGGAGCAGGCCGCGTACAGGGAGTTGGTGAACGAACATCTCGTCCGACCGACAAATCTCGAAATCTTCGTGATGGACGCCGACGGCAGCAACATGCGCCAGGTGACCGACAATGGCGCGGCGAATTTTGCGCCGTATATGCACCCCGACGGCCGACGCATTATTTTCTGTTCGAACATGGACGCCAGCAACCGGCGGAACTTCGACCTGTACATGGTGAGCATCAACGGCGGCGAAGCCGAACGTATCACCTTCGACGGCGAGTTCGACGGATTTCCCATGTTTCTGCGTGACGGAAAACATCTTGTATTCTGCTCAAATCGCAACAACAAGAATCCCGGCGACACAAACGTCTTTATCGCCGAATGGGTCGACTGATCCGAGGAATTTCAGCATGACACGCACCCGCCTTACCACAATCCTCCTTCTCGCGGCCGCCTGCGCGGCGTACGCACAGACGATTCCGCCTCCGCCTCCCACGTCGACGGCCGACGTGACCATCGACGAGCTGGGCTATCACATCCGCTACCTCGCGTCCGACGAACTCGAAGGCCGGGGCACGGGAACAAAGGGCGGCGAACTGGCCGTCTCGTACCTGGAGCGCGAGTTCCAGCGCTACGGGCTCGCGCCCGCGGGGGACAAGGGCTACCGCCAGACCTTCGAAGCCGTGACCGGCGTGGCCATGGGCGCCGACAATACTCTGACCCTCTCGACGGCTGGTGCGCGCCGCACGCTGCTGGTCGGACGCGATTTCACTCCCTACGGTTTCTCCGCTGCGGGCAGGGCCTCGTCGCCTCTCGTCTTCGCGGGCTACGGGATAAACGCACCGAACAAGCAGTACAACGACTACGCGTCCGTCGACGTGAAGGGCCGCGTGGTGCTTGTGGCGAAGGGACATCCCGAGAGCGGCAATCCGCATTCGGACTTCGACGACATCTCCAGCGTGCGCAGCAAGGCGCTCTTCGCGCGTGAAGCGGGCGCGGCCGCGCTGCTCATCGTGAATCCCGATGGCGACGGCCTCGCGGAGTTCACCTACGACAATTCGCCTCAGGGTGCGGGCATCATGGTCGTGAATATCACACGTGCCGAGGCCCTTGCGCTCTTCACCCGCGAGGCGCTCCCCGCCATACTCGCGCGCATCGACAGCACTAAAACACCGGCGTCGTCCGTCTTGTCCGATGTGACCGCCGATATTCAGACCGACGTATCCTTTATTCGCAAGCCCGTCTCGAATGTCGCCGCCCTGCTCGAGGGGAGCGATCCGGCGCTGCGCGGACAGGTCATTGTGATCGGCGCGCATTACGACCATCTCGGCTGGGGGCAGAGCGGATCGCTGTACCGCGGCAAGGATCGCGTGATACACAACGGCGCCGACGACAACGCGTCGGGTACCGCGGCGATGCTCGAACTCGCGCAGTACTTTGCGTCGAACCGGCCACGGCGGTCGGTGCTGTTTCTCGGTTTCGCCGCGGAGGAGATGGGCCTGCTCGGTTCGTCGCATTGGGCGAAGAATCCCACGAGGCCGCTTGCCGACGTCGCGTGGATGATCAACATCGACATGCTCGGCCGCCTTTCCGACAGCACCAATAAATTGAACGTGCAGGGTGTGGGCACTTCGAATGGTTTTGAAGAACTCGTGAAAAAAGTAAACGAGTCCTACAAGTTCGACCTCGGCCTGATTCAGGACGGGCAGGGCTCGAGCGACCACGCCAGCTTCTACCGCAAGGATCTGCCCGTGCTGTTCTTCTTCACCGGCCTGCACACCGACTATCACCGTCCCAGCGACGACGCCGACAAGATCAACCTCCCCGGCGAGCAACGCGCGGCGCGCTTCATCGCCGATGTGCTGCGGGCAATCGACGCGCGCGACGAGCGTCCGCTCTTCACGAAGGTCGTGGTAAAGGAAGACCGGCGCGTACGTGGTTTCAACGTGTATGTCGGAACGATTCCCGACTACGGAAACACCGAGGAAGGATTCAAGATCACAGGCACGAGTCCGGGCAGTCCTGCCGAAAAGGCGGGTCTCAAGGCCGGCGACCTTATCGTGCAATTCGGCGACACCAAGCTGAAGAACATCTACGATTACATGAATGCGCTCGGCCTGCACAAGCCCGAGGAGGATGTGCCGGTGACCGTGAAACGCGGAGGCGAGCTTCTCACGCTGACGATACACCTCGTCAAAAAGTAACACGCGCAAAGCTGGGCGAACACGGCGCGGGGTGGTTCTTCCACCCCGCGCCGTTGCATTTTCGGGGGAACGGAGATTGGGATGCAGCGACACGGGCCGCGCGGGGAGCGGGCTGACGGCGCTCCCCTGCGTCAAAAATCTTGACGAATTCTTTATAAGACACATGCGGCTTTTTACGGTGTCTTCACATGCTTTTGTAAGGGTGATGATGAGATTGTGGGTGTCATGCCCCGCGTCATACTGCCGCGTGAGGTCCCCCGCGATGGATGCACAGAGCTTCCGGGAGACGACACTGCGGCGCGTTCCAGCGGCATGACCTGCAATCGTCTGGTACATGGAGGTCACTCATGCGACACCATCTTCGGCCCGCGCTTGTGCTTCTCGCCGGCTGCATGCTTCTCACCGGAGCAGCGTATCCCGCCCTGGTCACGGCCCTTGCCGATCTGTTCTTCCCCTGGCAAAGACACGGCAGCCTGATCCGCCACGGCGACACGGTGCTGGGATCCGCGCTGCTGGGACAACAATTCTCGCGGCCCGAATATTTCTGGGGACGACTGTCGGCGACGGTGCCCATGCCGTATAACGCCGGCGCTTCGGGCGGATCCAATTATGCTCCAACACACGATTCCCTGCTGGCAAGGGCTCGACAGCGCATAGCCGATCTCCGGGCTTTCGACACGTCGGACACACGCCCTGTTCCCGTCGATCTTGTCACGGCCTCGGGAAGCGGCCTCGATCCGCATATAAGCGTCGCCGCGGCGATGTATCAGATTCCCCGGGTCGCAAAAGCCCGGGGCATCCCGGAGGAGCCGTTGTACGCCCTGATCGAGAGTCACACGGAATCGCGGGGATGGGGATTTCTCGGCGAAGCCCGGGTACACGTGCTGCGGTTGAACATCGCGCTCGATTCGTTGAGGGAGGGACCGACCCATGAGTGATCTCGTCTATGTTCTTCTTGTGGCGGGCTTCGGGCTCTGTACGGTCGGCCTCATACAGCTCTGCGAGCGACTGCGCGCCAGCGACAGTGGAGGACGGCGATGATCACATTTCAGGTCGTTGCGGCGTGTGTTGCGATCGGACTCCTCGCCTACCTGTTCGTCGCGATGCTCAAACCGGAGAAGTTCTCATGATCCCCATCGACATACTCCGCCTGTTCGTGCTCATTGTGCTTCTCACGGCCGCGTGTATCCCTCTCGGCAGGTATATGGCACGCGTCTATTCGGGTTCGCGGACATTTCTCGATCCGCTGCTGCGCCCGATAGAGCGGGCCATTTACCGTGTCGCCGGTATTCGCGCGGAGGAAGAACACGACTGGAAATGGAATGCGACGGCCATGCTCGTGATCAATGCCGCCGGGTACGTCGTACTCTACGCGCTGCTTCGGATGCAGGACATGCTCCCGTTCAATCCCCAATCGCTCCCCGGCGTTGCGGCCGACACGGCGTTTAATACCGCCGTAAGTTTCGTGTCCAACACAAACTGGCAGTCGTACAGCGGAGAGACAACGATGAGTTATCTCTCGCAGATGTTTGGACTCACCGTACAGAACTTCCTCTCTGCGGGCACGGGCATGGCGGTTGCCGCGCTGTGTATCCGCGGCCTCGCGCGCCACTCCACCACGCTGCTGGGAAATTTCTGGGTGGATCTGACGCGCAGCATTCTGTACATCCTCTTGCCCCTTTCCATGTGCCTCGCCCTTGTACTGGTGTCGCAGGGTGTGATTCAGAATTTTGATGCGCCCGTGCCGGCGACTTCTCTTGAAACCGCACACAGGGCCGGTGCAGCGGATGGCGCGTCGGGTCTTGTGCCGATGGGTCCGGCAGCGTCGCAGATAGCGATTAAGCAACTTGGCACAAACGGGGGCGGATTTTTTAACACAAACGCGTCGCACCCGTTCGAAAATCCCACGCCGCTGTCGAATCTGCTGCAGATGCTTGCCATTCTCCTGCTCCCCGCGGCCCTCTGTTTCACCTTTGGATCGATGGTCCGCGATTCACGGCAGGGAACGGCGCTGTACATCGCGATGCTTGCGATTCTGCTCTGTGCATCCGCAGGAGTCCTTGTGGTGGAAGAACAGGGCAATCCCGTATTCATGCGTCTCGGAGTCGATCAGACGTCCACTTCCATACAATGCGGCGGAAACATGGAAGGGAAGGAGGTGCGATTCGGCGCAGGCAACTCCGCGTTGTGGGCGGTGTTCACGACGGCCGCGTCGAACGGATCCGTCAACTCCATGCACGATTCTTTCATGCCCTTGGGAGGCGGCATCCTGATGTTCCTCATGCAGCTCGGCGAGGTTGTGTTCGGGGGAGTCGGTTCCGGACTCTACGGAATGTTCGTGTTTGTGATCGTGGCGGTCTTTGTCGCGGGTTTGCTTGTCGGCCGCACGCCGGAGTATCTCGGACACAAGATCGACGCCTTCGACATGAAGATGTCGTCGCTGCTCATCCTGATCATGCCGATAACCGTGCTCGGATTGACGGCCTTGGCAGTGTCGTGCGACGCGGGGCGTACAGCGATATTTAACGGCGGGCCGCACGGCTTCAGCGAAGTGCTGTATGCGTTCACCTCGACGGGAAACAACAACGGGAGCGCATTCGCGGGCCTCGGTGCGAACACTCCGTTCTACAACATCAGCGGCGGCATCGCCATGCTGATCGGCCGTTATTGGCTCGCCGTTCCCGCGCTCGCCCTCGCGGGTTCCCTCGCCGGCAAACAGCACACTCCGCCGGGACAGGGCACTCTTCCCACACACACGCCGTTGTTCATCGGCTGGCTCCTTGCGATCGTGCTCCTTGTCGGCGCATTGAATTTTATTCCGGCACTGGCTCTCGGCCCCATTGCAGAACACCTTCTGCTTCCCTGACAGGTGACTCACATGACACAGCATTCGAGACCCGACACCCGCCCCTCCGTCGTATTCAACCGCGGCCTGTTGACAGGTGCGCTGATAGACGCGCTGCGGAAACTGGATCCGCGACTGATGATGCGCAATCCCGTCATGTTTGTTGTGGAGGTGGGAGCCCTGTTCACAACCGTCCTCTGGGTGCAGGCGCTCGCAGGCCACGGCGAAGATGCTTCATCGTTCAGCGGCGCGGTGAGTCTCTGGTTATGGTTCACCGTCTATTTCGCTAACATCGCCGAAGCGATCGCGGAGGGACGTGGCAGGGCCCAGGCCCACGCACTGCGCGCGAGCCGGCGTGAAGCGTCGGCGGTGCTGCTCGCTTCACCCGATCCGGGCGCGGAACGACGGGAGGTTTCGTCGAGCATGTTGTCCCGCGGCGATATCGTGATGGTGGAAGCCGGGGGCATGATACCGGCGGACGGTGAAGTGATAGACGGGGTGGCATCAGTGGACGAAAGTGCCATCACGGGAGAAAGCGCGCCGGTCATACGCGAGGCGGGAGGCGACCGCAGCGCCGTGACCGGCGGCACCACGGTGCTGTCGGACTGGCTGATCGTGTCCGTTACCGCGGAACCGGGTTCGGGCTTCATCGACAGGATGATCCGGCTTATCGAGGGGGCGCGCAGGCAGAAAACACCCAATGAAATCGCACTCAACATACTGCTCGCCGCGGTCACCATCATTTTTCTTGTGGTCTGTGCGACACTTCTTCCCTTCTCGCAGTACAGCGTGACGGCGATGGGCAGGGGCGAACCCGTCACCTTCACGGTTCTGATCGCCCTTCTGGTCTGTCTCATTCCCACAACCATCGGAGGCCTGCTCTCAGCGATCGGCATCGCGGGCATGGACCGCATGCTCCGTCACAACATCATCGCCACATCGGGCCGCGCAGTCGAGGCCGCCGGCGATGTCGACGTGCTGCTTCTCGACAAAACGGGCACCATCACACTCGGAAACCGCATGGCCACCGAATTTGTGTGCGCCCCCGGTGTGACATCCGAGCGCCTCGCGGACGCCGCCCAGCTTGCGTCGCTGGCCGATGAAACTCCCGAGGGACGGTCCATCGTCGTGCTCGCGAAGGAACGGTACGGTCTGCGTGCGCGGGACATTCAGGAGTCGCATCTCCAATTCATCCCATTCTCGGCGCACACACGTATGAGTGGTGTGGATATCGTGGGCGCCGAATACAGGCCGACCCGAAGTATACGCAAGGGCTCGGCAGGAGCCATCCGCTCATTTGTCGCAGGCAACGGCGGCACGTTCCCGCAGCAGATCGATGCCCGGGTACAGGATGTAAGCCGCAACGGCGAGACGCCGCTCGTTGTGGCGGAAGATGCCGAAGTACTCGGGGTGATCCGGCTGAAGGACATCGTCAAGGGCGGCATCAAGGAGCGATTCACGCGGCTGCGGGCGATGGGCATCAAGACCGTGATGATCACAGGCGATAACGCCCTGACGGCGGCGGCCATCGCCGCCGAGGCCGGAGTCGACGACTTCCTCGCGGAGGCGACCCCGGAGGACAAACTGACGCTGATTCGCAAACACCAAAGCGGCGGACACCTCGTTGCCATGAGCGGGGATGGCACCAACGACGCGCCCGCGCTTGCGCAAGCCGACGTGGCAGTCGCGATGAACACCGGCACACAGGCCGCGCGCGAAGCGGCAAACATGGTGGATCTCGACAGCAATCCCACAAAGCTTCTGGAGATCGTCGAGATCGGCAAACAGCTCCTCATGACACGCGGAGCACTGACGACTTTCAGTCTGTCGAATGACCTCGCGAAGTACTTTGCCATCATTCCCGCGGCTTTTGTCGGCACCTTTCCCGCGCTGAAGGCGCTCAACATCATGGGCCTGGCGACCCCACACAGCGCGATACTCTCGGCGGTGATCTTCAACGCCCTCATCATCGTCGCACTCATCCCTCTTGCGCTGCGCGGCATCCGCTACTCTCCCGCGGATGCCGCAACGCTGCTGCGGCGCAATCTCCTGATCTATGGCGTGGGCGGACTGTTCGTGCCGTTCATCGGCATCAAACTCATCGACGTGTTTCTCGTCGCGATAGGTGCGTCATGACACTGCCCGCATGGATCACACGCCTCATCCGGCGGCGCCCCGCGCATACGCCGCCCTCACCACGCACAGAATCTTCCGTGGCGCGCGCGCTTCTCGAAAGCAGGGCCTGTACACGACTGCAATGGCTTCTGGAAGCGCGGTTCGGCGACGCCGTGCATCTGGTACCCGATCCCGATCGTGTGGCGGCGGATCCCGTGCTGCGTGTCATTGTGCGTGTGACGGGACGTCACCTGGCGCAGCAGACGCTGATCATCCTGTACATCATCCGGCATGTCATGGAATACTACGGGCTGCCGTTTCAGGCCTCTATTCAGAGCACGGATGCGCAGCCACATACGCGTGCTGACCGTGTCCGCTGACACGTCACACAATCGCGTGCGCCTCACGATGCGGTGCACATCGATTCTCACCCGGAATTTTGATAGGTTGCGGCGTAATGGACGTTGATGGAACACGGCCGGACCCCGACTCGCTGCTGCGCTCGATGAAACGCGCGGAAGTGCGGGAGAAACGCGGGCATCTGAAGATTTTTTTCGGGATGTGCGCGGGTGTGGGCAAAACCTACGAGATGCTCCGCACCGCGCGCGAGGCCCTGATCCGCGGCACGGACGTGGTGGTGGGATACGTCGAAACACACGGGCGGACTGAAACGGAAGCGCTGCTGCAGGGTTTGGAGACGGTGCCGCGGCGCGTGGTCGTTTACCGCGGCGTCACGATGGAGGAAATGGATCTTGACGCGATCCTTGCCCGCAAGCCGTCGCTGGTGCTGGTGGATGAACTCGCACACACGAACGCGCCGGAAAGCAGGCATACGAAGCGGTATCTGGATGTGCTGGAACTGCTCGACAACGGTATCGACGTGTGTACGACTCTCAATGTGCAGCACATCGAAAGCCGCGCCGACGCCGTCGCACAAATAGCGGGCATCGTCGTGCGCGAAACCGTTCCCGATTCCATCTTCGAACGCGCCGACGAGGTCGAGGTCATCGACCTGCCTCCCGACGAGCTGCTCACACGCCTCACGGAAGGAAAAGTATACTCGGCCGAAAGATCCGAGCGTGCGCAGCGGCATTTCTTCCGACGCGGAAATCTGACCGCTCTGCGCCAGATGGCGCTGCGCCTCGCCGCCGAGCGCGTGGATGCCCAGATGCGCGAGTTCCTCGCGGCCGAACGTATCGGCGGACCGTGGAAAACGGGTCAGCGGCTGCTCGTCGGCATCACGCCCGGACGTGATTCCGTGCAGCTCGCACGCTGGACCAAGCGTCTCGCGACCATGTTGCGCGCCTCGTGGATCGCGGTTTTTGTCGAGCGGTCGCCATCGATGCCGCCGGATCAGCGCGAACAATTCGCGCGCAACATCGAACTCGCGCGCGAGCTCGGCGCGGAGATCATCACCACGGCGGATCAGGATGTGGCGGCGGCCCTGGTGCGCGTCGCGCGCGAACAGAACGCGACAACAATCATAGTCGGCCGCTCGCCCCGTCTTGCATTCTGGCGAAAAAACATCGTCGCCGGCATCATGGCGCAGAGCAGGGATGTGGATGTGTACGTGGTCGGAGGCGACCCGGCGGCACACTCACGGCCGCTGTCGCCACTGGCCGGTCTGACCCGCCGTTCTCCCGTGCACCACTACGGCATCGCCGCCGCGATCGTCGCCCTGCTGGCCACCGCGTGTTATCCGCTCGCACCGCATATCGGCTATCAGACAGTGGCACTTGTCTTCCTCCTCGCTGTGACGATTCTGCCTCTCCGGCTGGGGGTCGGACCCGTCATTCTGGCATCGACACTCAGTGCGCTTTTCTGGGATTACTTTTTTATTCCGCCGCGCTTTACCTTCGCGATCGCGCTCCCGCAGGACATGCTCATGATCGCCGCCTATTTTACCATCGCGGTCGTCACGGGCGTGCTGACGGTGCGCGTGCGCACGCGCGAGCGCTCGGTGCATGCGCGCGAGCATCGCGCCTCGGCGCTATACTCTTTGACACACGATCTCTCCTCTGCGCTCGATCAAAACAACGTGGTGCACGCCGCGGCGGGGCACATCAGAAAATACCTCGATGCGGACGCGACGTTTTTCCTCAGCGATCTCGACGGGGATTTTGTTCCCGTGCCACATCAGGGCAGCGCGTTTTTTCCCGACACGAAAGAAGTGGCCGTTGCCTCGTGGGTGCACTGGAATGAAAAGCGTGCGGGGAAGTTCACCGACACCCTTTCCTCCGCCGATGCGACCTATTACCCGCTCTCCGGACCACGGTACACACTGGGCGCTGTCGGCATACGAACCGTTTCAGGCGAGCGCCTGACACTGGATCAGGAGATACTTCTGGAAAACTTTCTGCGGCAAATCGCCACGGCACTTGACCGCGAGTTTCTGAACGAGATGGCGAAAAAATCCATCGCGCTCGCCGAATCCGAACGGCTCTACACCACGTTGTTCAATTCCATCTCGCACGAAATCCGCACGCCGATCACCGCGCTTCTCGGGAGTGCAGAGGCGCTCTCCGATGACACGATCTCAGGGAATCCGGGTCTGCGTCGCGAACTTGTCACGGAAATCCTGCACGCGTCGGAGCGGCTCGACCGCACGGTGCAGAACCTGCTTGCCGTCACCCGTCTCGAGGCGGGCCGCGTGGGGGTGGACGCCGACTGGCTCGACCTGCGCGATGTGGTGAATGCGGCCGCATCGGAGCTTGGCGACTCGCTGCACGAACATCCTTTCGTGATCGACATCGCGCCCGCGGTTCCTCTGATCAAGGCGGATTTTACCCTTCTCCAAGTCGCGCTGTCGAATCTGCTCAGAAACGCGATGCAACACACTCCCGCCGGGACGCGTGTCTCTGTGTCAGCCCGCATTTCGGGCGACCAGATTGTGGTGACAGTGGAGGACGAAGGGCCGGGTTTCGATTCAAGCGTCCTCGCGCGCGCCTTCGAGAAATTTGTGCGTGGAGCGAATTCGGGCACGGGTGGAATCGGTCTGGGGCTCACCATCGCGCGCGGCTTCATCGAGGCACATCATGGGTCTCTGCAGGTGGACAACAGGCCCGATGGAGGAGCGCGCTGCGTCGTGCGCCTGCCCGCCGGACCAGCACCGCGACAGGCAGAGGGGGCGCCGGATGAGCAATGATCACCTGATTCTCGTCATCGACGACGAGGTGCAGATACGGCGCCTCGTGCAGATCACACTCGAATCCGCACGCTTCCGGACGCTGCTCGCAGCCAGCGGCGCGGACGGTCTTACCGCAGCGGCCATGCAACACCCTGATGCGGTGATCCTCGATCTCGGCCTGCCTGACATGTCGGGCGAGGCCGTGCTCGCGCGCCTGCGCGAATGGTCCGACATCCCGGTACTCATCCTCTCGGTGCGAAATGCGGAACGCGACATCGTCTCGCTTCTCGACGCGGGAGCGGACGATTACCTTACGAAACCGTTCAGAAGCGGAGAACTGATTGCGCGCCTCCGCAGCGCGCTGCGGCACAGGCCCGGGATGCAGCGTGAGCAGGTGTTCCGCAGCGGCGGACTGTCGGTGGATTTGACCACTCGCCAGGTATCCGTTCACGGCAACGCGGTCAAACTGACACGCACCGAGTACAACGTGCTCGCCCTCCTCGTCCGCAACGCGGGACGCGTCCTTACGCACCGCTACATTCTCGAGCAGGTGTGGGGCGAGGCGTTCGTGGAAGAGACCGAGTACACACGGGTGTACGTCGCGCAGCTCCGGAGAAAACTGGAGGATGATCCGCTACATCCGGTGCTGATCTGCACGGAATCCGGCATCGGTTACCGGCTTTCGACCGGAGAAGAAGCCGCGTAAATATCGAAGCAGTGCGCGCGGACTCAGCGTCCGCGCATGTTCGCGCCGCGGTCGAGGAAACCTTGCAGCAGGTGCACCGCCGCGATCTCGTCGACTTTCGCCTTGTCCCGTCTTTTTGCGCGCCCCACGCCGAGATCACGGATCGTCTGCGTCGCCATCGACGAGGTGAATCGTTCGTCGAATGTCTCGACAGGCAGTTCCGTTCGCGCACGAAGCGCCTCGACGAACGCGAGCACAAGGGTTGTGACCGGGCCGTTCTCACCCTGCAGGGTGAGCGGCAATCCGACCACGATGCGTCCGACGTTCCTCTCCGCGGCCAGCGCGAGGATCCGGTCGATGAGATCGGGTCCGGCGCCAAACGTACCCGCACCGGACGCGATGATACCCATCGGATCGCTGACGGCGAGGCCGATGCGTTTTTCTCCATAGTCGATCGCGAGTGTGGTCATGCGTTCACACGTCCGGTGGGCTGAGACCATCCGGCCGCGGCCGGGATGACGCTGAATGCCCCTTCAGCGCGCAAGGAAATCGTCGGCGGTGCCGGCCGTGGCGAACACATTCGGTTCGCGTTCGACACCGTCCCGCAACATCGCTTCTTCGTCGGCACTGAGCGGCTGCGTCAGGAAATTTTTCAGCAGTTTGCTCGGTTTAAAATGTGTTTTACGTCGCGGCGGAACATACACCTTGTCCCCTGTTTTCGGATTGCGCGCGCGCGGCTTTGCACGGGTCAGCTTCACCTCGAAGACGCCGAAATCACGCACCTCTAGGCGCATCTCGGGGTCGGCCGACATCAGCAAATCGCGCACGGCTGTCAGAACGCTTTCGACCCAGAGGTCCGCGTCCTGCGTCTTGATTGAGTGTGCCTCGGACACCCGCTTGGCGATATCCTTGCGGGTGAGCGTGGGAACCTTGTTTTTCATGAGGTGTGATTCCTCCCGGGGGGGTTATGCGACATCGACATACCGCTCTGCTATCGACACACCACGCACTTTTTTGACCCGTTCAATAAGGCGTTGCAGATGGTCGAGGTCGCGTACAGTGACCAGCACCGACCCGTGGAACGACGAGGTCCCGGGCAGTGCTTCGATGTTCACGCTTCGGATGTTTGTGTTATTGTAACTGGAAATGGCGAGCGCAATCTCGTTGAGGACGCCGGGGCGGTCGTCGCCCTCCATGCGTATCCCTCCGAGATATTCGCCGGTCGGTGTCAGCGGCCACGAGATTTCGATGAGCCGGTCGCGCATCGACTGCGTGGATGTATCGCCGTCGCTGAGCAGGCGCAGGATGTTGCGGCAGTTGCTGCGGTGAATCTTGATGCCGCGCCCCTGCGTGACAAAACCCACCACCTCGTCGCCGGGCAGAGGGCTGCAGCAGCGGGCGAAGTCGAACTGTATGTTGCCGGTCTGTCCCTGTATCAGTATGCCCTGCTCTTCACGCGCGGCCTGCGCGTACTGCTCGAAGACCTGCGCGCGGTCGGCCGTGGGCAGCGTGATATCGACGTCTTTCGGACGTGACTCGTCTATGGTGCGCAGTATGTCGTCGGCGGTCAGCTCGTCGTTGCCGAGGGCGATGAACAGTTTGCCCGGACTCGAGAAGCCGAGCCGTACCGCGGCGCGATGCAGTTCGTCGTCGTGGATGTCCAGACGCAGGCGCTTGATCTTGCGGTCCCATTTCTCGCGCCCCTTTTGCTGCCGGATTTTTCCCTGCTCGCTTATAAAGCGGCGTATGTCCTTTTTTGCGCGCTGTGTGACGACCGACTGTTCCCAGTCGGGACTCAGGTACTGATTGCGCGAGGTGATGACCTCCACCTGATCTCCGCTGCGCAGGCGCCTGTTGAGCGGCACGATGCGCTGATTCACTTTTGCGCCGATGCAGTGAATGCCCACTTCGGAGTGGATCGCGAAGGCGAAGTCCACCGGTGTCGCGCCCGTCGGCAGCACGATCAGATCGCCTTTTGGTGTAAACACCACGATCTCTTCCTGGTACAGGTTGCGCTTGAAACCGTCGATGAGCAGCTCGGCGCTGTCTTCCTCGCCGCCCGCGGGAGCGGCCTCGAGAATCTCGCGCACCCAGGTGCCCCAATTTTCGAAGGCGCTCTGTTTGTACTTCACACTTTCCTTGTAGGCCCAGTGCGCGGCGATGCCCCGTTCGGCGATGTCGTGCATCTGCCGCGTGCGGATCTGCACCTCGACCATTTTTCCCTCTGGTCCGAGCACCGTCGTATGAATGCTCTTGTAACCGTTTGTTTTCGGCAGCGCGATAAAATTTTTGTACCGCTCCGGGATCGGGGTGAACAGTTCACACACGATGGCGTAGGCGAGATAACAGCCCTTTTCCGACTCCGAATCGAGGATGATACGCACGGCGAAGAGGTCGTAGATTTCGTCGAGTGTCTTGTTCTGTTTGAGCATCTTGTTGTAGATGCTCCACATGTGTTTCGGTCTGCCGCTGACTTCGGCCTTGAGTCCGTTTTTCTCGAGTTCCGCGCGAATCGGCCGCATGACCCGTGTGAGGTAGTCCTCGCGATCACGCCGCTTGGTGGAGAGCTGGTCCTTCAGTTTCCGGTACGGTTCCTCGTAGAGATACTTGAAGGCCAGATCCTCGAACTCCCATTTCAGACGGCCCAGACCGAACCGGTGCGCGAGCGGCGCGTAAATCTCGAGCGTTTCCCGGGCGATGCGCTTCTGCTTGTCGGCATTCATGTATTCGAGCGTGCGCATGTTGTGCAGGCGGTCGGCGAATTTCACAAGGATCACGCGCACATCGTTGAGCATGGACACGAGAAGCTTGCGATAGTTCTCGGCCTTGGTCACTTCCCTGCTCTGGAGGATGTTCGAGATTTTTGTCGCGCCGTCCACAATATCGGCCACATTGGATCCGAATTCCGCCTGAATCGAATCGTATGTGCACGTTTCGCAGTCCTCGATCACATCGTGCAGCAAGGCGGCCGCCACAGTCACATCATCGACAGGAATTTCCTGGGCAACAATCATCGCCACCGCGACGGGATGTGTGAAATACTCCTCCCCGGAATGGCGCGCCTGGCCTTCATGTGCCGCTTCGGCAGTATAAAATGCACGACTGATGAGATCGGTGTCGACCGTCCTCATGTTGCTTGTGCACACTGTGAGAAGCGCTTCCAGCATCTCTTTGTGATTTGCCGAGGAAGCGCCCGGTTTTCGTGCCGTCATCCCACTCATGCGCCGTTTTTTAGCGTCGCCGAATAACATCGAATCTGAGCTTCTCCAGCACTGAATATAAAGGATTTAGGATGAAAGTCAAGCAGAAATGCACCAACCTGCTCACTTGATTCATTTCAGTGCAAGGTAATAGGAGTTTCTGCACTCCGTCACGGGTACAGTGTATGGCCTCCCGATCCGACAGCACTCGGAACATGGAAATGCGCGTGATATTGGAGGATCAGAGACGAGTGGAGAACAGGACCTGACCATCCGTGTCGACACACTGCACGAGCAGTGCATCCTTGTTCACCTGCAGCCACAGGAAACCCCTGACGGCCGCTGCAAAAAGCGTATTCGCCGCCCAGCGCGTATCGCGTGCCCTCACCGCCGCGCCGCTGACAAGGTATCCGACACTGTTTACGCGTGATAACACCTGCAGGTCGTTGTCGCGTCCGGCGAGATAGGCATCCACGCGATGTTTTTCGAGGATGGGTTTCACATGGCGGATCATGCCCAGTGTATTGCCATTGCGGCCGTTGGAATACACGGGATGATGCCCGAGCACGATGTGGCGTTCCTCCTTCGACGAAGCGCACACGGAATCGAGCCATGCCACCTGCCTGCTCCTTTCGGTCTCGGCGGCGGCGAGCAGACCCGGCGTATCGATGCCCGTGATGCGCACATGCAGCGAGCCGTCTGCGCTCGAGAACACGGTGGTCCAGTTACGCGCGGGCATGTTCCAACTGATCGTTGCATTTCGGCTCCGGTAGCGTGTCTGCGCGTCCACATCGCCCTTGGCGTCGGCCATGCCGGGCACCGCCCAGAGTGGCGTCTTCAGTTCCGCCGGGCCAAACACACTTTCGAATTTCGACTCCCACTGCGGATCATCGATGCCGGCAACTCCACCATCGAGGAAATTGCCGCCCGCGGCAAGTACAGCCGCGACAGGATCGTCCTCGTGTTTCCTCGCCAGCCCTGCTGCAAGCGCGCGCAGTTCCTTCGCGGCGCCGCCCCAGTCACCGATCACCACAAAGGCGAGGGCGGGAGCCGGCAGCCGGTCGCGTGTCTCGAAGGCGGGGAGCTGCGCGGGCGCGCCTTCAACAACGCCCGTCTGCGCCACGCAGGAAGGAGCGCACACACACACCACGACTCCCACCACCATCACGTACACTACACGCATCGCCCATGCTGCACGCATCACGCACCTCACTCTCGGAAAATGAAACACACCCTATTGTACCGAAAACACATCACAGGTGAAACACCCCGATGCAGATCTGTCTGATCGCGCGCCTGTGGCACTTCGGCGGACAGGCGTCTTCCCACTCCCTACCCCCTACTCCCTCCTCCCCACTCCCTCCTCCCTCCTGTCGCGGCACCGCGCCATCACAGTGCGCATCATCGCAAACTCCTCGGGATCGTAGCGCACTTCGGTCAGCACAAGTCCCTGCGGCGGAGCAAGCATCGGTGTCAGCGCGCGATCGCGCGCCGCGAGAATGCCCTCCATGTCGCCGGGATCGAGCCGGCCCCGCCCCACCTGCATGAGCCCGCCCACGATCGCGCGCACCATTCCGTGCAGAAAGCGGTTCGCGCGTATTTCGAAGCGGCCCTCGGGTCCGTCGCTGTTCCATGCGGCATCGAACACATGGCAGAAGCAGTGTTCGACGTCGTCGGACTGTTTCGAGAAGCTCGTGAAATCGTGTGTGCCGGACAGCGCGGGCACCGCGTCGAGGATGCGCCCGTGGTCGATGCGGCCGTGCAGTATCCAGCGCGTGCGCCGATCGATGGATGCGCGTCTGCTCGTGACCGTGTACACATAGGCGCGTGATGAGGCCGAAAATCGGGCATGGAAGTCCGATTCCACGCGCGCGACATCGTGTATGGTCACGTCGGGCGGCAGCATCGCGTTGAGTGCGCGGCCGATGGTGTGCGTGTCGAGGGTGGTCTCGGCGTCAAAATGCGCCACCTGACCACGCGCGTGCACGCCCGCGTCGGTGCGTCCCGCGCCCGTCACACGCACGAATTTCTGAAACAGCCGCGCCGCCGCCGTTTCTATTTCCTGCTGCACCGAACGCCCGTTGGGCTGCGTCTGCCAGCCCACAAAATCACCGCCGTCATATTCGACGGTGATCCTGTGCCGATATGCCTGCACGTGATCCACGGGAAAAAGGTAACGGAAAATCGGCGCGCCCGCAATGCGGTGGCACGCGCCGAAGCGGACTACCGGAGCGCGTCGATACGGTCGCGGTAGCCGCCGTACACGAGATCCACGGTGTTCGCCGACTGCAGAAACTCGTGAGGGAAACCGAGTGGAATGGCGCTCGCCTCGTCGAGGCGGCGGAGCTGTCCCTCGTCGAGGCGGACGTCGAGGCAGCCGAAATTGTCGCGCAACTGTGCAGCGTTCCGCGTGCCGAGAAGCGGGATGATGACACCCGGCTGCTGCCGCACCCAGCTCAGCGCCACATGCGCGGGCGTACATCCGCACTCGTGCGCGATGTCCATCACGATCCGTGAAATGGCGAGATTCCTCTCGTTCACCGTTTTAGAGCCGGCCAGCCGCCCCTTCTGCGCCGGATCGACATTGTACTTTCCGGAGAGCAGGCCCGAGCCGAGCGCGCCCCAGGGCATGACAGCCAGATCCAGTTCACGCGCCATCGGCAGCAGATCGCGTTCAGGCGTACGCTCGAGCAGACTGTACTTGAGCTGCGTAGCGGCGAAGCGCGTCCACCCGCGCAGATCGGCCATGGTGACGAGACGCGAGATGACCCAGGCGGGCGTGTCGGAGATGCCGATGTAGAGCACCTTGCCCGCGCGCACGAGATCGTCGAGTCCACGAAGCACTTCCTCGGGCGGCGTCATGAAGTCCCACGCATGAACCCAGAACAGATCCACGTAGTCCATCTTCAGGCGTTTCAAACTCGCGTCGAGCGCCTGCATCATGTTCTTGCGGCCGTTGCCGCTTGCGTTGGGATGGTCCTTCGATGTATAGAGTGTGTACTTTGTGGCGACAACAAACTTCTCGCGCTCGGCGCCTATGAATTCACCCAGATACCGCTCGCTTGTCCCCTCGGTGTAGCGGTTGGCTGTGTCGAAAAAATTTCCGCCCGCCTCGACGAAGGCATCAAATATCGCGCGGCTTTCGTCCTTCGATGCGCCCCAGCCCCATTCCTCTCCGAAGGTCATCGTGCCGAGAGCAAGTTCCGATACGCGCAATCCGGTTTTACCCAACAGTTTGTACCGCATGTTTTTGCTCCGCTTCTCTTTCGTGATTCCGTTTTGTTCCTAAAAGAACACGCGCACCGCGTGAGGGCGTTCCTTCGGCAGTCTCCGTCACCGCGTGGTGATCCTGCATTCTTCAGACCAGGTCGAAAACCCGCCGTGTGCATACACGGCCCTCACGCGGCAGCGTGTGACACCTGTACGCGCGGGAACAACGGTGAAAGTCGAGCCGGGATGCGCCACCGAGCCCGTCGCGGTGAACGGACCGTCGCCCGCCGCACATTCGATTTCGTAGCGGCCCGGCGCGGCGGCATTGTCCATGGCGGGTTCCCGATTCGGCGCCCATGAAATGATGCCGCGTGTGGTGTCGGTCACGCGCAGCAGCGTCGGCTTCGAGGGTGGGAACTCGTCGAGCGCGCCACGTTTGACACGCACGCGCAGCGCTCCGGTGCGGGCATCGCGATCCAGAACCTGGATGCCGAGAGGGGCTCCGTCCGGCAGCGTAAAACGCGTCCTGGCCCACACGGCAAGCGGCGGATTCGACCAGGGTGTGAGTACATCGCCGGGCTGAAACACATCGAAGGCATCACCGACATTGTCGGTGGCGGATTCTGTGGAATCGGCACAATTGCTGCACCCGAGGTACGGTCCTATCGCGCGCGGCTGTCCGCCGGGCGTGGGCCAGTATCCGGCGAGCCAGTGGCGATTCGGATGCGCCGCGATGTAGATACGTTCGCGTTCGTCGTAGCCGCCGAAGGCGTCGGCGCTGTCCTTTTCAATCGCGGTGTACGCGTTGCTTCCGCCACGATCCCGTACCAATCTCCACCGGTACCGTCCGTCGGCGCACACGATGCGCGCACGGGTGTAAGGCAGACTCGCGTCCTCGGCGATGATGTGTGTGACGAGCAACCCGGGGGCCAGCCGCGCGCCTGTCGCATGATACGGCACACGCCGCGCCTCGAACGGTCCCTTCCAGCCGCGGTTCTCGAGCACGAGGAATTGCGGACTTCCCTGCAGCGCGATGCGCGCGGCCTGCGTGCCGCGGCCCATCGTATGAGGATCCTCGAGCAGCAGCACGCGGTCGGTATCGGACAATCCGACCTCACGCAACGTGCCCGCGCCCGTGTTCACCCAGCCGAGCCGCATCCGTTCGTACGCGAGCATGTTGCCGAAAGTATTGCCCGTCGTGACCGCGTATGCGGTGAAGTAACTGGTGTACCGCGTGGTCGAAAGCGAGATGTCGCTGTTGCCCAGATGCGACGGTCCGAACAGGTAATGGCCCATCTCGTGGATCAGCTCGCCGAAAATACGCGGCTGTCCTTTTGCTCCCGCCACCGTATCGTTCAACGTCACCGGCTTGCGCGCGCTCGCGCCGAAACTCATCACACCACTGCCACGCCCCTCCACAAATCCCGCCGTGTGATTCACCGCAACGCCGTCGAAGCGGAGCTGCGGACCGTTCACGTTAAAATCCGCCGACACGCGCGCATAATCGCGGTATCGCGCGCGGCGCGGATCACCCTCGGGGAAAGGATTCTCGCTGTGTGTGCGCGTGAGGAACCAGATCATGTCGGCAAAACCGTCGGGTTTTCTGCGCGCCGCATAATCGTCGGTGGTGGACCACAGGTCGTACTTCCGAAAATCCACCCTGTGTTCTCCTCGCGGATCGTCGAGTTTGCGAAGCGCATCACGGATCACGGCACCGCGCAGTTCCTCGTCGCGGCCCTCGAGGCGCATGCGGTAATATTCCTCGGTGGAATCGAGCGTGACATAGCGCACATCTCCGACGAGGCGGAAGAGTCCGTTGGAATTTCTGCGGAAGTACTCGCTGATGTTTTCGGGATTGCGGCCGATGGCGGACGGTGTGGCATCGACCATGGTTTTTGCCCATGCAGGCAGCCGATCCGGGTCCGGCCACGACTCCGTGCGCAGCGTGTCGCCCGCATACCGCGCAAATACCACAAGCACGCGGAGGAAGCCCGTGCCTGTGCTCGCGGGTTTATGTTTGCCGCCCGATGGGAGCGGTTTCGGCGGCGCGGCAACGGCCACCGGCGTGCGGCCCTGCGCCTGCAGCGCCGGCGCACAGAGCAGCGAGCACAGCGCAAAGGCGGCCAGCATAACGGCGACGCTCCACAGTTCCGAGATCGTTGTCGACGAGCAACAACGCGTGCGCGGGCGTGCCGTGCAGGGACGAGCCGGGGTGGCGGCGACGAAGGGAGAGGGAATCATGGTGTATCACGTTCTGGAGTATCGGATCCGTTATTCTGTTTTAGTGCCGCCATGCGCACCGCGTCGTCGAAGAGTGCGCGGAGGCAGGCACGATGCCGGTGCAGCGCACGTACAAGCGACGTGTCACTCTCGTAGCCGAGCACCGCAGCAAGGGCGGAGCGGTCGTCGGGGAGCAGATTCGACGGTGATTCGAGCGTGAGCCGCAGCGCGGCCTGCAGCGCGCGCAACGCGGCATACGATGCAGCGGCCTCGCGTGCGCGCGCTGCGAGTGGAGGATACGCGAACGGCAGCGCATCGATCGCGGCGAAGCTGTTTGGTGTCCGCAGCGCACCGCCGGATCCCGCAGCCGCGAGCTGGAGTACCTGCACGGCGAATTCGGCGTCGACAAGTCCGCCCTGCGAGAGCTTCACGTCGAAAAAATCCGCCTGACGGAAACGGTTCACGGGCTCCATGCGGCGTCGCATCTCCACGATGCCCGTCAGTGCGGAAGCGTCCAGCGTCACATTGTGAAGGACGCCGGAGATGAAGTCCGCCGTCTCGGCCGCGAGTCCGGCATCCCCCGCCGCGGCGCGCGCCTTGAGCAGCGACTGCTTTTCCCACAGCGATGCGCGGCCGTCGAAGTACCGCCTGTATGCGTCGAAAGATGTTGCGAGCGGACTGCTCCTGCCCTCGGGACGCAGCCGGGCGTCCACCTCGTAGGCGTGAGCGCCGAGGGCGGACGGACCCAGCGCGTGTATCACTGCACGAGCGAGGGCCTGCGCGTCGTCTCCGCCGAAGCGCGGCGTTTCGCGATAGAGAAAGATCACATCGAGGTCGCTGCCGGGCGCGAGTTCGCAGCCGCCGTATTTGCCCATCGCGAGCACGAGGAAGGGGGCGCCGGGCGCGAGCTGTGACATCGCCGCTTGCAGGCAGGCGTCGGCGGTTTCACCGAGCGCGGAGGCATAGGCGGCGATCGGTAATTCGCCGAGCAGGAAGGCCGCAGCGTAGGCGGCTTCGCGATGCAGTTTGAACGACGCGGGATCGGCCGCCGCATCCGTGTGAACCGACCCGCTGAACAGTCCTTCGAGCGCGAGGGGCGCGGCGCCGAGCGCGCGGAGAAGTCCGGGCGCCGCCGAGGCCAGTCGCAGCAGCAGGCGCCGCGCCGGCGCGCGGGAGAGGAATTCGGCGACGGTGCGCGGCGCGGGCGACGCGGCAAGCAGGGCCTCGAGACCCCGCGCGCCGGCGTCGGGCAGCGGTTCGCGCGCAAGGTCCGCGAGCAGCGCGTCGAACATCGCCGACATGCGCGCGCGCTGCGCGCCGTCATGCGGCCGCGAGGCGCGGCCCTCGCGCAGTCCGCGCAGCGCGCGCGCGGTGGTCTCGGTCTCCCGGAAACCCATCACACGCAGCGCCTCGGGTCCGGGCACCGACGCTTGCGCCTGTGCCGCATCGACGGGACCGAGCACCGCATCGGCGCAGCGGGCGACTGCCGCGCGTGTCTCCTCGAGCGCGCGCGTGAATTCGTCGGTGGCCTCGTATCCAAGTTTCCACGCAAGAACGGCGCGCGCACTGTTCTCGCGCGGCACGCGGTGCGTCTGTTCAAACGATTCGAGCTGCACCATATGCTCGACGCGGCGCAGCATGCGGTACCCGCGCGCAAACACGTCGCGCTCCTCCTCGCTCAGCCGCCCCGCGTCCGCCAGCGTGTCGAGCGCGGCAAGCGTGCCCGTGCCCGCGTCCGGCGTCGCGCCAGCAATCAACTGGAGGAACTGCGCGGCGAACTCGATATCGCGTATGCCGCCGCGCCCGTGCTTCACGTCGTCCGCTTCACCCCATCGCGGCGAAAGACGCGCGCGTATGTCGGCCGCTATCTGGGAGGGCGGAGCCGCCAGGGTCCGCGGATGGACAAACGGCCGCAGCCGCTCGAGCATCCGCGCGCCGGCGCCCGCATCACCAGCGGCGCAGCGCGCCTTGAGCAGCATCTGTCTCTCCCACAGCGCCCCGCGCGCCGCGTAATACGACATCGCGGCGTCGGCCGACATGGCCAGCGGACCCGCCGCACCATCGGGGCGCAGCCGCAGATCGGCGCGATAAAACATACCGTCGGTCGAAACCTCGGTGAGCAACCGCACGAGATACTCCACAACCTTCACCGCGGCGCTGAATACCGCCTCGGTGTCGCCCTCGTCAAGCGCCTCGTAGAAAACAACAAAATCGATGTCGGAGCTGTAGTTCAACTCCTCGCCGCCCCATTTGCCGAGGGCAAGGACAACAAGCGGCGGCACACGCAGACCGGGCTGGCGCTCCTTGACGGTGTCGATCGCATGCGCAAGAAGCACCTGCACCACCGCATCGGCCAGCCACGAGAGTTCGCGCACGGTGTCTTCGAGCGCCGTCCCGCGCAATATGTCGCGCGCGCCGATGCGCAGCAGCTCACGGCGCTGATACCGCCGCAGCGACAACACGCGACGCGGAGCCGAGGTGAATCGCGTCCACGCGTCGCGCGCCTCGGCAAGCATGTCTTCACGCGCGGGACGTGTGTCGAGGGCCTCGCTGTCGATCAGCCAGCGGTACAGTTCCGCGTCGCGCACGAGCACATCGGCAAGAAAACCCGAGGTGGTGACAAGCCGGAAGAATGTGTCGAGCAGCAGCGGACGTCGGATACAATCGTCCACCAGGCTGCCCGGACTGAACGACGCATTCAGAAAACGGGAGAGCTGGACTAACGCTCTCTCGGGATCGGGCATCGCGCCGAGCGCCTCGCACACGAGGGTCCCGAAGGCGCTCAGATTCGCCGCGAACCGTTTCCGCGCAAGGTCGAGCAGACCTTCGTACAACTGCCCGCAGCGCGCCGCGTCCGCGCATCGCGCGGCGATGTCCGGCGGCAGCGCGTCGTGTGTTGTCATGGCGCGGACGTGAGTTCGCGAAGCTGCGTCGTCTCGCCGGTCTCGAACACGAGGCGCGCGGCGCGCGGTGGAAGGCGGTCGAGATCGAGGCCCAGCATGTGTGTGCCCGCGTCGATGCGTCCCTCCACGAGCACGGCAAGTTCGGCTCCGTCACCGTCCATGAGGCGCAGGCGCATGTCCGCCGGCGCGGGTAACTGGTATGCGACAAGCAGCAGGCGCTCGCCGTGGAACACTGGTTCGGCGAGGCGCGGCGCCGTGCGGGCGTGCGAGGGCGAGGGTGTGCGCGCGCGGCCTGCGATGAAGGCGCTGGAGCAGGCGTCACTTTCGTTGTTGCAGCGGTCGAGCGCGGTGACGACATACTCGGCCTCGGTGGCGCGCTGCGTATCGCGGTATTGTGTCACTCCTTCTGGCAGCACGGCGAGCAGGACGGGTGCGGCGGCCGCGTCACGTTCCATCCGATATACCGCGCTGCGTGTGACGGTCTCACCGTCGGCCGCGGGCGCGGGCGACCTCCATGTCAGTGTCGCCGCCCCGTCACCGCGTTCAACGCGCAAGGCGGTCGGCGGATTCGGGCGCACGGGATCGCGCCAGGGCGCCGCGGGGGGCAGTATCCGCGTTTCGTACCGCCCCGCGAAAGCGCTGCCGTCGCGCACATGCTCATAGCGGAAATAGGCCTGGCCCGCGGCGCCTGCTGCGCGGCTCACGTCGATCATGTCGCCGATCCAGGGACGCACATCGTCCTTGTACGGGGCCATGCCCGCGATGATGGTCCGTCCCGACGACGCGCGCTGCCAGTCGTGGATCAGCGCGTCGAAATCCACATTGCTGCCGCGTCGTTTGAGCCCCCAGTAGATCTGCGGCGCGAGATAGTCGACGAGACCCTTGCGCAGCCAGCCGCGAGAATCCTGGCCCAGCGCGTGATACCCCTGCCAGCCGCGCGCGTCGGGGATGCTTTCGTAGATGCCGATCGGCGCTGCGCCGAGACGCAGGCGCGGCTTTAATGCCCGCAGTCGCGCCGAGAGTTCCTCGACAAAGGCGTCAACGTTTGCGCGGCGCCATGCCGCGCGCTCGGTCCCGCGACCGAGGCGCCTGTATGTCGCCGCGTCGTCGAAGTCCGCCTCCGGATAGCGCGCGTAGTCGAGATGGATCGCGTCGAGATCATATCGGAGCGCTATGTCCGAAAATAGCCGCACGAGCCACTCGCGCGCCTCGGGGATGCCCGGATCGATCCACTGCTCGCCCTTGTACTCGGTGGCCCACGTGGGTGATGCGTGCGCGATGTGCGGCGGCGTGCTTCGCGGCGGAGAGGCACCGCCGCTCCAGACCTTGAACACGTTCACCCATGCGTGGAGTTCGAGTCCGCGCGCGTGTGCCTCGCTGATGGCGAAGGCGAGCGGATCCCATCCGGGATCCGTCCCGAAACTGCCGCTCAATTCCGCGGCCCAGGGTTCGATGGCACTGCGGTAAAACGCGTTCCCGCGCGAACGCGCCTGGAAATAGACGGTGTTGATGTTCCGCGCCACGAGATTGTCGAGTATCACACGAAGTTCGCGCTGCTGCGCCTCGGGATTCCCGCGCGTCGCGGCGGAAGGCCAGTCGAGTCCGGAGAGTGTCGTGAGCCAGACCGCGCGGCACTCGCGCGCGGGCAGCGTCTGCGCAGGCGCGAGCGGACCCGCAAGAGCCAGCGCGGCGCACAGGCACAGCGCCGCCGCACCACGACGCCGCGCGGAGCGCGGCTCAGTCGCGCGCACGGCCTTCAACACTCCGGCACCCCGCGTTCATCGACGCCCGCGAAGCATGATGCTGCGGAATCCGAGCGCGGCGAGCGAGTCGCGGTAGTGCGACAACGCGGCCTTCTCGAAGGCCTCGCGATTGCGCGTGGAATTCGGAGAGAGAAGGACGGCCTGTCCGAGCAGGCGTATGGCCGCGGTGTGCTCGCGTTTCGCGCTGTACATGTCGCCGAGCGGCAGCATCGCCGCGCCGTAATCCTCCTGCAGCCGCAGAGCCCGCTCGAGAGCGTTGATCGCGCGGGTCGAATCGCCGATGCTCAGCAGGCACAGGCCGATGAGCGTCTGCGTGCGCGCGGATGCGGGATCGAGCTTGTACGATTCCTCGAGCACGGCGAGCGCCTGTTCGTTCAGACGTGAGGCCATCATCGTCGCGGCGCGGACGTTTAACGCGCTGGCCGCCTGCGGCATGATGTGGCTGCGTTTCTTCTTGAACGGCAGCACTTCCATCACCTCGGGCACGCGGATGTCGGAGGTGAACAACGGATTCACGTTCACGACCTCATACTGTTCGCGCAGCATCGCGTAATGCGTGATGCCCACAGCGGCGAGATACGTCTCGAGTTTCCCGAGATCGCCGATGCTGCTCACGAGTTCCGGCGTCAACACACCTGTCACATCGACAACCTTTCTGCCGCTGAAATATCCGATCACGCCCGCGCTCTGCGTGGCGATGAGTGCGTCAGGATTTGTGTTCTGCGCGAGCCAGTGCGCGGCGGCGATCTGCCGCTCGTTGACGTAGCGGACCGCCTTCACATAACTCTCGCGCGAGGGTACGGTGCCCGCGAGTCCGAGCGCGAGCGCCGCGATCGCGAGCAGCATCAGCACCGGACGCGCAAGGCGCTGCGGCGCCTCTGTCCCGAGCTGTTCCGCCAGCAGCCCGAACAGGCGCCGCGCGCCCCACAGTGCAAGCAGGATGAACGCGGGCACGGCGGGCGCGAGATAGCGTGCGTCATCGCGCAGGACGGGAAGGAAGATGCCGTAGGCGATAATCAGTCCCGCGGCGAACACCGCGGGCGACAGAACGGGAATACGCTTCCGCTTCAGGAAACCGCGCATAAGGAGTCCGATCCCCAAAACGGCGGCAAGAATCAACACCGCTCCTTCTGCGCTGGTGAAGTATGTCAACACACCCGAGGCAAAACTCCCGCCGTCGGCATTATGGAAATAGGCCAACTTGGATCCGACAGAATTCGGAAATATGGTTCCGTTCAGTGCGAGGTTGAATACGAGATAGACGAGGAACAGAGCGAACCACACGAACATGCCTCTGCGTGACGCGAGGCGCGTGACCTGCGGATCAGTTGCGTCGGCGGCCGGTCGTTCGGTCACCACGCGGTGGTGATAGAAGAGATGGAACAGCGCCGCGATGAGGAGCACAAGCGCGTCGGGGCGGACCCACAGCGCCAGGCCTGCTAGGGTAAAGAACCACAGCGGTTTGCGTTCGGCATACAGCGCCCATGCGCCGATCGAGAGGGCGATGAACAACATGGTTGCGTGGCCCGAGGCGGCGGCGGCCTGCAAACGCGGATACAGCACAAATAGAAGGGCGGCGGCGAAGGCGATCCAGTCTTCTCCCGGAAACACTTTGCGCGCGAGGCGGAACAGGAACACCGCTGCGGCGGCGTACGATGCGGCTCCGACGATGTACGCGGCGGTGGTGGGACTCGACACGAGCAGTCCGAGCAGCGCCAGCAACAGCACCATCAAGGGCGAGGTACTGCCCGAGAACGACGGGATTGAGGGATGCGGCGCATACACGCCGTGCTGCACGAGGTTCTTTGCAAAGGTCAGCGCAATCCAGGGTTCGTCCGACGGGAATCCCGCCGCCCCTACGCTTTTCGTAAGCGGAAGCACGTAGAACAGCACCGACGCAACGGCCAGCACCGCAAGCAGTCCCATGGCCACCGCCGCCTGCCGTCCGTTCCACGCACCCCAGACCCACGATACGGCACGTGTCTCCGCGCCCTTTTTTCGCCGTACGGCCTTTGAATCACTCATACCTGTTATGTCTCCAATCGTCTCAAGAATCGAGAAATATACGGATTCTCCACGTCTGCTCGGTTGCGCTCTCATATAAACACGTAGACACGGAGCTGTCTCCCGTATCCTGAATCCTAACACCCGTGTGAGGATACAGGAGAAAGGAGACAGGAGGAAGGAACTTGGCCGATGCCTGTCTCCTGTCTCCCGCATCCTGAATCCTCACACCCGCGTGGGGATACAGGAGAACGGAGACAGAAGGAAGGAACTTGGCCGATGCCTGTCTCCTGTCTCCCGTATCCTGAATCCTAACACCCGTGTGAGGATACAGGAGAAAGGAGACAGGAGGAATGAGTTTACACGGTGCATGTCTCCTGAATCCTGTACCCTGTCTCCTCACTCACACTCCATAGGTCGATCTACCATCTACCTATCTACCAACTACCATCTACCCATCTACCACAGAATTTCCGTATATTAAAGGTTGTTCGTTATGAAGGAAATCCCCGCTACCCATGTTTGATAAACTCGATGCAGTCATCGCGCGGTACGACGAACTCGGCGCGCTCATGGGCACTCCCGAGATAGCGTCCGACCAGACCCGATACACAAAACTCGCCAAGGAACGCCGTCAGCTCGAGGCGCTGGTCACCGTGTACAAACGGTACCGCCGCTTGAAACAGGACGAAGCCGGGCACAGGGAAATACTCGACTCCGAGAACGACGCCGATCTCGTGCGCCTGGCGCGCGAAGAGATCGATCAACTCGTTGCCGACATCGCGGAGACCGAGAACGAACTCAAGATCCTTCTTGTGCCGCGTGATCCCAACGACAGCAAGGACGTGATCATAGAAATCCGGGGCGGCACGGGCGGCGAGGAAGCGGCCCTGTTCGCGGGTGACCTCTACCGCATGTACAGCCGCTTCGCGGAAGTGCGCGGCTGGAAACAGGAACTTATCTCGCTCAGTGAATCGGGCGTGGGCGGGATGAAGGAAGTTGTGTTTTCTCTGAGCGGCGACGATGTGTACGGCGCGATGAAATTCGAGAGCGGCGTGCACCGCGTGCAGCGCGTCCCCGCCACCGAGGCGAGCGGCCGCATACACACTTCCGCGGCCACGGTTGCGGTGCTGCCCGATGTCGAGGACGTCGATGTCGAGATCAGCGACAACGATGTGCGTATCGACATCTACCGTTCCGGCGGCAAGGGCGGGCAGAACGTCAACAAAGTCGAAACCGCCGTGCGCCTGACGCACATTCCCACCGGCATCGTTGTGACCTGCCAGGAGGAACGCTCGCAGCTCAAGAACCGGCAGAAGGCCATGAAGGTGTTGCGCGCACGTCTCTACGAACTGAAGATGAGCGAGCAGAACGCCGAGATATCGGCGGCCCGCAAACTGATGGTGGGAAGCGGCGATCGATCCGACAAGATCCGCACGTACAACTTCCCGCAGAACCGGCTCACCGATCACCGCATCGGACTCACACTCTACAACCTCGGCGACATCATCAACGGCGCGCTCGAGGATCTCATCGAAAAACTCAAGATCGCCGACCGCACCGCACGGCTGCAGGAAGGCATCGAGGGAAAGGCACACTCATGAACGCCGCGTCTGTTGCACACATGCACATCGGCGCCGGCGCTCCGCTGGCGCTCATCGCGGGGCCCTGCGTGGTCGAAAGCCGCGACATGACGCTCCGCACCGCCGAGACGCTCCGCCTCGTCGCCGAGCGGTTCGGACTCCCGCTTGTCTTCAAATCCTCGTATCGCAAAGCGAATCGGACCAGCTTGTCCGGATTTACCGGCCTCGGCATGGATGAAGCGCTTGCTGTTCTCGCCGAAGTGCGCAGCACCTTCGGCCTCCCCGTGGTCACCGACATTCACCGCGAGGACGAGGCGACTTCCGCGGCCGAGGTCGCGGACATGCTGCAGATTCCGGCCTTCCTGTCGCGGCAGACCGATCTGCTTCTGGCAGCGGGCCGCACGGGCAAGGCGGTGAACATCAAGAAGGGCCAGTTCCTCGCGCCGGGCGACATGCGCCACGCCGCTGCCAAGGTGGCCTCGACCGGCAACACGAACATCCTTCTCTGCGAGCGTGGTGTCAGCTTCGGCTATCACGACCTCGTGGTCGACATGCGTTCACTCGTGATCATGCGCTCGCTTGGTTATCCCGTGGTGATGGACGCAACACACGCGGTGCAGGTGCCCAGCCAGGGCGAGGCCTCGGGCGGTCGTCCGGAATTTATTCTTCCGCTGGCGCGCGCGGCCGCGGCCGTGGGTATCGACGCGATCTTTGTCGAGACACACCCGGATCCGCGCAACGCGCTCAGCGACGCGGCCAGCCAGTTGCCGCTGTCGTACATCGACGTGCTCCTCGCGCAGGTTGTGGCCGTCGACCGCGCGGCGCGCGAGACCGGCGCGCTGGTGCAGGCGGGAGACTTCACCGAGTGAGACGCGAAAACCCCGCGGCGAAACACGACGCGCGCCTGCGCGACGTGCGCGCCTTTCTCTTCGATGTCGACGGCGTCCTCACCGTGGGTGGTGTCTCGTTCACGTCACAGAGTTTCGAGACCAAGACTTTTCACGTCGCTGACGCACACGGCCTGCGGCTGGCCGTCGACTTCGGCATACGCGTCGGTTTCATCACCGGCTCGCAGTCGCATATCATCGAGCAGCGCGCGCGCGAACTGGGCATCACCGATCTGTACCAGGGATCACTCAACAAGCTCGACGCCTACGAGGATTTTCGCGCGCTGTACAATCTCCGCGACGAGGAGATCGCCTACATGGGCGACTCCATGCTCGACGTGCCCGTGCTCCGGCGTGTCGGCTTCTCCTGCGCCCCGCGCAACGCGCACTCCGGCGTCCGTATCGCCGTCCACTACGTCACCCGCGCCGACGGCGGCGCCGGCGCCGTTCGCGAAGTGGTCGACATGCTCCTGCGGGCCAATGGGCAGGCAGGGGTGTAACGACTCCGCCACGTCGAATGTGGAAAGTGGAATGTTGAACGTGGAAAGTGGAATGTGGAAAGTAGCAAAGTAAAAGAAGACCGCGAATCGCGGACGCCTTTCCACTTTGCTACCTTGCTGCGTTGCTACTTTGCTACGTTGCGACCTTTTACTTTCCGCACTGCCACATCTACCCGGTCAACGTATAGCAACCACCATCGCCCGCTGTAGCGTTCGTCCGCCGGCGATCAGTCGCCAGAAATAGATACCGGGAGAAGTGTGTCCCAAAACGATATGTGCCGTGTGGGAACCACGGGTCTGCACCGCATCCACTGCCACCTGTACTTCACGGCCAAGCGCGTCATACAGCGCGAGGTGTACGTGTGTGTCGGCGGGCACGGAGTAGGCGATGTCGGTATGTGTGACGGCGGGATTCGGGTGATTCTGTTCGAGCGAGAAATCATCGGCCATGCCGAGAAGCACCGCCACGCTGTGCGAGTACGTCGCCGATCCGTCGCTGTCGATCTGCCGCAGACGGTACGCGGCTCCGCCCGACGTGTGATGCATCGATCCGATCACATCCGTGTACGAATACCGCGAGACCGATGACGTGCTGCCACGCCCGGGCACGAAGCCGATGCCGCTCCAATCCTCTCCCGATGCAAACCGGCGCTGCACCTCGAAACCGAGATTGTTCTGTTCGTTATCGGTGCTCCAGTGGAGCGCGATCACGCCCTCGTTCATGTCCGCAGTGAAGCGTGTCACATTCACCGGAAGCCAGCAGCCGAATCCGGGGGCCATGCCGCGATTCCTGTACGTCGCGATGCCGTTATTCGCCATCAGGACAAACGCATACAGGCAATCAGGTTCGTTGCCAAACCACTGGATGCCGTGGTCCACATCGGATATATATGCGTTGTTGCCGATGGAATGATACACGTTCTGGCCGAGATACGGTGTATTCCCAATAACGCGGGACGCCGATCCGATCGCCGAGACGTCCATGACACGGGCGCGTGTGTTGAGATTGGGCGGGTTCGTCGGATTCGTGGGATACGCATCCGCGCAAAGTAGAAATCGTTGGTTCGCATTTTTCGGATTCGCGAAAAACGAAAGAGGACCCGCAGGACCCGTGCCGGTGATCGGATCGGATGACAGCGTGTCGAGTATCGTCACAGGGACCGACGTGCTCGTTATTGCACCCGACCATCGGAGGACGCGGCTGCCCGTGGAAGTATATATATCGTCCGTGATGGCATTTCCTGTTACCGCGAGTCCGTTTCCACCGGTGTTGGGCGCATACGTCCATAGGCGCCGCGCGATGCGGTATTCGAGTTTCCTGCCGAGTCCGTCGGACACGTTGAGTGTTGTATCACGCTGCAGTATCAGGATCTCATTGTCCTGTCCTCCATCCTTTATACCCGTGATATACACTTGTGTTTTGTCCACCACCTTGAAGGCGCCGAGTGTTGCATCGTACACTCGTTCGCGTTTCCCCGTCACTTCGAAAGCGTCGCCCCAGCGCGACCACGACATGTCGCTGTTGCCCAGGGAGCCGGTGTTTGCGCGCGTGAGGTCCAGCGTCACGTACATACGACGCGGTGTGGACCACGGGGTGTCCCAGCGGTAGATGCGCAACGGACCCTGATACAGGTAGGTGGAGTCACAATTCGGCGGAGGACCGGGGAAGCAGATCCCGAACAGAGGGGCCACGAGATTGCAAGCCCAGATGCGGCCCTCGTCGTCGACATCGATTTTATAGAGCGACATCTGTCCGTTCCCATATCCTCCGTAGTATGCGTTCGGCCACCCCTTGCCTGTCACAACCGTATCGAGAGGTACGGGCAGCACACCTCCCGCGCCCGTCACCGCATCACGCCCGACGGATGTGACCGGCAGCAATGTCATCGGATCGAGGATGCGTATCGTGGGCCGCGGCACTCCATTGCTTCCCACCGTGACCAGAGCAGGGTTCACAACATAGAGAAGTTTGCGCACCGAATCGTACGCCAGTCCCGTGTACTGCCGCTGCCCCGCCATCCAACCGTATGTCGGATGCGAAACCGAAGCGGGCTGCAACACCGTCGCCAAGTCCTCCCAGTCGATGTTCCCCTGCGACTGCGCGACACTGCCACAACACAAACACGCAGCGAACACCATCAGAATCCGACGTATCATACCACCTCCGGAATGTGCGTATGCTAGAAGGACAAACCCGCTTCGCGGGAAGTTACACTGCGGATGAAGAACGTAGAAAGTAGCAAGGTGGAAAGTAGCAAAGTAAAAGAAGACCGCGAGCCGGGGCGCCTTTCTACGTTGCTACGTTGCTACTTTGCTACGTTGAACGTGGAAAGTGGAATGTGGAAAGTAGCAAAGTAAAAGAAGACCGCGAATCGCGGACGCCTTTCCACTTTGCTACCTTGCTACTTTGCTACGTTGAACGTGGAAAGTGGAATGTGGAAAGTAGCAAAGTAAAAGAAGATCGCGAGCCGTTCGCGCCTTTCCACTTTGCTACCTTGCTACTTTGCTACTTTGCTACGTGTAACGTGTCACGCGACACCGATTGCCTCCACCGCGGCGTCGATCTCGTCGGTGGTGTTGTAGAAGTGCGGCGCGATGCGGATGTGACCGCTGCGCGCAGAGACGGTGATACCGCGTGTGTGCAGCGTTTCGGCGACGGCATCGGCGCGGTCGTGGCGGAAGGTGACTATGCCCGCCCGGCGGGCCGGATCGGCGGGGGTGAGCAGCGGAAAGCCCTTTTCCGCGATGCGTTCGTACGCATGATTCGCGAGGGCGCGCACGCTGCGCTCCACGTTCTCCATGCCGACGCGCTGGAAGAGAGAATAGGACCCGTGTGTCCCGAATATGCCGACGGTGTTGTAGGTGCCGTTCTCGTAGCGGCGCGCATCGTCGCGCGGCGCGAGGCGGTAGTCGAAGAAGTCCCACGCGTGTCCCACGCTGAGCCAGCCGAAATGCGCCTGCGCGATGCGCTCCTGCGCGCGTTCGCTGGCGTAGATCACCGCCACACCCTGCGGTGCGAGCTGCCACTTCTGCACGCCCGCCGAAAGGAAATCCACCGGCGTCTCGCGCAGGTCGAGGCGCAGCGCGCCGAGTCCCTGTATCGCGTCGATGGACAGCAGCACGTTGCGCGCGGCGCAGAGATCCGACAGCGCCTTGAGGTCGATGGTATAGCCCGAGAGGAACTGCACCCAACTGAGCGCCACCAGCACCGTGCGCGGACCGATGGCGCGCTCGACGTCCGCCAGCTCGATCACGCCGTTGCGCTGCGGGACAAAGTCGAGTTCCACACCGTGCCGCGTGGCGTTCAGGAAAGGGTACACGTTCGCGGGGAATTCCTGCTCGGCCAGCACGATGCGATCGCCCGGCTTCCAGGCAAGGCCGCTCGCAAGCACGTTGAGCCCTTCGGACGTATTCTGCACAAACGCGACCCGTTCCGGCGCGCATCCGAGCATGTCGCCGGCGAGCACACGTGTCTCGCCCAGCACGCGCAGGAAGGATTGATAGATCTCGATGTCGCCCCGCACAAACACCTCGGTGGCGCGCCGCACCGCGTCCTCGACGTAGGTGGACCACGGTCCGGTCGCAGCGTGATTCAGGTAGATGCGGCCGGATTCGAGATAGGGGAACAGTGAACGAACGTCTTGCATGGTATTCGCCTTCAACGTGAAGCGCGAAATATCCGGCGCATACGCGCCAGATCCCAATGCCATCTTGTATCAGGCAGCGTCCACACCAGAACGGCCACTTCATAGGTTGATGTCGCTAAGCGGCCTCAGTCGCTTCCACGGCCATGTGTCCATTCGTCTGATCGTCTAACCGTCTGATCGTCTAACCGTCTGATCGTCTAACCGTCTGATCGTCTAACCGTCTGATCGTCTACCCGTCTGATCGTCTAATCGTCTGATCGTCTAACCGTCTGATCGTCTAACCGTCTGATCGTCTAACCGTCTACCGTCTCCCGATAAAACGATACACCATCGCACCAAGAACCGCACCTACAATAGGAGCAATCCAGAACAACCAGAGCTGCGCCACCGCCCAGCCGCCGACAAAAAGAGCGACACCGGTGCTGCGCGCGGGATTGACCGAGGTGTTTGTGACGGGAATGCTGATGAGGTGGATGAGTGTGAGACCGAGGCCGATGGCGACCGGCGCGAAACCTTTCGGCGCGCGTTCATCCGTCGCTCCGAGGATGATGAGGAGGAACATCATGGTCATGACGATTTCTGTCACCAGCGCCGCAAGAAGGGAATACTGCCCGGGCGAATGTTCCGCAAAGCCGTTCGACGCGAAGCCGCCCGCGGTCGTGAACCCCGCCTGCCCGCTTGCGATCACCAGAAGAACGCCGCCCGCGGCGATGGCACCGAGCACCTGTGCGGCGATGTAGGGGACGAGTTCCTTCGCCGGGAAACGTCCGGCGGACCACAGGCCGATCGAGACGGCCGGATTGAGATGGCATCCGGAAATGTGTCCGATGGCATAGGCCATCGTGAGCACTGTCAGACCAAAGGCAAGCGAGACGCCCAGGAGTCCGATGCCCACTGCGGGGAATGCGGCCGCGAGCACCGCACTACCACATCCGCCGAGAACGAGCCAGAATGTTCCGAAAAACTCCGCGCCATACTTCTGCATGGGAGGCCTCTTCGAGAATAATGAATGGGGAAGGATATTTCGGGAAGATATCCACGCCGCAGCCGGATTCAAAGGTCACCGATTTCTCCCCTGCCGGGATCGAAAATTCGGTGTCGATCCGTCTTGCATCCCTCGGTTCGGGGTCTCTATATTTACGGAGTTACAATATCCCGAACTCTCATTCTCACCAATTATAAAGGACACACTGATGAAGAAAGTATTTGCCCTCGCCGCGATGTTTGCCCTGTCGTTCACGCTGATCTCCGCCACGGCACACGAGGATCCCAAGAAGGAAGGCGGCAAGGCCGCATCCTGCTGCGCGTCGAAGACCGTCGGTCAGACCAAGGACGCCTGTGGCGACAAGGCCAAGCAGGCTTCGTGCAGCGACAAGGAGAAGGCCGAATGTGCATCACACGCTGCTACCACTGGCAAGAAGGAAAGCTGCGACATGTCGAAGTGCGCCGGTCACGCCCAGAAGGCCTCGACCACCACACCGGCCGACAAGCCCGCCGCACCCTCGAAGAACTAAGTGTTCCGGACTGTACCACAAAACCCCGCCGATGGCGGGGTTTTGTGTTAATAGGCCGGGCCGGGAATCGGGCAGGAGAAACGCTCCAGCAGGCAGCCCCCGGTACTCTCTACCCGACGTGTGTCGGCTTCGACACGTTCAGACTGACACAAGCATGCTGTGCAACCCGCGGGACCGGCACAGCGTGCAATTTCGACCCCGCGCCGCGCGTTTGGTACACCTCCCTTCCCTCCGTTCCTCCTGTGTGCTTTTCTCACGTACTCCCTTCCCCGCGTGTGTCGGCTTCGACACGTTCAGACTGACACAAGCATGCTGTGCAACCCGCGGGACCGGCACAGCGTGCAATAGCGACCCCGCGCCGCGCGTTTGGTACACCTCCCTTCCCTCCGTTCCTCCTGTGTGCTTTTCTCACGTACTCCCTTCCCCGCGTGTGTCGGCTTCGACACGTTCAGCCCGACACACGCGCGGTAGACGTATCATCGATCCTCGACTCCCCGCTCACCGCTCGACCGCCGCATCGGGCGGCGCAAATGGCGGAGCGGTCAGATCCAGCACGGCATCCCGCCGTACCTTGACATAGTATCCTCGACCGGGCCGGAGAAGATTGCCCTCGGGAAAACGGTAACCCTCGCCGGGTGTGAATTGGAACACGTTCACGAGCGCATCGACGGGCGTCTGCCGCAACGTGCCGATGTCCACCGGACCCGAACCCGCGCCAACAAGATTCCAGCCGCCGCCTATTCCCTTCAACACCAGACGCAGCGCGCCGCGCAAAGCGCCGCTTATGAGCACGCTGTCGGTCTTCGCAAACTTGATCCAATAACCGACTCCGAAGACCAGGCGCGACTCCTCCACATACCCGGTATCGGGTGCGTAGCGCCAGGCCTTGGCCGGCGAGGCGTCGGGCAGAAGTGTGGTGATACTGCCGTCAACTGGATCGACAGGCAGTGAGACGAGATTCCACCCCTTCCTGTAGTGCAGCATCACGCTGCCTCCACGCGGTGTGGCGGAGAAGTTCAGATCGGATCGAGGTGATACGAGCAGCGCAATCGTGTGTGCCGCGGGGATGAACGAGTACATGGGACTCGACGCTGTAACGACATATGATCCCGTGCGCAAGCCGGGAATCGAGAAGCTGCCGTCGGCGCCGGTCAGAACCTGCAGCACGCTGTCGCCGCTGATGTCGATGCGCGCGTTCGCTAGGGGCACACCGCCCGCATCCACGCGGCCCGAAACGGGATAATACGCGAGATTCGAAACGATCAACTGCACGGGCACGACAAACGGGCTGTTGTCGCCGTTTCCGTTGAGAAGCACACCGCCTGTGTGTGTACCCGGAGCAAGACTGGCAGCGTTGATCGAGACCAGTATCGAGTCACCGCCCGCGCCGGCCGCGGGTGCGATCTGCATCCACTGCACGGTGGCGCTCGCGGTCCATGCGAGTGATCCCGTTCCGGCATTCCGGATTTTGACATACTGCGGCGGCGGATTCACGCCGGGCTGCGTCGAGAACTGCAGTGCCGCCGGCTCGGCCGCGAAGCGTGGTGTCGCGGTGACGATAAGTGTGACGGGCACGGCGTACGGCATGTTTGCGGCGTTGCCCGTGAAACGAATCGTGTCGAGATAGGTGCCCGGTGCGATCACGGTGCTCGGGATATGCGCCTGTATCGTGCCGCTGTTGCCGCTGCCGCCCGAGGGTGTCACGTCGAGCCAGGGGCTGCTCCACGAAACGCTCCACGACAACACTCCGGAACCTGAGTTTGAGATCGTGAGATCCTGTGCAGGAGGCAGCGGCCCGTTTTGCCCCGCCGTGAACACCAGCGACGAGGGTTTCGCCAGAATCACGGGCGGCGGCGAAAGCACGGAAAAATCGGCGTTCGACGAGTCGATCAGTTCGGGCGAACTTCCGGAACGGATGCGCACGCGGGCGTTTTGGGTTTCCGGACCCGTCACCGTCCACGGATAACTTCCAGCGGCGGCGGCAGTGTTTGAGACCACTGTCTCGCCGAAACTCGCACCTCCGTCGCGCGACAACTCGATGGTGACGGTGCCCAGACCCGCCGACACCCACGTGATGTTTTGCGTGCTGCCGATGGTCCAGTTCTCGCCGCCGTTCGGCACGGTAAGCACAAGCGTCGCCGCGGCGGGAAGATCGGACGCGTCGCGGAAGTACAGGCCGTTAGCGGAAGAGTTCGTATTGTACAGGTGATTCGCGGAGACGGACTGGTCGAGCACGTCGCCGTCGAAATGATAGACGCCTGTGAGGCCCGCCGCCCCGCTCTCGAACTCGAGGCGAAATGTGTTCGCGATGTCGGCCGCGCTGCGCGCGACGTTCCAGAGGCGCAATTCGTCAAGCCGTCCCGCAAGGGCGTAGGCCTGCGCTGGACCGAACTGCGGATCGGACGTGCCGACCAACAGAGAGGCCTGCGACGATGGGGACGCTCCCGCAAAGCCCGCCGATCCTTTCTGCACACCGTTGATGTAGAGACGCGCGGTGCCCGTGTTTCCGCCGTACTCATAGGTCGCGGCCACATGCACCCACTGCCCGGTCGGCAGCGGATCCGTACTTTCAAGCACGTTTGCCCAGACGCCGGTCGGCGCAAAACGGAGGCGCCCGTTCTGTTTGTTCACGCCCAGCCAGTACGAGAAGGAATTGTTCGGCACCGAGCCCTTACACACAAAGGTCTGAAACGCTGTCGCCGCACCGCCCGCGGCAAGGTAGGCCCAGGACTCGATGGTGTAACTTCCGGAGAAGGTGTTGCCCGTGTGTGATGGACCCGAAAAATAGTCGTGACCGCTGCTGCCGTCGTTTACGAAGAGGGCGCAGATGCGTTCGTAGTGTACTCCCGGCCCCGCGGGATACGTGACACTGCCGACGGCGCTGCCGTCGTTGCCGCGGGCTGAATCGACGGCGTCGCCGTTCATACGCCACGCCGCGGCGAGTGCGTTGCCGTACAGCCCGCCCGCAAACACATGCGGCACGCGGTACAACAAACCGAGCGCCACGTTGTAACTGATGGGCGCCGACCAGATGCGCACTTCGTCGATGCCCCCACTGAAGAAATAATTCGCCGATGCGCCCTGCCTGTCGGCCCCGATGCGGAGATCGTCCACCGAGGTTCCGAGCGACTGCGTCACCCCGCCGATGGCGCGGTCGAGCGTGCCGTTGATGTAAAAGAGTATCTCGTTCTTTACATCCGAAAATGAGACGGCCACATGCGTCCACTTGTTCAGCGGCACAGAACTGTTGCTTTCATACAGCACACCCGATCCGGGATAAAAGCGCAGTTGTCCCGTGGTGTTCAGGCCGAGCCAGTATCCCGTGTTCCATGTGTTGCCGACAATGGTCGGAAAACCGGCATACGATGACGGCGCTATCCACGCGTCGATGGTCATGGCGCCGCTCTGCGCCAACGCACCGTTGAGTGATATGGAGTTCGGCACACTGATGTACGACGAGCCCGGGAAGGACGCGTGCCTGTTCGCGGTAGGATACGCGCCGCGCACCGCCGGCGCGAGCCACAGCAGTGTAACTGCCGCAAAAAAAATAGGAAGTGTACGGGCAAATTTCGTCATCGGTGCAGTCCTGAGTCTTTGTGCCTATGGAGAATGAGTATCACCGCAGCCGCGGAGAGAGGTCCTGCGACCTCCCTCCGCAATGACTGCGGAAGTCGGTGGAAAATCAGCGCAGGACGACGGAGCGGATCCGTGACACACCCGCCACGTCGACACGCAGTAGGTACATGCCCGCTGCCGGGCGCCGCCCCGCGTCATCGTGCAGATCCCACTGCGCCGTGTGCCGGCCGGCGGCGCGCTGCGCGCTCGCCTCGATGAGGCGCACGCGGCGTCCGAGGGCGTCGTGCACCGACACCGACACCGCCGACGCACGTTCGAGCGTGTAGGCGAGTACCGCACCGCCGCCCGTCGCGTCCGCCGGATTTGGGTACACGTCGCCGAGCGAGAAGTCCGCCACCTCGGGTGCGTCGCCCGCCGACAGTACCATGTCGACGTGCACGGGGATGATCACGGGAGGATTCGCGAACGACTGGCGGATGCGCACCTCGCCCGACGTGCGGCCGTTCTCGAACGCGAGGTGATTCACGCCGATGGCGAGATCCTGCGCGCCGGTGCCGCTGGTGCGGCTGAGTGTGATCCACGAGGCGCTCGCCGAGGCGCTCCACGACGCCGTGGTGATGCTGGGCGTCACGCGCACCGTCTTCGTGGCGGGAAGCACGGTGTCACGTGTGCTGAGCGAGAACACCACGCTCGCCGGCGCCACAGTGAACGTGAGCGGCGTCAGCGTGTACTCCACCGAGATGTTGATGTCGCCTGTCGCGAACTGCGTGACGACGCTGTCGCCCGCCTTCGCCACGTTGTTGTTAATGCGGAGGGTCTTGATGCCGCTGTGCAGCGCGGGCGGCACGAGCAGTGTCACCGACGGCCAGGTACGCCCCGCCTGGTAGCGGATGCGGTACGTCTCGGTGACCGTCTGTCCCGAACCCGGCCATGGCCGGAAGTCGAGGAGGGAGCCCTCGCCGAGCGTGATGCCCTGCGCGGGACTCACCAGCCGCACGTCGAAAATTTCCGACGGCGGCACCGGCGGCAGTTCCTGCTCGCCGATCGACGCGTCGAGACCTTTCGTCGCGGCCTCATGCAGTCCGGTGAGCACCGTGCTCTCCTGGCCGCGGTTGTTCTTCACGAGAAAGGGAATAGTCACCTGCTGCGCGTGCGTCTGCGCGAACGCGGGCGCGGCGGGCAGGAGGCAGCCGAGGAGCAGCACGGCCAACACACGATGCGGGGAGAGATTGAATCGTTTCATGGCGCGTCTCCTTACTTCACGATGATCATGTGGCGTGTGATGCGGGTGTCGCCTGCACGCAGTTCGACGAGGTACGTGCCCGCGGGCGACGGACGTCCCGACGTCTCGCGGCCGTCCCACTGCGCGGTGTGGCGCCCCGCGGCGTGCAGGCCCGACACGAGCGTCCGCACGACGCGGCCGAGTGCGTCGTACACGGTCAGCGTCACGGTCTGCTCGGCTGCGACGTCGTACGAGAGGCTCGTCGCGACGGATCCCAACACACCTGTGCGGAACGGATTCGGGTAATTCTGTCCGAGCGCGAACAACGCGGGCGCGCCGGACTGCGTCACCGTCTTGCGGACGAGAACGCGGGTGATGTTGCCGCCGTCGGCGGGTGCGGGCACCATGATGCCGCTGCCGGCACGAGCGTCCAGCGTTCCGAGCGGCGTGCCGTCTTGGAGTGTGAACGTGTACGCGCCCGTCCCGTCGGTCATGTGAATGCGCCACGGCGCCGCGCCCTGCAGGCGCAGCGTCTGCTCGCCGGCATCCGGCGCGAAACCTGCGTCACCGGCGAAACGCGCATCGAAGGCGGATGACGGCGGTGTGGGCGGGAGTTCCGCCGCGACGCGCTCGTCCTGTGTCAAAGCCCGCACGGCGGCGTCCGGCGCGAGGAAAAGGTCCGTGCCGCGACCGCCTGCATCAGACACGGAGAACGTGGCCGCGCGCGGCAGCGATGCCACGACACGCGCGTGGTCCGTTTCCACAGCGGCGGATTTTGTCGCGCCTCCGCCGGAACCGGCGAAGGGTTTCACGAGTTTGAGCGTCGCGTTGGGCCGCAGCTTCACCCAGTACCCCGCGCCCGGTTTCAGCACCGTGGCGGGTTTGTATCCGGCGTTGTATTCGAACAACGAGATGATCGCGTTCGAGGGCGTCTGCGAGATCGATGCCAGCGGCACGTCGTACGAGATGCCGCCGATCAGGTTCCACCCGTCGGCCGCGGCCTGGCCCGTGCCGGGAAGACCCGTCACATCGAAGATCGTGCGCTCGATGCCGTTCACACGCCCCTCACCCGTGCCCGCGAATCGCAGCCAGTAGCCCTTGCCGAAGGTCAGGGCGTCGGTTGTCCGATACCCCTGCTCGGTGTCGAAGCCGTAGAGCGGGCTGCGCACCGATCCGTCGCCGAACACGCTGTTCACGCGGGAATCCGTCAGCATCACGGGAAGCGACACGAGCTGCCAGCCGTCGCCGTGCGTCACTTTGTACGCCGTGTTGGGCTGCCCGTTGCCGTTGCCCGTCTCCGTGCCCGGATCCGGCACAGGGAGCGTGATGGTCACATCCTTGTCGTCCTGTCCGCTCGGATTCCGCAGCGCGATGAGTATGCCGAAGCTGCGCTGGCGGTTCTTCACGTCCTGCGTCTCGCCGTTGTCGAGGAAGCCCTCGAAGATGTAACAGTCGTCGGCGGGACGGAGCGCGATGAGGATGGCCGGGGCGCGCTGGCCGCCCTTCTTCTCGAAGAGCTGCGCATCCGACGGCCGCACGTTGAGAATCGGATTCCCCTGCTTGTCGGTCACGCACACGCGTCCGCGAATGAAGGGGAAGCTCGACGCATCCACATCGGACACGGCCACGCTGATCTCAGTGCGCGGCAGTTCGCGGCAGGTGTCCTGCGTTACCTCGATGGTGAAACCGCTCGATGTGCCCGCGTCCACCTTCAGGGATGTCGTGGCGCGCATATTCACGGACTCGCTGCCGACGGCGAGCACGAAGCTGCCCGTCACGGTCGGGGAGATCGGATCCCAGGTCAGCATCAGCGGATTTCCGTTCTCGCCCGGCTGCAGCGTGCCCGTGTACGTGTGCGACCCCTTGATCGCGCGGATGTCGGTCAGCGAACCCTGCGCAGCCCCGTCGATGTTCTTGAAACGCGCATCGTGAACGGCCGTCGGCGGCGGTGGCGGCAGTTCCACCTGTCCCGACTCAAGGCCGTCGCCCGCGCCCGCCTGCATGCCGTAGGTGAGTGTGGTGGTCTCGTTCTTGACCGTGGTCACGCGGAGGACGTGTGTAAACGCCGCCGGACCGCCGGTCGTGCAGGGCCGCGGCACGAGGATCGGCTTGACGAGCAGATGCCGGAGCAGCTTCACGCGGATCTTCTGCGCGTACCGCCATGCCACGGGCGACACCACGTCCTTGTCGTTCAGGTTTCCGCCCCAGCCGAGGAAGTCGAAGCCGCTCGTGCCGCCCTTCGGCAGCTCGAGGTCGATCTCCTCGCCCGACACGCCGCGGAAACGCTTCGGCGCGCCGAGCACCGACTGCCAGGCCTCGGGGACGTCGTAGACAAGCTCGAACTCGCCTTGCGGCAACGGGGTGAATTTCGCGAGCAGCATACGCTCGCCCGGACCGTCGTTCTGCGGATTCAGGACACGCGTGTCCGGATTTTTCGTCCCCGGGAAGTGCCCCTCCCATCCCGTGAACTCGAAGCCGGGATCCGGATCGGCGACGAAGCCGAAGTTCAGCGGCGCGGTAAGACGCAGCCCCTGCTGTGTGAACAGGCGATGCGAGGGGATCTCGGTGTTGAAGGGATATATGCGTCCCCCGCCCGTCGGAATACGATTGATGTATCGGCACTCGGGACAGATCTGGTCGATCCCGCTCAATAGCGGCGGCACCTGCGACACGGTCACCGTGTACTCGCCCCAGTTGCCGACGCCGTTTGCAAGGTCGATGAGGTCGAAGGAGCTGCGGCGCGCGGCGACCGTGAAGCTCACCGATCCGTCCGCGGTCACATCGAAGAAATATCCGCCCGTGAAGCTGCGCCGCGCCTCGACAGGCGACGACGTCGGTGTGGGCTTGTACGTCACGTAGGGATCGAAGACCGAGCCCTGCTTCGGCACCACTGTCACGCGCGCCGAGGTGCCGGAGAGTCCGCTCGCCGTCAGCGCGAAATGATCGATGTCGAAGTAGTACCCGAACTCGGGCTGCTTCTTGTACATGATCGAGCCGTCCACCGACACGGGCGTTCCCGTCGCGGCGTTGAACGACACCGGCGTCGCCGTTGTGGCAGTGTTGTTCGGTTCGTTTCCGTCGTAGCCGAAGGTGGAGCGGATCGGGGCCGGCGGTGCGGGGGTGATGGCGACCTCGTTCGAGGGCGTGCCGCGCGCCCCGGCCTGGGTGACCGGCACAACGCGGAACGTACTCGCGGATCCCGCGATGAAGGAAGCGGTGGAGAGGTCGGCGTACCAGTACCCCGGCGCCGCGACGCCCATCGCGTAATAGCCCGCGGGAACGTCGTTCCAGTTTGTGCCGTTCCTCTGCTGCACGACGTACGAGCCGCCGGAACCCGTGAGTGTGCTGCGCCAGACGAGTACGCCGCCGGGTTGCCACGCACGTTCATTCGTGCCGGCGACGGGACCGGGTGATCCAAGGCGGCCTTCGAGCGTATTGTTCGCTGCGGTGATGCCGCCGCCCGTCGTGGTGTAACGCGCCTCGTAGTAGCCGACGGTGTTGTTGATGATCACGGACCGGGTCGCGCCCCACACCGTGCGGGTCAGGGAGGCGGAACGATTCGCGCCTTCGTACCACCCGTCGAAGTAGTAGCGCGTGCCGCCGACGGTCACTTCGGCGGGGACAGACACGTTCTGAATCGCGTATCCCAGCGCGAGGAACAGGGGCCGGATACGATCGAGTGACGGACCCGCCTCCATATCCACCGGCAGAGTGACCGGGATGCCCGCCGGCTGCGTGCCGAAGAAAATCGGGCGCGCCAGTTCGCGCGGGCCCCAGGCGACGAAATTCGCCGCGGCCGAGCTGATCTCGTTGTTCGAGAAGTTGAACTCGTTGTTGTCGCGCATCAGCGCGCGCACTGCATTCGTGTTCAAGACCATACAATTCGCATTCCCCGTGCCGCGGAAGAAGTACGCGGGCTGCGGGCAGTCGGTATCGCCCTCGTTCTCGCGATACTCGTCAGGCGCACCGAAGAGGTGCATCGTCTCGTGCGCGATCACCGGGCCTCCCAGTTCGCTGTTCAGCATCGCGTAGGGACCGATCACCAGGTCGGGCAAATCAAGACTGAAACGCAGCTCGGGGATGCTGATGCGACCACCGATATACCCTGTGCCGGCCGAACGTGCATAGGCGCGATGACTGGATCCGGGGGTGATGAGTTTAATGAAGTAGCTGATGGTCTGATCAACGCGCAGTTCCTCACTGCGACGATCGTTCCACTTCATCACATTGACGAATGCTTTTTCCGTGCCCTCAGGGAACACACTCCACACGGCGGCCAGATCGCACGGGATGCAGAGTCCGAGTGTAAGAATGGCGCCTGCCCATCCCTCCGCGGGCCCGCCCCACGGATCGGCGTACCCGAGATTCCGCATCACCTGCCGGACGAGGCGGAAGTCCTGATCATTCGGCACCATGACCGGTTCGCCCGTCACGCGTACGACGGTCGTCAACGAAGGACGGTAGAAGGTCGCGCGGAACGACAACGTCTTCCCGTAGCGGGCCGCGGAGCGCGAGAGGAAGTCGAACGCGCGGAAGATCTGTGCGATCTGGAAGAGTTCGTTTTCCGTCGTCCAGTTACCCACGGCGCCCGCACCCGTGCTCTCGAGCATGAACACCTCCACGTTGATGACGCCGTAGAGCACGCCGCGCGGGATCCCGAGCAGCGACTGCAGACTGTCCTTCACGCGTCCCTGCCACTCGACGGCCGGCACGTTCTTCGCGCGCGCGACGCTGTCGCTCAGCGTTCCGAGCGGCGCGAGGAAGGCGCGGAAGGCGTCGCCGTCATTCGGCGACAGGCAGCTCGCGGCGCGCATGCGCTCGGCGATGGCGTCGTCTTGCTTCGCGAGCAGACCACTCTTCGCCGCGGCGAAGTACTCGAGTCCCGCCGCCACGTCCTCCGCGTAGGGGCCGCTCACGGCCTCCTTCTGCATCGACGGCGTGGTGCGAACCAGCGCCACGCGGTCGAGCGCCTCCACGGCCGAACGCGCCTCGGCCGGCACGAAGCCCAGAAAGCGCTGCGGCGACAGCAGCGTCGATACGACGCCTCCCTTTTCGACGATGGCTCTCGCGAGCGCGTAGGCCTCGTCCCAGTCCCGGCATTCGGTCGTGATCACCGCGTAGTCGCGGTAGTACTCCACCTGCTCACGGTCGGGCGTGCGCGTCTGCGCCTGCTGCGCAGACATCGGCAGGGTGAGGAGGAAGCCGAGCAGAATGCCCACGGCGAGACGCGGTCGGAGCGTTGCACGCGGCATGCCCGCTCCACGGAATGCTTTGACACGAATTTTCATAATGTCTCCACGATATGGCAGTATGTGATACGCGATACTGCGGATAATATATATCCGATTTACAGCTGCGATTCGGCGACGAAAAAGAACGGGTATACTCCGAGAAACCCTTATCCGCCAGAAAAAGTTCTGAATGACGTACCAAGAATATATCGCCTCCCGGCCCACAAGTCAACATCCGCTCCGCAGACGGGGAAAAGGGAGCCACTGGTGTTTTTCTTGTGACGTTTTCCCGACCACAGACAGATGACAGGCACGCACAGTATGGGAGCGGCCTGTCACGGCGCCTGCAGACTGTGCGTCATGCACGGCCGTGGATGATCAGCATCGTGATTCCGCCTCGCCGGTGTTTCTCGTCGGTGGAGCACACGGCACACTCTGAAATCAACCGCGCATGACGGATATTGCCGGTGAGTTTCCCCAGCATCCATCCCCTGCGCCATGCACCGAAACATCCTCCGCCTGTTCGCCCCCCTCCTGCTTCTCCTCGCCACGGCCGCGTCCGCGCAGGAGTCCCGCCCGAAAAACATCATCCTGCTCATCGGCGACGGCATGGGCACGGCGCAATTGAGTGCGCACGTGCTGCAGCAGAAGGATTCACGTTTCCACGAATTCCCGGTCGCAGGATTTTCGATGACACAATCGGCCAATGCCTTCGTTACGGAGTCGGCCGCGGGAGCGACGGCGCTCGCGACGGGCAGGCGCACGGTGAACGGACATCTCTCGCTCTCGCACATCAATGAACCTTTAACCACGCTGCTCGAGGCCGCGCGCGCCTACGCCGGCAAGGCGACGGGTGTGGTCGCGACGTCGTCGATCACGCATGCCACGCCCGCGGCCTTCCTCGCGCATGTGGATTCGCGGAAAAAGGAATTCGAGATCGCCGAACAAATCGCCTCCTCGGGCGTGGATGTGGCGATCGGCGGCGGACGGCGCTTCTTCCTTCCCGCGCCCGAAGGTGCCCGCACGGACGGGACCGACCTGCTCGCGGCCATGCGCGCACGCGGCTACGACGTGCGCACAGAGCTGCATGACGGCGGGGCGAACGCGCGCACGACCGAGGCGGCAACGGGTGCCGCGGCGGGGAGCGCAGCGAGGCGCAGCATCATCCTCATGGCCGACGAGGGCCTGCCGAAAGCGGGTGAACGTTCATACTCCCTCGGCGATATGATCCGTGTCGCACTCGCAGCGCTTGTGCAGGACAGCGACGGCTTTGTGCTTATGGTGGAAGGATCACAAATCGACTGGGCGGCACACGCCAACGACCTGCCGCAATTACATTGTGAAATGGCCGACTTTGAAACCGCGCTCGCCGCGGCGCTTGACTTCGCGGCACGCGACCGGCACACCCTCGTGGTTGTCACGGCTGATCATGAGACGGGCGGACTCTCACTCACCGGAAAAACGCCCGACGGTTCCGACATGAATGCACACTGGGCGGGTGATGATCACACCGGCGCGATGGTGCCGCTGTTTGCCTTCGGTCCGGGCTCAACGCGATTTGGCGGCATACATCGCAATGAGGAAATCGGCAAACGTTTGATGGAGTTGATTCAGGGACGTTGATCTGCGCTCTGCCGGAGACAACGCCGGAGTCGACACAGTGGCCGTCTCCTGACTCCTCACACGAGTGTTAGGAGTCAGGAGGAAGGAGACAGGAGGAACGACTTGTCTCGGTGGCCGTCTCCTGACTCCTGTCTCCTGTATCCTTACGCACATGGAGCAGATCGATCTACTGATCTACCCATCTACCAACTACCCATCTACCGGGTACCAAATCCTCACACGAGCGTGAGGAGTCAGGATACACAGACAAAAGGTTTGAGTTTATTCTACCACACGTCGGAAGATCAACGCCAGACCGTCTTTGCACGCGTACAACCAATACCCACGCCAGGGAACGCCCTTGTCACCTGCATCGACGTAATACTCGCGGCATTTGCTATCAGGTTGAGTGGCGTAGACAGATGGATCGAAATATTTCATGGGTAGCTTTATCCATCCCTTTCGTTTTGCATCGTCGAGAGCCCGTTCCTCCCCGCCTTCGCGGATGCGGGCATGCGTAGAGAGCGGGCCGCCGAACTCGAATGGCCAACCGACGCAGTTCCATCCCTGTCGAAGCGAAACGACTGCACTATCGTGCCGATATCCTGCCGCGCGAATCGTTCGAGATTGGGGATGAGGATTCCACAGCCAGACACCCTGGGAGGGGCGTAATGTGTCACACGTACCATATTGCGCATTCGTTCCATACTGTACCGCATGAACAGGATCAACAGCCAGATCGACACAAAAATATCCGCATGGAGACGCGTCATGCGGTGTGACAGCAGGTGCGAGCATGGTCCACCCAGCCGATGACGTAGTAGCGGAAACGAGAAAAGGAAGCGCCGGTTCGAGTCGCCACAGGTCGCGATATACTCCCGGCGACGTGCCGCCCATAAACCAGAATATGCCCTCATCGTCGCGCGTGCTCGCGAATTTGGAGAATGAACGAGGTGTGTTTCGTGCATCACGGACTCCCTTCACTCCGCTATACCCGGCGGCGCCTTGTGTGAGAGATCCCTTCAACCACACCCATTGGCGGGATTCAGGGAGAAAGGCCCACACATCGTTCCTCGACGTTGCTCCACCCTGTTTTTCGATCGCACCCCCAAAAAGCCAGAACCTGCCTCCGTCATCCATCCAACAAGAGAATGCGCTTCGGGCACCGGGTGTGTTCTCCTTTGCCGGCCATCCCTGCGTGCCGCCGTGTACCGGTGAATCCGGTTCCGGGGATCCATGGACCCATTCCCATTGACCACGTGTAATGTCGAAACGCCAAAGGTCGTTGCATGAGGCCATTTTCTCCACCGTCACTCTTTCGCTACCCCCGTACAACCACACGTCCCCGGTTTCATCAACCGCAATACCGGTGAGTATCCGACCACCCGGGTGTCGATCCGTGGCTCCATAGGAGGCCCGAGTGTTTATGGTTTTTGTACCAGCCATCCACGTCCATCGCTGTGTCGAAGGATCGTACATCCAGAGATCTGCTAACGTCCCTTTGACGGTTGTGTCAGCCATTCCATATCCACCGTACATCCAGAATCGTCCGCGTGAATCCGTCGCACATGCGGCGCTTGTGCGGGCTCCCGGGAATGCGGTATCGGACGCAACACCGATAGGACCGTATCTACCTTTGACATACTTCTTGCTGGACCCACCCATCCACGTCCAATTTCCGCCACCTGCTTGTGAGTACATCCACAGGTCATTGAGAGCGCCGGTATCACTAAGCGAATCCAAGCCCCAGCCGCCAAAAAGCCACAAACGACCGGTATGATCACGCCACGCCGCAGATCCACCCCGCGCGCCGGGTGTATTCTCACGACTGGGCGTACCCATGACGCCGTATCGCGGTGGTGCTCCAGCCGAGTCCGCACCCGACATCCATGTCCACTCGCTTGTGCGCGCATCCCATCGCCAGAGGTCGTTCCCGTTTCCACCCGGTGGTGTCGCGTCGAAGATCAAACCGCCGAATATCCACATGTTTCCGGTTGTATCGGCCCACATTGCGCAATCGTGCCGCGAGCCGGGGATGTTGTCCTTATGAGGCACGCCGAGCGTTCCGAAACGACCCGGTTTATTCGACTGCAGATCTCCGTGCATCCAGGTCCACATGGGGACGCCGTACCGTTCCTGTGAGAACGCTGTTGGAACATGGACACAAGCCATCATGACGAACATCCATACTACACATTCAGACTTCACCCTGAAATACACCATGGATCACCCCGTTGTTCGAGAGGTTCATCGCAGGAAAAACTATGAGTGTGACGGGAGAATATATCACACCTGTCTATCCGAAAAAAAACGGCTATCATTTGTCCAATTATCGACAGGGAAAACGAATTGACACTGTGGCTGTCTCCTGTCTCCTGTCTCCTGTATCCTCACACCAGCGTGAGGAGTCAGGAGGAAGGAGACAGGAGGAACGACTTGTCTCGGTGGCCGTCTCCTGTCTCCTGTCTCCTGTCTCCTGTATCCTCACACGAGCGTGAGGAGTCAGGAGGAAGGAGACAGGAGGAACGAGTTGACACGGCGACGGTCTCCTGACTCCCGTCTCCTGTATCCTTACGCACATGGAGCAGATCGATCTACTGATCTACCCATCTACCAACTACCCATCTACCGGGTACCAAATCCTCACACGAGTGTTAGGAGTCAGGAGGAAGGAGACAGGAGGAACGAGTTGACTCGGCGACTGTCTCCTGTCTCCTGTCTCCTGTATCCTCACACACAACGGAGCAGACCCTACGCCCGAAGCGTCGAAACGGACAACAGAATCGATCCCACCCTCAATCCGCGAATTGCCGCAGTGATTTTTTAAATCGTTCGAAGGCGGGACGGAAGCGGACCAGGTCCTCGGCGCGGCGGTATTTAATGCCGAAAACGACACGTGTGTTTTCCGTAATGATGTCGCGGTAGGAACGTGTGTAGCGTCCGCCCCGGTCGGCGATGGTCACGAGAGTCACAGTGTATTGATCGATCTGTTGTTCCGAACGTGTCACCACTTTCTCGCGGCGTTCATTGAGCAGAATGTCGACAGGTTCGCCCGACCATTGGGGCGAAAAGACGTAGAATTCCACCGCACCGTCGGGAGAGGCAAAAAACACACTCTCGGCGCCGATCCCTGTGGCGCTTTTTAGCGACACGCGCGCCACAAACTCCCGCGGATATTCGATGGTAAACCACGCGCCTTCGAAGGTCTTCCATCCCTTCTGCCCCGCGGCTATCGCTGCCGCTGTTAAAAGAAGTACGAGTGTCATGCGGAACATCGTGTAATCTACGCAAGGGAAAGGGGAAAGTGGACGGGGATCGCGACACTTTTTCCTTTCGCTTCCGCATGGTAAGTTTGCAGGACCACTATCACGCACCTGCATCCACACGATGCGCTCTCCTTCCCCACTCCCCCCTCTCCCCTTCCCTCGACATTCGCGATCTATTTCCGCATAACCTCTGGAGGCATTCATGTCAGTCACCGTGCTCATCATCATTGTTGTCGTCGTCGCAGCGATCGTGGGATTCGTCTTCTGGATGACCCGGCAATACAGGAAAGTGGGCCCGAACGAAGTGCTGGTCGTGTCCGGACGCTCGAGCGTCATCACCACCCCCGACGGCACCAAGCAGGAAATCGGCTATCGCTTCCATATCGGCGGCGCGGCCTTCGTGAACCCGTTCACGGCACAGGCCAGCGCCATGCCGATCGAGGTTGTGAGTCTTGCGATCAAGACACCGGAAGTGCTGTCGAAGGACGGTATCGCCATCGTGACCGAATCCTCCGCGCAGGTAAAGATCGATACGAGCGAGTACGCGATCTTCCTCGCCTCGCAGAACTTTCTCGCGGGCGGCACCGACGCCGTGCGCGAAGTGGCCCAGACCGTGCTCGAAGGCAAGGTGCGTGAAACCATCGGCAGCATGACGGTGGCCGAACTGTACCAGAACCGCGCGGAATTTGCGCAGCGTGTGTACAACGCCGTGGTGCGCGATCTCGCCAGCATGGGCCTCGTGATGCTCTCCTTCGCATTGAAGGACATCAGCGACACGCAGGGCTACCTCGACGCGCTGTCGAAGCCGATGGTCGCAGCCGCCAAGCGCGACGCTGCGATCAAGCAGGCCGAGTACGACCGCGACGCGGCCATCTACGCTGCACAGGCCAAGAAGGAAGCCGACATCGCCAAACTGACCGCCGACGCGGAAGTGGCCGGACGCAACTGGAAGAACGAGGAACTGAAGGCCAATTCGCAGATCAACGTGAACAAGGTCCGTGCAAAGGCCGACGTCACCTACGAACTCGAGCGCTACCGCCTTGCCCAGGAAGTGAAGGTGGAAGAGTACAAGGTGAAGATCATCGAGACGCAGGAACAGGCGAAGGTGCAGACCGAGGAAATCCTCCGCAAGGAGAAGGAACTCGAGGCGAACATCATCAAGCCGGCCGAGGCGCGCAGGGCGCAGATACAGTCCGAGGCCGAGGCCGAGAGCTTCCGCGTGGGCAAGGAATCCGAAGCACGCGCATCCGCGCGGGCGCGCGAGAATGCCGTCGAGGCCGAACGTATCAAACTGCTGGGCGCCAGCGAAGCCGACGCGATGAAGGAAAAGGCGAAGGCCTACGAGCAGTACAACCAGGCCGCCATGTACCAGATGATCGTCGACATTCTTCCCGAACTGACAAAGAACGTGGCCGAACCGCTTTCGCGCATCGACAAGATCACCCTTATCGGCGGCAGCGACGGCAAGCTCGGCACGTCGCAGATCACCGGACAGATCGCCGATGTGTTGTCGCAGGTTCCCGAAGTTGTCAAATCGCTCACCGGAGTCGACCTCGCCAAATATCTGCGCGAGAAACTCGGCGGAGAGGCCTGATTACACGGAGTGCCCAACTCCTGTCTCCTTCCTCCTTACTCCTGACGCAGCTTTCACCCAACTACTGCACTATCACTCCATCGACTACTTTCCCGGAAGCAACCCGTGACCGCAGATAGAATCAACCTCATCGGAACCTCCCCCACCCTGAAGGTGGACGCCAAGGCCAAGGCCATGCGCGAGGAGGGAATCGACGTCGTGAACCTGAGCGTGGGCGAGCCGGACTTCCCGACACCGCGCCACATCAGTGATGCGGCGAAGAAGGCCATCGACGAGAATTTCACCAAGTACACCGCGAGCGAAGGCATACTGCCCCTGCGCAAGGCCATCGCGCAGCAGGTGAAGGACGAGTGCGGACTCGAGTACGAACCGTCGCAGATCATCGTCTCGAACGGCGCAAAACATTCGCTCTACAACGCGATGATGGCGCTCGTGAACGACGGCGACGAGGTGATCATTCCCGCGCCGTACTGGGTCTCGTATCCCGAGATGGTGAAACTCGCAAACGGCACGCCGGTCATACTCAAGACGCGCGAGGAGGACGGCTTCCGCCTGAATCCCGACGCGCTGCGCGACACCATCACCGCGCGCACGCGCGCCGTGTTCCTCAACAACCCGTCGAATCCGACGGGCGGCGGCTACACGCGCGAGGAACTCGAGGCCATCGCCGATGTGATCGTGTCGGAAGACATCTACGTCATCGCCGATGAGATCTACGGCAAGCTGATGTACGACTCGCTCAAGTTCACACGCTTCGCGACACTCGGACCCGAGGTGAAAAAACGCACCATCACCATCGACGGCGTCTCGAAGGCCTATGCCATGACCGGCTGGCGCATCGGCTGGGCGGCGGGACCGAAGGACGTCATCGCGGCGATGGCGAAGGTACAGAGCCACGCCACGTCGAATCCAAGCTCCATTTCGCAGCGCGCCGCGCTCGAGGCGTACAAGGGTCCGCAATACGAAATCTCGAAGATGGCGGCCGAGTTCGAAAAACGCCGCAACTACGTCGTGTACAAACTGCAGAGCATCCCCGGCGTGTCGTGCCCGATGCCGCGCGGCGCCTTCTATGCGTTCCCGAACGTGTCGTCGTACTACGAAAAGGAATTCGAGGGCGTGCCGATACGCAACAGCTACGGCATGGCGTACTACCTGCTCAAACACGCGCACGTGGCGATCATCGCGGGCGAGGCGTTCGGTTCGGACGAGTTCATCCGCATCAGCTACGCGACCTCGATGCAGAATCTCGAGAAAGGCCTCGCGCGCATCACCGATGCCCTCGCAAAACTGAAACCCGCGCCAAAACGCAAGCTCATCCGTCTCGCCAATACCGAAACCGTCGTGAAACACGAGGCACCGGTGGATGCGAAGGTGACGATCGAACGGCGCGATGCGCTGGTGGCCGAAGCCGAGGCGCATCTCCACTATTCGAGTTACCACGAGTGGAACGCGAACATCAACGGCATGATCGTGCAGCTCCGCACGAATGTCGCCCACTTGTACGACTTCTGGATGGAGAACTGGTATCCAGCGCAGCTCGAATCCGACATCGAACCGCACGGAATCATCTACGCCGTCGACGGTGTGACCGGACGCGAGCCGCACGCCTTCTATAATTCCGACACAAAGACGGGCCTGCTCTTCAACTGCGACCATTACGGCTCGCTACGCTCGCTCGCGCTCGGCCTCACGACCGACGTGGCCGAACGGCTCTTCGACGTGCACGGTGTGCGCTGTATGTCGCTCGACATCAACGGCGCCGGCGCGCTGTTCATCGGACCCTCGGGCACAAAAAAGACCGAGCTGGTGTGGCGCATCCTTTCCGAGGAACCCGCCGCGGCACTACACGGCACCGACTACGTGTTCCTGCGTCACGGCGGCGGCATTGCGGCCGCCGACAATCCCGAGCGCAAGCTCTACATCCCGACCAACACCACGGCCGCGTACGAACCACTCGCGCGTCTCTTCGACAAGAGCAAGTGCGAGAACGTGACGATGAAGCCCGAGGATTGCCGGAACGAAACACACAAGCTGACGGATTCGTGTCCGCTCAACAGCGGCGCGCCGTACAGCTACGACTGCGCAAAAAAGAGCCACGCGATGCTCGATCCGTACTGGATCGGCGGCATGAACCGCCATGTGAAACGCATCGACACGCGGTTTGTCTTCATCCTCCGCAACGATCCCGTAACAACGGCCGCGCAGAAGCTCGACGCCGAAGACGCGATGCACATCATCGAAAACGGTTATCCCGCAGGCGCCTCGGGCGGCAAGCAGGAGCCCTTCTACAACCCGCATCTGCTCTCCGCGGGCAGCGAACGCAGCGAACTGCAGAAACGCTCCTTCAACAAGCTTTTCCGCGCGGCCGACGTGTGGCAGCTCAATGTCGGCTCGAGCACACTTACGGAACTGACACGCAAAGTGCTCGACCTTGTAAAGTAGAATGGGGTGAATGGGGTACATGGAGTACATGCACACTGCATTAGATAGCATGATTCACCTCCGAACTCCCAGCTCCTAGCTCCTAGCTCCCAGCTCCTCGATCCTAACTCCCAGCTCCTCTTCCACCGTCCACAAGCTCTGAATACAATGGCCAAAGACATCTTTGACGTTCCGTACTACGACAAGTTCTACGAAGAACTTCAGGACGCCCTCAAAGGTCCGAACATCCGCGAGGTCGACATCAAGTGGCTCGAGCCGCGGGCGCGGGAGTTTGCGCAGAAGACGGCGAACGGGTCACACGTGTGGCACTCGGTGCAGAGTTCGCGCCTGGCCGGCAAGACGGTGTATCTCGGGACGGAGCGTGTGCGCCTGCCCATCACCACGCCCGAGCAGGACAAGATCATCAAGAACGCGCCGGAGGAATTGAAGAAGGTGCTCGTGTGGCTGCGCACGCTTCCCTTCGTGAAACTGACGCGGCAGATGGGCGACAATCCCGATTTCAATCCGACCTGCACGATCTACACCTGCGTGAAGGATCCGCGCAACATCCGTCTGCCGTACATGTGGGGCAGTCTGCTCTTTGATCCCGCGGGACGTCCGGGACCGAACATCACGATGATCCACATCCCCGAGGAGCACACTTCGCGGCAGCAGATCCTCACGATGCCCGAGTACAACCTGAACATCTGCCTCGGCTCCGACTATCTCGGCGAGGAGAAAAAGGGCTTCCTGCGCCAGGCCATGTGGCTGGCGGACGAGAAGGGCATGCTCGGTCTGCACGCGGGTTCGAAGGTGGTGGTTGCACGCGACGCGCGCACGAACGAACTCAAGAAGTACGGCGTGATCCTCTTCGGCATGACGGCGACGGGCAAGAGCACGTGGAGCTGCCATCAGCTCGGCATGGATCACAAGCGCGGCGAGATGACGTACGTGTCGCAGGACGACATCTGCTTCCTGAAGGACGACGGATCGGCCTATGGCAGCGAGGCGAACTACTATGTGAAGACCGACATCGTGAAGGACCAGCAGGAGGCGATGTGGCACTCGCTGGTCGACAAGAGCGCGCTGTTGGAAAACGTGATGGTGACAGCCGACGGAGCCATACAGTGGCTCGACGAATCGATGTGCGGCAACGGCCGCGCCGTCATCCGCAAGGACAAGCTGGCGGTGGAACGCGACGGCAAACTGCTGTCGATCATGGCGAAGACCATCAACCTCCCGCCGCTCGACGAAACCGACGGGCTCATCTTCGCCTTCATCACGCGCCGCAACACCATCATGCCCTTCGCGCAGAAGCTCACACCCGAGCAGGGCGCGCTGGCCTATCTGTTCGGCGAGAGCACGCTGAGTTTCGCCGCGAATCCGCTGAAGGCAGGCGAGTCCGTGCGCATCGTCGGCACCGACGACTTCATCATCGGCAGCCGCGCGCGCAAGGTGAACCGCTTCTACGACATCGCGATGAAACTCTCGACGCGCTACCCCGGCAAGGTGCACTTCATGATCTACAACACCGGTGGCATGGGTGAGATCATCGAGACGCACGAGGAGAACGGCAAGACCGTCAAGAAACTCATCCGCAAGACCGACCGTGTGCCTCTCGATTTGATGGCGGCCATACAGCGCGGCGACCTGCGTGGCACGAACAAGTACGAGAAGGGTCTGCTCGGCACGCTCGAGATCGTGGAAGCCGACGGGCGTTCGCTCGACGAGTGGAATCCGCGCAAGCTCTACACGCCCGAGCAGCTCGACTATTATGTGAAGGATCTGATCCAGGGCCGCCGCGCCTTCCTCGAGGAAGTGGCGCGCGAAGGTCTGCGTCCCGAAATCATCGCCGCCGCCGAGCGCGGCTTCCGCGCCATGGGCGAGAAGAAGGCGCCCTCCGTCGCTGTCGGCGCCGGCTTCTCCACCGCGCCCGCGCCCGCCGATCCGCGCATCATCGTAAAATCCGACGAGCCCGTCGCGCGTCCCCGCAAGCCGGGCGTGTGGCGCTGGCGTTAGACAACTCCGTGTGAGTTGCAGCGCGGAATGACCCGCTGCAAGCTGACAGTGCCGCACGTAGCAAAGTGGCCAGGTGGAAAGTACAGTCTGACCGAGTAGGTTGCAGCCTCTCTCTACCAAGCAACGTAGCAATGTGGAAGGTTCAATCTCTCTGTGACAAAAACGAACGCGCTTAGAATCCTCGACGCGCACGGTGTTGCCTACGACGCCGTCGAGTACGACGTCGACGAAGACGCGCTCGACGCGGTTTCCGTCGCCGTGAAAATCGGCGCCGAACCCGAGAGTGTGTTCAAGACGCTTGTGGCACGGGGCGACAAGACGGGGCTGTGTGTGTTCGTGATTCCGGGACCCTTCGAGCTGAACCTGAAAAAGGCCGCAGCGGCCAGCGGCAACAAGAGCGTGGAGCTGATACACCTGCGTGAACTCACACCACTCACGGGCTACGTGCGCGGCGGCTGTTCACCCATCGGCATGAAGAAGCAGTACCCCACGTGGATCGACGAGACCGCGCAGCTTTTCGATCGCATCTACGCCAGCGCCGGCCAGCGCGGCTTGCAGATGTTTCTCGCCCCCGCGGATCTGCTCGGTGTTGTCGGCGCGGAGTGGGCGGATTTGTGTTAACGCTGCATGTGGATTGCGCTGGGTATGTGTGATCTGCGCCGGTGGGGAAACGGGTCCCAACGAGGGACGGCCGTCCCGGTCGTCCGATCACGCGCGGGCGGCGTGGCCGCCTCTACGTTTTTTTGTCAGGATCGACGCGTCTCAGGTGTCGAAGGGGTATACGACAAGGATCGAGCATGTACCTCCACGTTCTGACGCGACGGATTGGCCGCGCCCTCGTCGGTCTCGGTTTCCCTGGCAGGGAGTATCACACGGATCACGACGATCACGCAGGTCGGCGATGTCTCATCGTGGTCCTCCTCGTCGCCACGCTTCCTCTTTTCGCATGTCTGGCGCAACACTCCCCGGCGCGACAGGGTACCGACACGCCCTGTCCCTGCGATACCGCGTCGATGATACCCTCCGTACATGCGATCTTCTGCATGTGCCTGGAGGCGCCGCGCGAGATCATTGCCGATTACGAGCAGCTCCGCTACCGCCCGATGCCTTTCCCTCTGCGCTGCATGGTGCGGAACAGAGCCGCATCGAGCAGCGATTCCGTGTTTCTGGAACTTGAAATCCACGCACGCTCCGGCGTTTCCAACGACCTGGTGTTGCACCCTTCGTCAGGACCGGGCGGGAAACGCAGGAGTCCGACACACGCAGCCCTTCGTGGGGGCGAAGCCGATACGATAACGTGGATGCTCTGGCATCCGATCGCGCTGGTGGCACACGAGTACACTCTCCTCGTTCGCGTGTGGTCGAAGGGCGCGGAAAGCATCGTGGATTCCGTCGCGCTTGTCATTCCCTCCATTGAAGGCGTGGTGCTGGATCCCACGCTGACTCTTCCGGATTCGCTCCAATACCTCGAGTCCGAGGACCGCTACACACCCAATCCGTTCACGGTCACGCTGACATGCGTGAATCGCGGAGGTGACGATGCACTCGGCGCGAGCGCGTTCCTCTCTTTGCCGAAGAACGTCGTTCTCGCGGATACGAGCCAGCGTCTGCGCGTACAACTGCCGACGCCGCTCCATCCGTGGAGCCCCGGCGACACGGTCCCGCGCGTGTCGTGGACGCTGCGCTACGTTGATACCACCTACGCTCCATCGCCGCTCAGTGTCGCTGTTGTTGTCGGTGCCATTGCGTCGAATGGGACGCCGCTCGACAGTGTCCGTCGCAGCGCGGGCATCACCCTGCAACCACCCATCCCCCGCCTCGAGGTGGTACAGCACCTCACGTTGCCCGATTCCATTGCCGCCACACCGGACCGTCGCGCCCTCACCCCGAATCCGTTCACGGCCACCTTCGCTCTGCGCAACGCCGGGGCACGGACGTACGACGGACTATCCATCATCACACTCTCCGCGGAAACCAATGAGGGCTTGATCTTCGATGCGTCCACTCCGGCCGTGCGGTCCATTGAGCCGGGCTTTCATGCGGGCGATACCCTGCGGGTTTCATGGATCATCCAGGTCGAACCAAGGCGCAAACGCCGCGTCGTGTGGCTCAACGTCATTGCGTATGGGAAGGACGGAACTCTCTGGCCGTTCTGTCAAAGGCTCCTCCTCATCGACGCAGTCGATACAACCACGACGGGTTTGCCGCATGAAGGAGTGCTCCCCCGCACTCCCGCGTTTGTTGTGGCGCCGCATCCTGTGACGGACGTGGCGCAAATCACACTCTCAACGGATGCTCGCCGAGGCACACTCACACTCAGCGATCTCCTCGGACGCATCGTCGATACGCGCGCGCTGGATGCGATACACCCGGGCGCAATCCTGCACATCGATCTCTCCGATCAGCCCCGCGGCATCTACATCGTGCACCTGCAGCACGACGGGAAAACACACACCGCGCGCATCCTCAAGCGCTGACGCAGCGACTGACCGTCCTTTTCATGGGAATGTGTGTTGCATCACGGCATGCCGTGATGCAACACGAAGTCGGATTACCTTTGCGCCGACCGAGTACACCCGAATTATCTCAGCAGAAGCAGGCGCTGCATCCGACGCTGATTTCCCGCGATACATGTGGCAAAGTATACGCCGGGCGCAATGCCGTTGAAATCCGTTTCGCCGTGCTGTGTACCTTCAGGCAATGTCCCATTCCAGAGGGTGGCCGCATGACGACCATGTACATCAAAGAGATCGATCCGCACATGCGCAGCCCGTTCCAGTGACACACTCCACAAACCGTGTCCATGAGCGGGTGTGGGCGTAAGACCGAAAGAGAATCCGGAGACACCGCCCGTTTCTCGTACCTCGGTGAGAATGGAATCGAGCGGATTCGAATACGAGGAATCGACAAAGGCAGCAAAATGTAGTTCACGATGTCCGAAGAAGGTGCGAGTCGTCCATCGAAAAATCGCCGCCTGCGTGGCATACGCTACCGGCTCCAATAAATCCACGGTGTACCAGTCCGTGTACCATACAAGGGCCATTCGTCCGTCGAAGCGGCGCCGTCCCGTGGAGTCTATCCACTGCATCATGATAACACCAGGCGATGCGATCCACACGCCAAGCGCGCCGCCCTTCCCATCGGGCGACACACGGAGCCGTGTTTCATCGTATGGTCGTGGAGTGAAGATTGAGGCAGTGCCCCCCCACAACTCGCGGAGCCCCGGTCCGTAGCGGCGAACCGACTGCCCGTCAAACGTCAGCATCCCACCCTTGGCGTCCGAGGCAACACGTACTCCTCGTCGTGCATCGCCTAACGGAAACCCGCCGTTGGCGAGCTTCGGTTTCCCATCGTCCGTGATGTACTGGAGATACACCGCGCTGTCTTGGAGCCATGATACGATTAATCCACCGTCTCCGTCAGCAGCGAGACAGTGCAGATCCATGATCCCGGATGTGGTCCCCACAGCGATTCCCGAGTCGGACCACGTGCGCGCGCCATCGATGCCGAGCCGCTGCACGCGACACACCGATCCGCCGCCGCCCGCTGGAATCTCAATCCATCCGACATAGGCTCCTCCTCCGGGGGCAGCCACAATATCGATGTCTTGGATCGATGTCGTGGCGTGGATTGCCGAGGCCACATCAGCACCATCACCACTCCAGAGAGACGCACCTCTCCGATCAAGCATCTGTGCGCGCAGCGAGCTCGACGTGCTCCATACCAGAACCAGCCCGTCTTCGGCACCTCGCGCAACATCCATCTTGTGCGCGCCCGCTGTTCCGGGAAGCGACACACCGCCCAGGCCAAATGGTCGTTCGCCGTTTGATCTCAGCAGGTGGATATTGATGCCCGCTGTGGAACCGGTCATCGACAGCCACACAAGAAAAGCTGCTCGCGGGCCCTGATCGACGACACGAAACACATCCTCGATCGAGAGATTGCGGATATGGAGGGCATCCTTGTCGAAATCGGAGTAGTGCGCCAGATTGACGATCGAGGTCTGCGACGGTGACGCGTTGTACTGTTTGTATGCGTACCACATACTTCCCGCACCATCGCTATGGGTGTCGTAATACTCATACTGATCCCACATGGCGTGGATCAGTATCCGCCATGCGTCGTATCGGTACGTCTGTGCGTTCAACGGCATGCAAACGAAAAAAGCGATGCAGACCAGGGCGAATTTCGATCTTTGAGAAAGGTACCACGAACACATAACCCCCCCGCGACGAATCAATGCTGTTCCGATTCAATATACTTCTCTGTCCTATGTTATTCCATTGAGGCACATCATTTTATAACACAAAGACGGATTACTTTATCCGATTCTCGCCCTTCGTCGCTCCTCGCTCGTCACCACCTCGCAGTGGCTTGCAGCGGCTTGCAATTCTGCAGCCCTCGGCCAATATTGTCACGGCAATTATCCTATACTTTCGAGAGGGCGCTTTGACGGGCAAACGGCAGTGTATGTCGCGTGGTAAAGACTATCCGTTCACGGGTGTGCTGGGGTTGCTGGCGGCGTCGATGCTGCTGGCCTGCTGCACCTGCGCATCACCACCGGGTGCTTCCACGTCACGGCGCGATACCGCCACGCTACATGTGCAGGTGCGTATGCGTCTGCTGCCCGGCGTTGCGCTGCCCGACATGCCCGCACCGGAAGCGCGGCCCTGCGAAGGCGCCGCGGTCGACGTACAGGATGATGAAGGCCGTCCTATCGCACTCGGAAAATGCGACAATGACGGCATGTTCACGACCACACTGCCCGCGGGACGGTACCGCGTCACCGCGCGCTGTCTGGATGCGCAGGCGGAGAGCCGCGAGACCACCCTGCGTGCGGGCACGGCCGACACGATGCGCTTCGTCATCACCGTCGCTGCGCCATAACACTGGTATTTCCGACTCCTCATTCATTCACATACACTGGGATCCGTATGGCATCTATGCGCCGGATGTACGCGGTTGTGCTTGGTACCGCCGCCTTCCTCCTCCTGCTTCCCACGCGGAACGTTTCCGCGCAGGTCAAACCGCCCGCATCCACAAGCGACCAGTGGCGCGACACCTGGCCCGACGCGCCCGACTGGAAAACGCAGCTCGATTCCGCGCGACAGCGCAAATCATATAAACGCATGGAGTGGTTTCTCGGACAGCGGGGACTCCTGAACATCGACGAAAAAACCAATCAGCAGTACCACGACATCCTCACCAGCGAACTGGCGAAGGAACAGGCGGCCGCGGGACGCGCGCAGAAAAAGAACCGCCTCATGACCGCGCCCGGTTCGTTGAGCTGGTCCGCGCTCGGACCGGCCGGCATCGACGGGCGCCCTGGACTCACAGGGTCGTGGTGGGGCACTTCCAGCGGCCGCGTGCGCGCGCTCGCGATACATCCCACCAACGAAAACATCGCGTACATCGGCGCGGCAGCCGGAGGACTCTGGAAAACCACCGACGGCGGATCGAGCTGGTCGGACATCGGCGCAAGTCTCGCATCCCTTACGTACGGGGCCATCGCGATCGATCCGAACAATCCCAATACCGTGTACGCGGGCGGCGGTGAGGTGCTGTATTCCACCAACCCCTGGCTGTACGACGGTCGCGGCATGTTCAAGAGCACAGACGCGGGCGCGACATGGACCAACATCACCAACGGTTTCGGTTCGCAGACACAATTCGGCGCCATCGCTGTCAGCCGTCACAATTCCAACGTGGTGTTCGCGGCGCTCGGGAGCGGCTACTGGCATCTCGGCAATCTCACGAACGAAGGCGTGTGGCGCAGCACCGACGCAGGCACGACGTGGACACGCGTGCTGAATCAGTCCGATGCCCACGATGTGTGGGTGCATCCCGATTCCGCCGGCTACATTTACGCGGCCATCGGCGGCGCACATGCCGGATCCGGCGTGTACCGCTCCACCGACAATGGCGCCACATGGTCGCTTTCCAGCGCAGGCCTGCCCGTAGGGACCAGCATCGGTCGCATACAGGTCTCGCAGTCGCCCGCGCGTCCCGCCACGATGTACTCGATCATATACAACGGCACGACACGTCTATACAAAACCACCGACGGCGGCGCGGGCTGGTTTCAGGTGTCGGTCGGCACACAACTCGGCGGCAATTACGGCGGCGGCTGGAGCGATCAGGGCTGGTACGACCTCTGCGTCGCGGCACACCCGACCGATACCAACATCGTGATGACGGGCAACATGGAGCTGTTCCGCGCCACAAACGGCGCGTCGATGAACGTGCTCCGTACAAATCCCTCGGGCGCCTGGTACAGCCCCTGCCACGTCGACTATCACATCATCCGCTTCTCACCGTCGAATCCCAATGTCGCGTATATCGGCAGCGACGGCGGCGTGTACAAATCCACGGATGCCGGCGCGACCTGGTTCGACGTCAACAACGGCATCAACACGATTCAGTTCTACCGTTTCGCCTCGCACCCTACCGACCCGAACTTCATCATCGGCGGCGCCCAGGACAACGGGAATTACCGCACGACAAACGGCGGCTCGGGTCCCTGGGAGGGCGTGACGACCGGCGACGGCATGTACTGCGCCATCGATCCCGGCAACACGAACATCGTGTACATGTCCACGCAGACCGGCAACCACATGAAATCCACCAACGGCGGCGCCACCTTCGGCGGCATGGTCTACACCGGGGGTGGCTGGCTCTCGCCGCTGGTGCTGCACCCGAAAAACAGCCAGACTCTGTTTGTCGCGAACACGTCCGTCCGCAAGTCCACAAATTCCGGCGCCAGTTTCACAACCATTGCGTCGAGTGTCGCGTCGGACTACATCGTCTCTCTCGATCTGAGCCCGTCGAACCCGGCACAGATGGTGTTTGCCGCCAACGACGCGTTCAGCAATCTCGGTCTCGTGCGCGTGTCGCAGGACAGCGGCGCGACATGGACCACCGTCTCGGGCAACATCCCGGGGACAACGCGGTATGTGCCGCGTGTGTACTTTCACCCGACGCAGGCGGGCACCTTTTTCGTGGTGCGTTCCGGCTTTATCGCGGGCCAAAAACTGTTCCGCACCACCGACATGGGCGCCACGTTCACGAATGTGAGCGGCAATCTCCCGAACGTGCCGCACAACGACGTGGTGGTCGACCCCTCCTACCCCAACGAGTACTACATCGCGAACGACTTCGGCGTATACCACTCCACAGACTACGGCGCCACGTGGACACGCGAGGGAACGGGCATGCCGTTTGTCCCCGCAATGGACATCGACATCGCCGCGTACGGCAGCACACGCTATCTGCGCGCGGCCACACACGGCCGCGGACTGTACCAGTCGCTGATCGATCCGCCCTGCACGGTGGTGTCGGTGTCGGTCGATCCCGCGGATGCGCCCGTCTGCGTCGGCACACAGGCGAGCTTCACCAGCGGCGCTGCCGGTTCGCCCTCGCCGTCCGTGGTCTGGGAATATCGGACAAGCAGCTCCGGTATTTGGTCCGCCTGGCCGGGAGGTATCACACCGACGCTCTCATTCACCGCGACCAGCGGCCAGAACGGCTATCAATTCCGCGCCATCTGGACGAACACCTGCAGCAGCGACACCTCGGCTGCGGCGACACTGACCACCACCGCGGCACCGCAGTTTACCGGCAATCCCGTGGGAACAGGAGTATGCGCCGGACAGCCAGCGGGATTCGCTGCAATAGCAACGGGTGCCACTGTGGGCCTGCAATGGCAGGTGGACCAAGGCAGTGGATTTACGAATCTGAGCAACACGCCGCCTTACAGCGGCGTCACCACTCCAGCGCTCGGTATTTCGGCCGTCACCACGTCGATGAACGGATACGTATTCCGCTGCGTGGCAACGGGCGCGTGTTCGCCGCCGGCAATTTCAACCCACGCGCCCTTGACCGTGTATACCCTGCCCTCGATCGGCAATCATCCCGCCACGGTTAACGTGTGCGCGGGTGGTGATGCGAGTTTCTCCACCACCGCATCGGGAACATCGATCGGGTATCAGTGGGAAGTCAATACCGGCTCGGGATTCACGCCACTCAGCAACACGACGCCGTATTCCAATGTCACAACCCCGACGATGAGCATTACCGGCGTTGCCTCCGGCATGGCGGGGTATCAATACCGCTGCGTTGTCACGGGCATGTGTTCTCCCCCTGCGGTCACGAATCCCGCGGTACTGAACATGTCGGTGGCGCCGACCATCACGCAGAATCCAACAAGCCAGAGCGACCTGTGCCCGGGAAGCACCGTCACGCTCACGGCGGCCGCGCTCGGATCGCCTCCCGTGCAGTGGGAAGTAAGCACAAACGGCGGAGCCAACTGGACAAACGTTTCGGGCGCCACAAATCCGACCTACTCGTTCACGTTCAGCACGGCCGATCACCTCAAACAGTTCCAGGCCCGTTTCACCTCGTCCTGCGGCACCGGTACAACAACACCGGCAACAGTCTCGAAGGATCTCGTCCTGCCGTCGCTCACCGCGCCGACCGCATTGACACTGCCGACGGACACGCGCCAGTGCGGACGGGACGGAGGCACCGTGGTGCTCGGCACCCCCGTCGCATCTGACAATTGCACGGGACTGACGATGACACACAATGCGCCGTCGTTTTTCCCGAAGGGTACAACTTCGGTGTTATGGACGGCGACCGACGCCTCAGGCAACGTGCGCACCGCCACACAGCTTGTGACCATCAACGATGTCGAACCCGCGCGATTGCTACCACCCGCGAACATACAGGCCGCGGCCGATCCGAACGCGTGTACACGCGCGGCATCGAGTCTCACGCTCGGCACCCCCGTCGTGACGGACAACTGTCCCGGCCCGTACACCGTGACACACAACGCGCCGGCCTCGTTCCCCGTGGGCACGACACTCGTCACATGGACCGTGCGCGACGCCAGCAACAACGTCACAAACAAAACGCAGAAGGTCATCATCTTCGACGCACAGCCGCCGACGATCACGGCGCCCGTGGCCTTGTCTGCACCGACCAGCGCCGGGCTCTGCAGCCGCCCGGCACATACACTATCCCTCGGCACACCAACCGTGTCCGACAACTGCGCAGGCGTAACCTTCTTCAACAACGCGCCTGTCTCCTTCCCGAAGGGTGTGACCACCGTCACATGGACCGCGCGCGACGCGGCGGGCAACACCGCCACCGCAACACAGACGGTCACGATCAACGACACCGAACGGCCGTCCATCACAGCACCCGTGCCAGTGACGGTGCAGAACGATCCATGGTCCTGTGCGCGTTCGTCGTCGTCGGTGTCGCTCGGCATGCCGCGCGCAACGGACAACTGCGGCGCGGTGACATTGGTCCACAATGCGCCCGCACAATTCCCCGTGGGCAACACGCTCATCACCTGGACGGCCACCGACGGTTCGGGCAACACGGCAACAGCGACGCAGCAGGTTACCGTTGTCGACACAACACGCCCCGAAATCGTGGTGCTTCTCGCGAACCCTTCGGTTCTCACACCGCCGGATCACAGCATGCGCTCAGTACAGGCGATCATCTCGGTGACCGACAACTGCGGCAGCAGCAGCTACGCCCTGGCCTCGATCACGAGCAATGAACCGGATGCGGGAACCGGTCCGGGGGATCTGCCCAACGACATCCAGAACGCATCAGGGACGAGCTTCCAGTTGCGCGCGGAACGCGCCGATTACGGCGCGGGACGCATGTACACGGTCACCTACCGCGCATCGGACGCCGCATCGAACACGAGCATGCGCAGTGTGCCCGTGTTTGTGCCCTTCTACAAACAGGGGACAGTGCGCGAAAACGACGCGGTGCCTGCCGCGCTGTCTCTCGAGCAGAATTTCCCGAATCCGTTTAATCCTTCCACCGTCATCCGCTACCGCATACCCGAAGATGGCCATGTGACGTTGCGCGTATACGACATGTACGGGCGCGAAGTCGCAACACTTGTCAACGAAGTGCAGAGCGCCGGTGTGTACAGCGCGGGCTTCCTTGCATCGTCGCTCCCGAGCGGCATCTACATGTACCGCCTGGAACATCTCGGTCGTACTCTCCAGCGTGAGATGGCACTCGTGAAGTAGTTTCCTCTCACCCCTTGTTGAAAAAGGGTCAGGAGCATCTTTCGGCTCCTGACCCTATTTTTTGGTGAAGAGGGAGAGCGATACAGCGACGTCGAGTCCCATTGAGCGAAGTCGAAGCGCGACGGTATCCCGTCAAACGATTGGACGATTAGACGATTGGATGGGGCGGCCGTCCCGCCTCATACGCATGGCGCACATTCCACGGACGGCCGTCACGAAAAGCGGCTCCTCCACCGCGGAATCTTCGTTGACTTTCTCGTGGAACAGGATAATATTACAAGCACGACATTCGTAGCGGCGTCATGACGGGAGCAAACGCGATTGCGACCCCACCCCACGTTTTGCTCTGTCCTCCGCGGAACCATCCTTCACCGCACACACCGATGTCCCACTTCAGAGACGAACGGATGCGGTTCCACACCAAGGAGTATCCTGTGAGATTCTGCGGCACGGTTTTTCCCTGCTGCCTGCTCGTCCTGACACTCGTCACGGCGACGGCGCAGGACAGTTGCCGCTTCCCATTCCGCCCGGGAAATTTCCTGCGCTACGCGGTAGGCACGACGGGCACCGGGGAGTTCCTTCTGTCGTTCCAACCCGTCCACGGATCGTTGCCTGAGCCCGCGGATGAACACGTCCTTGTCCTACGCACCGGGACCAGAGTCCTCGACATGGCGAACAGAGCGTACGCGCGTGTTGCTCCTGAGGGCATTCTGCAATGCACCGATTCGGTGGCCATCCGTTATCCACTCGCCAGAGTCATCAACGAGTTTTTTCCCGTGGTCATCCCTGCGGCGGACACAATGACGCTCCGACGGTGGTATATCACGAAAGCGTCGACCTACGTCATCTCGGAAGCCCGCATCACCGTGCTGCGGCGCTTCGACACGACGCTGTTCGGGAGCGTGGCACGCGCCTTTCGCGTGCGGAAGGTGACGAGGGAGCGGACCGAACTGCTTACCCTCGCCGACGGATACGGCATCGTCGCCATCGACGTGTACAATCCGGATGGGACGCCGAAGGTGTCCGCGGTCCTATCGGGCTGGGTGATCGACGGCCGCCGTCACAACTGGGATCCGGTGCTGCGGAACTTCCTCCCCCTGTGCGACGGCGACGTCCACCAGGCCTCCGTGCGCAACACCGCGAGGATTGGGAATCCGCCCCACGAAACGACGTTCATCATCTCCGACACCGTGCGCGCGGCCGACACGGCCCGCGGGCATCAGTGGTTCCGGCTGATGCGGACATGGATCGACGGGCCGGGTGCCCGCATGCGCGTGCGGAGCGACAGCAACGGCACATTCACTGGGACGGGACGGGATACCGGTGTGACGGAGGAACTCGTGCTCCCGAATCACGCGGTGCGCGGCTGCGTCGTCCTCGATTGGGAGGTGACCGACGTCCGGTTGGTGACCATCGACGGCATCCCGCGGACGTCCATCGCGCTCTGCGCCTTCCGCGGCGACTTTGATGTCACTTCCGGTGACGAAGGGTTCGAAGTGTGGACCGACGGCATCGGTCTCACGGAGGTGAACCTCCGTGCCTATTATTCGGAGAACCACAAGAGGGGCAGCTTCGCCTTTGCGCGTGTGTGCGGCACCGTGTATGGGACCCCGCTCAGTCAGCGCTACGCGCCCGTCGCCCCCGGCGCGGCGGCGCTGGAAGAGGTCTACCCGCATCCAATCGAACGGATGACGGGAGGCGGGGCAACTCTTCGCGCAACCTTGGCGCATGCGGGGTCAGTGACGCTCGTGGTGGTCGATCTGCACGGCGCACGCGTGGCAACGCTGTACGACGGATATCTGCTCGCCGGCGAGCACCTGTTCCAGTGGGAATCCGGCCCCCTGCCGGCCGGCCTGTACGTTGCGATCCTCCGCGCGGGACACACGCAGGCGGTCCGGACCCTGATCCTGCGCTGAGGGCGCCCGCGCGCCGTTCTCATGCGGGGAAAGCGCGCGGTGCCGTCGCACACGATGGCCGAGCGGCAGATTTTTCCGTCGCATGCCTGCGCGTGACGTCCTGCCGCTCAGCGCGCAATGATCAGCGGTATCGCGACGATGGCGTTGCCAGTGACCGCCCGCAGGAAGTATACTCCCGCCGAGATGGATGCCAGGTGTGCCGTCGTGCTGAACCGGCCGGCACCGTGCCAAGCGTCGTGAATCACCGTCACTTCGCGACCAAGCTGATCCACCAGACTGATACAAATGCGCCCCTCTGAAGGGAGGATGCCGGTGATCGCCGCGGCGTGGCGGATGGGTTGAGGTTGACACACAAGTTCTAGGGCGAGACCACGCGATTCCACCACTTCACTGAAGGTGGTCCCTCCACGTTTCTCGGCCATCGTATCAAGCGCGAGTTTCCATCCTGGATTGACGTCGCAGCAGGCGTACGCACCGCGATACGTCGCATCGTAGGGCAGCCCGTTGAAATCCCGGTCACCGTCTGTCGCATCGGGGAACAGCGAGTCCGGCAGCGCATCGCCGCGCAGACGGGTGCAGAACGGGACGAGGTCGAGGCGTGCGATGTCGCTGGAAACGCCAACGAGAAAGAGCCCCGCCCGCCTGTACGCATCTAGCACGTTGGCGAGCGTGTCGGGAAAATTCGGCTCGATGCCATGCGCCGTGAACACGGCGTTTGCGATGCAGGTCCGCGTGTAGGCAGGGTCGGGATTGTACAGGCGTATCCCGCCCGTTGTGCTCGCGCTCAGGATGGTGTTGTGGAAGATGTGTATCGTGCGCGGCCGGAATCCGTTCTGCGCCGTCACGCTCACGGTGGGAAATCCCGCGGGATCCTGGTGATTGACGAACACGTTCGCGTACAAATTCGTATTGCCCGTGACCTGCAAGAGCGCCTCCACGGGATTGTCGTAGAAGAAATTGCCGTACACCTCGTACGTGTCGCGCGCCCCGGGGCCGTCGGGCGGGAAGGCGCCGAGCAGCACGTTCGGCCTCGCATTCGCGCCGGTGGACGCGTTCTGCTGCTTGCAGAACACATTGTGCCGCACGATGGTCTTCCCGTCCACCGCCGTGCCGGGAAAGACGTCGCGCACACCGGCCGCCTGATGTTTGATCTGCATGCAGTAGCCGACGGGATTCAGGATGAGGTTGTATTCGATGAGCCCGTTCACGAACGGCTTGTCGCCGTCGGAGTTACCGAGGTACAGTCCCGTGCCCGCGCCGATGATGCGGTTGCGTCGGATGACCCAGTCCCACGCATGGCATTTCGTGCTGATGCCCACGAGCTGCTGATCACCGCCGTAGCCCACGATGTTGAGGTACTCGAGCGTGATGTGATGCGCCCAGTTCCCGGCAGTGCCCTCGCCCTTCACCGCGTCCACCTCCACGCCGTTGCCGTTCAACTCGAGATTGCGGATCACGAGGTACGAGCACTGCGTGATGCTGACCGTGTTGCAACAGGCGCGCGCGAGGAACACGGTGGTGTACCTCACGGGACTGCCCGTGATCACGATCGGCGCGTCGGCGGTGCCGTTGAGTCCGCTCAGCGCGAGATCCTGCGTGTACGTTCCCGCCGCGAGCGACAGCGTGTCTCCGGCGCGCAAGGTGCTCAGGAAGGACCGGTAGTTGGACGGATCTGCCTGAATGAGCCGCGCCTCGGCGTGTGCGCCGATGAGCAGGAGCAGCAGGAGGGCGGGATGGATGTGGCGCGGCGACATGCGAGTTCCTCGTGCGGGAGATGGCGGATGGCGGAAGATACCACCGCGCGCAATCCGCTGCACGTGATGCCCATCACGCGCGGCCGTGATGGAACAGCGCCTGTCATCCCCGAGATGTTCACACCGCTGAGCGACGCGGGCACACGGCCGTGGACTCAATGCACAACATGGAATGACACGTGTGCACCTGTCGCGAGACGCGCGAAATATCGGCCGGAACGAAGATCTCCGATACCCAGGACAGCCGAACCGCGTCCGGCGGACGAAATCACGGACACGCGGCGCAGTTCCTGGCCGTGTATATCGTAGATTCGAACATCCGCCGCATCGGCAGGCATTCCCGACCATGCGAGTGTCAGCACATCGCGCACAGGCGAGGGATACGCGTCGAGCCGCGTGTTTCCTTCGGTCTCAGCGATAGAGAGACGCAGCACCGTTGAAACGAGGGTGGTCCCGTCAACATCGCGTTGCAGGATGCGGTACGAAACGGCGATGGGAATAACAACGCGATCCACGAAATGATCCACGAATTCGTATTCGGCGCCACCGCCCTGCGGCGCGCGCGCAGACACAAAGCCGACGGAGGTCCACGGGTTTCCTTCATCATCACCGATACGGCGCTCGATCTCGAAGCCCGCATTGTTCGTCTCGGATGCGGTACGGAAGCGCAGCTCCACGCGGCCCTCGCGCAATTCGCCCGTGAACGCGACAAATTCGACAGGCAGCGAACCCGTCGAGAGGAACGTGGCGATAAACGCGTCCGCGTTGCCCGCATTGGCGGCCTGACTCGCGCCTGGCACGTACAGATCCGTGCTGTATGTATATCCGGGCACAACGATGGTATTTCCCGTGGTAATCGCGGGTGAGCCGGCGTACTCGTCCGCCGATCCACCGTAATAGGTGCCCCACTGCCGGGTGCCGCTCGCGTTGTATTTCACGAGTGCGGCATCGGTGGCGCCTGCATTGGACGCCTGCTGTGGATTGAGCACGGGGAAGCCGGTACTGGTGGTTCCCGCCGTGATGACGACGTTCCCATTCGCATCGAATACCACGCCTGTACCGTAGTCTTCATCGTTGCTGCCGGGTCCGCCGCAGTAGGTTGCCCACATCCGCGTACCCGTCGGCGACATGTACACAACGGTTGCATCCGACGATCCCGCAAGTGTGTTCTGTTGTGCATTGGCAACAGGGAAATTCGCGCTGCGTGTCATACCGACCAGCGCGATGTTGCCGCTGCCGTCGACGGCCACGCGATTACATTCGTCAAAATCGCTGCCGCCGTAAAACGAGGCCCACTCGCGTCCGCCGTTCGAATTGAACTTGACAACAAACCCATCTCCATTCCCTCCGCCGAAAGATCCCTGGAATCCGCCAGCCACCGGGAAGGAACTGCTCTTGGTCTGTCCCGCCACGATCACGTTTGCGCTGCCGTCGAGCGTCAAACCCCATCCATAATCATCACTCGTGCCGCCATAGTACGTGCTCCACTGGAGGACGCCGGAGGCACTGAATCTGCTCACAAACACATCGGCGGAACCGCTTGCCTGCGCGGGTTGAAACGCGTTCAGCGTCGGGAAATCTGCGCTGTATGTTCTCCCGCCCGTGTACACATTGCCGCTTCCGTCCATGCCCACACCGAAGCCCTCCTCACCGCCGCTGCCGCCGAGAAAGGTGGCCCAGAGCCGCACTCCGGCATCGTTGAACTTCACCACATACGCGTCTCCCGTCCCGCCCATGCTCGACTGCTGCGCGTTCTGCGTCGGGAAGTTTGCGCTGTATGTGCGTCCCGCTAGAGCAACATTGCCGCTGCCGTCAACGGCGATCGCGTATCCGTTTTCGATCCCCGTGCCGCCGTAGTAGGTGGACCATATCATCGTGCCGCCCGATGTGAACTTCGTCACCGTCGCATCATAGCTGCCGCCGTTCACCGTCTGCTGCGCATTGTTCACCGGGAAGTCGGCGCCGTTTGATGCGCCCGCAAGCAGAATGTTCCCTTGCGCATCCACCGCCACGGCGGCACCGCGCTCCGATCCCGCGCCACCGAAGTACGTCGCCCAGGGATCGATGACCAGCGTGGCGGCCGCGTCGTACGACGCGACACGAAAGCCCAAGGCATCCCCTTCGAGACGAAAGGCGGAGGCAACCGGCACTCTGCCGCCGTCGGCGGCAAGGAGCCAACTGACAGGCGCGTCCTCGTGTATGCCTCCTAATGGCGAGAGGACCTCGAGACCACCCGCCGCGGTAAGGGCGACAGCGTCCGCCCCTTCGTAGCGAAGGCGGATGTCGGAGGGATTCGCGCCGGGGGACACGACGAATTCGTATTTTAATCGGCCGTCCCGTTCCATAAACACCGCATCGATGCCGCGCCAGAGATTTTCATACCGGATGGTCCGATATTGTTTCACCCCGAGCACGCCCGCGGGGCAATGCGCAGCGTAGTAGTTGCGCAGGCCGGGAGCGGGGTCCTCGGCGCGCACGTGCGGCGAGGGATTCGCCGCGTCGAAGCGGAGGTCCATCCTGTACGTGCGCAGTTCCTCGTCCGTCTCACCATGCGGCATGCCCGCTTGCGCTGGATGCGCAGCGACGCTTGCCCGCGTGAAGACGATGCTCACGCGGTCGCGCTGAAAATAGAGGCGCGCGCCTCCCGCGTCGGCGGTGTAGAGCAGGTCCGGACGCACGCGCCCCTTGCTGTCGACGAGCTGACCGTCGTTCTTGATGAAGGTGATATTCTGGGACGCGGTTTTTCCCGGTTCCTGAGCCGCGTCCGCGGCTTGCAATCCGGAGATGGTCAATATGACAACGAACACGCGTGAGAGGGCCGGAAGTGTGCGCATGACGGTAGTCCTTCTGTGATGCGAAATGAATAATGATCATCACAGCCGTCCATGCGGCCTTTGAACGCGCGCTCCGCCGTGCGCCACAGCGGTACGAGGAAGGGAGTATGAAAGCGGTTGATGACCTGCCGTCAAATTACGCGGGCGCACGGCGGGCGTCAACTGAACAAATGAGCAGTTTTTAGAGGCGCGCTAGCGCGACAACTCCTGCGAGAGGTCTCTGAGTCTGCGTAGTCTCACGAGACGGTTTTCGCTTTCACGGATTGCGGAGGCGATACCCTCGAGATCCAGGAATGCAGAGGCATCAAGAAACGTCAGAGATGGAAAATCGACCTGATCCGACAACATGCCCGGCGGCTGCACACTGCCCGCCGCTTCCGTTGCAGAGGGAAGGGCCGTCGGACGCGGGGGCTCCACGGCAGCTTCCTGCTGATCGCCCGGCTTCGCGGCTCGCGGCAGCGGTTCGTGCATGTGATTCACGCAGCGCTGCAGAGCGAAGAGCACTTTTTTCGAGACGCGCACGGCGTTTCCCGAAGCGAGATTACGCACGGTGGAAGGCATCACGCCCGATCGCGCAACGATGTCGGACATGCGCAGCGACGCGAGAAGTTCGCGCGCAAGTTTTTCCGCGAGCAGAAGGTTGTCGGACTTTTCAACCGGCATCCTCTCCTCTTGGACTTCCTCGACTTCCCCTTCTTCGGGAGGGTCGGGAGGACGCACGACAAAGCGTCCCAGAGGAACAAAATTGGTGAACATGGCGGCCTCACAATCCCTTTGCGAGTTCGAGCAGATCTTTTAACATCACGATCCGTTTCTCGAGCCGCTCAATTTCGGATTCGATCGCTTCGAGGCGCACGTATGGCATCGCGGACAGGTCCAGCCGGTCACCCGCCGTGGCACCCATGAATCCCGAGGAAGGCAGCACCGCACCGGCGGCGCGGGGTTTGCGTCCCGGCTTGCCCCGTTCGGGACGTGCGGGCGCGGTGCCCGCCTTTACCGCGTCGTAGTACGCCTTGACGGCATTATACACTTTGTGTGAAACGCGCTTGGCCTCGCCTTTCGCGATGTGCTGGAGTGTGAGATAATTCAAACCCGATACTTTCGCCAGAGCATAGGCCGTTGTGTTTGAGAGAAGCTCGTCGATCATGCGCTCGGTGAGCAGGACCATATCGACCTTTTCAGATCCGGTCCCGGCGCCTGCCGGGGAAGAGGAGAGATTCTTTCTGCGTGACATGTGGGAATGTCCTTTTTTGCGCGTGGTACCTGATCAGGTGTTGTCGTGATGGTTGCGGGCATGTTCCCTGAGATGCCGTGATGGTCGCGAGGAGAGGATCCGTCCGCCTGCAGCTCACCGGGGGAAAACACCACGGTGGTGTTTCCGGGTGATGCGAGTTTTCGGACCGTTCAGCCCGGGGCGGAAACGTCGCGTGTGCCTCCGTACCCGTCCCGTCCGGCACGGAGGGCACGATGTCAGTGTGGAGAGAAATCCATTGTTTCCCGTCTATGGTAGTGTGGAAGGCGGACAACACAATTCCTGTGACATGTGCAGCGCTGATGGTGCGCATGCCCTCCGAGGTGTGAGCCCTCGGGCAGCGTTCCAATTCACCGTTGAATCACATGGGTGGCAGCAACGGCAACACACCGCACCGAATGCGGTGCTGTGTTGCGAGTCTCACGGTGCCATCCGGAGTATGTGTCGATCGCGTTTGGTTGATCCTGGGCGGGAGGATCGTCCTTGGCGGGAGGCACCGTTGTACAGACCGTTGCTATTGCAAACTTGATACATTTCCATGCGGGAGTCAAGCTTTCGAGGAGAATTCCACCGGGTAATTCCATAATTGCTGGCTCAAATTCCGTGGTCGGTGTATATTACATCTGCAGACATCCTCATTTAACGAAAGGCCGCCGTGTCGCGGACCCAGGTATCACTGTCCGAAGTACACCGCTCCGTGCACATCCCGAAAGGTGTGAGCATCTGGCGTCGCATGTTCGCGTTTCTCGGCCCGGCCTACCTGATCAGTGTCGGGTACATGGATCCGGGCAACTGGGCAACCGACATCGAGGGGGGAGCGCGTTTCGGTTACACGCTGTTGTGGGTGCTTCTGATGTCGAATGCCATGGCAGTGCTGCTGCAGACGCTCTCCGCGCGGCTCGGCATTGTGGCGGGGCGTGATCTGGCGCAGGCATGCCGCGACAATTATCCGCGCCCCGTCACCTTCGCGCTCTGGGTCTTTACCGAGATCGCCATCGCCGCCACCGATCTCGCCGAAGTGCTGGGCACGGCCATCGGCCTCAACCTGCTGTTCGGTATCCCCATGATTTGGGGCGTGCTCATCACGGGCGTCGACACGATGCTCTTTCTCGCGATACAGAACATGGGGATGCGCAAATTCGAGGCGTTTATCCTTTCGTTGGTGACGGTCATCGGACTCTGTTTCATCTTCGAACTTTTTCTTTCGAAGCCCGATCTCGCGGGCATCGCGGGCGGATTTGTTCCGCGCCTGCCGGACGGCGCGCTCTATGTGGCGATCGGCATCATCGGCGCCACGGTCATGCCGCACAATCTGTACCTTCACTCGGCGCTGGTTCAGACACGCAGCTTCGACGCGTCCGACGAAGGCAAACGACAGGCCTGCCGCTTCAATCTCATCGATTCCTCCGTCGCGCTCAACGCCGCCTTCTTTGTGAACGGCGCCATTCTTGTGCTGGCTGCGGCCGCGTTCCACCGGAACGGCATGGCCGTGACGGAACTGCAGCAGGCGCATCATCTGCTCTCGCCGCTGCTCGGCACCACGCTCGCAGGAACGGCCTTTGCGCTCGCGCTGCTCGCGGCCGGACAGTCGTCGACCATCACGGGAACTCTCGCGGGACAGATTGTGATGGAAGGATATCTGCATTTCAAGATACGTCCCTTCCTGCGGCGTCTCTTCACGCGGCTTCTCGCCATCGTGCCCGCCGTCATCGTCATCAGTTCCTCCGGCGAAGGCGGCACGTACCGGCTGCTCATTCTCAGCCAGGTGATACTCAGTCTGCAGCTTCCGTTTGCCGTGATCCCGCTCATTCATTTCACGAGCAGCGGTCGCATCATGGGCGCGTTCGCGAACAAGCTCTGGGTGCGCCTGCTCGCCTGGCTCGTCGCCGCAATCGTGGTGTCGCTCAACATCAAGCTCGTGGCAGCCACGGTGTCGGAGTGGATATCCGGATCCGGTTCTCCGATTTTGCTCGGCTCCATTCTCGCGCCCGTGCTCGGACTTGTCGCCGCCCTGCTCCTGTACGTCACCCTGCAGCCGATGCTGCCGGGCGCCGTCACCGACCGCCTCCCCGGCTGGAAATCGCTGCGCCACCTCCTGCTCGCCGACGATGAAACGCTGCGTTTCGAGGTGCCGAAATACCGGCGCATCGGCGTGGCCGTCGACATGAGCGACGACGACCAGAAGGTGCTCGGGCACGCCTTCTCGCTCGCGCGCCATCACGACGCGCGCCTCGTGCTCTTCCACGTGGTCGAAGGCGCGGGCGGCACGGTGTTCGGACACGAGGCCTTCGACACCGAGGCGCGCGAGGACGCGGCCTACCTCGCCACACTCGCCGGAGCGCTCGCGGGCCGCGGCGTCGACGCCGACACCGCTCTCGGCTTCGGCAATGTGCCCAAGGAAATCGTACGCCTCGCACGCCTGCACGAGATCGACGTTCTTGTCATGGGCGGACACGGACACCGCGCGGCGGCGGACTTCCTCCTCGGCAGCACCATCGAGCCCGTCAGGCACGAACTCGAAATCCCCGTTGTAATCGTGCGCTGAACAGCACCGGCACGCGCCGATCAGATCCCGGGGTGTTTCGAACCCGCGGGACGCTAGTTGCATTTCGGATACGAGGCGTGGTATTTTCGTCCGTCGCCACTTCTCAACACGAAATCACACGCCGTCCCCGTTCGCGCCGTTTGCGTCGCGTACGTCGCCGGCATCTCTCTCACCGTTCAGCGAAAGGATGTTTCGATGATACTCGTGCGCGATGTGTTCCAACTCCATTTCGGCAAGGCGAAAGACGCGATTGCCGCGATACGCAAAGGTGCGTCGCTCTTTGAAGGTGCCTCGAGCACGTTCCGTGTTTTGTCCGATCTCACCGGACCGTACTACACCCTGGTCCTCGAAACCACCTTCACCAATCTCGCGGAATACGAGGCGATGATGCAGGAGGAAACGGGCCGGGCCGAATGGCAGCAGTGGTACGCCGGGTTTGTCCCCTACCTCGCAGGAGGGCACCGCGAGATATTCACGGTGGTCATGTGACACCCTGCGATTAAAAAAAGAGAATCCCGGACCGAATCGATCCGGGATTCTCCGTTATTCGGAGGACGCCGCGTTTATTTCTGCAGCGTCATCGTGATTGTCTTCGAGAACGAGAGACCGCTCTCGGCTCCCACCATCGAGATCGTTGCGATGTACTGGCCGCTGGCAAGCGCGCCCGCGTCGAAGGTCACCGTGTGTACACCGGCGTCGATAGCGTCGTCGACAAGCACCGCCACGGTCCGCCCCGTTGCATCATGCACCGCGAGACGCACCTGGCTGCGCTCGGGAGCGCTGTAGCGGATCGACGTTGTGGGATTAAACGGATTCGGATAGTTCTGGTCCATGTCGAAGCTCTCGGTCGAGAACGAGGCGCCGCCCTTGACCACGATGCCATGCATCTTTGCCCAGTTCAGCTTCATGGCGATGTAATCGAGGTTGTTGATCACGCCGTTGCCGTCCGTGTCCATGTGGCACCCCATGGTGGTGGACCACGGAAGCGAGGGCTGTGCCGTCCACGTGAAATAGGCCAGCGGATTCGTGGCGGCTTCCTGGCGGTAGCGCGCCGGACCGTTCAACCAGGTCGGGCTCAGATTCGCATCGCGAATGTAGGTGTTGAGCGCCTTGCGGTCGCCGTAGTTCACGAGGCCGTCGTCGTTTGCATCACCCGGCCAGACGAGGCAGAGTTCTGTTCCCGGCGCGAGTGCGAGCATCGACGTCGACAGCTTATAATCCTCCGCGGTGCCGCAATTGTTCAGCATGCGGTATGCGGCCTCGACACGGTAGAACGCGGGCGTGAGATTGATGTTCACCGCCGCGGTGCCATTGGCAACACCGGCCGGCTTGAGGATGTCGAAGTTGGCCGTGCCCGAGGGCAGACCCGAGGGATCGCCGATGCGGTAGAATCGCAGCGTCACGGGAATCGTGTAGGCTGTTGCCAGAGGATACGAGACGCTGTACTTCACGTAAATCGTGCCCGGTGTGTACACGTACTGCTGTGGGGCGCCGTTGACGTCCACGATCTCCATCGAAGCCGAACCGCCCGGGATGTTGCAGCCCCAGGAGAAAGTCCAGCCCGAGGGCGGGGTCAGGGAGGGATTGTAGGCGCAGGACGAGGAACTGACGGTACCCGCCACCGCGGTCGGCCAGGTATGAACACCCGAGGTGACCATGCGGTTGCTGACGTTCACCATGGCGGTGGAGGATCCGCGAAGACCGACCTGGGCCGTTGTGGTGGCCGCGGTTGTGAACGTGCCGTACACGACGTCGATACGATTCGACGTCTCGTACAGGCGAATCTGGAAGTTAATGTTGTCTCCGGGATATGTGGCTGCGGGATACGTCTTGATAGACGCCCACTGAATCGTGAAGATACGATTCGGCGCCGAACCGCTCGTAGCGTATGAGAGTGAGGGCGAAGGTGCACCGGAACGCAGGTCGAGATCGCGCGAAAGTCCGGCGATGGCACCCTGGCTTCCCTGACCGCCGGAAATGGCGCCTGTCAGACTCGTGGACCCCGACCCGAACGTCACGTATCCATTGGTACAGACATAGATCGTATTCTGATTAAACGTGTTGTACAGGAACGGAAACGGGAGAGGAACGGTCCAGTATCCATCGTCCAACGAACCGGACGTCAAAGGCGACACCGCCGCGCCGGCATTCGCGAGGACAGTTCCACCGGAAATCGGCGTGTAGACGTCCTGAAACTGACGGAAGGGCGTCGTGGATATCTGCGCTTGAACAGAGGCGCCGAGCAGCACAACAAACAACGCGGCCGCGGTGAAACCCGCAGTTCTAACTATAGTGGATCGACGGTTGGCGGCATGTTTCATTACAACCTCCTGAAGGGGAAAAACGGTAGAGGACTGCGACAGTGTACTGAATACGCTGGGGATGGCACCGAGTTTCAAATTTAAAGTGTTTTACACGGGTAAAAGTTCCCGTCTGTATGAATGAGATGAGGCAGAGTCCCCGCCGGTGGTAATTCTACCGTCCCATATGACCGCCCAACGGGTAATTCCGATACACAATGGCTGAATTTCGATTCATATTGCGGCTTTTCCCTCTTGACATGCGACCGGAGCGGGGTGTACTTTGGCCTGTGCGCCATGCCTCCTCTCCGCCGCCGCACGGCGCCCACGTGAGTCTCCGGGCACAACAGATCGATAGTGCCCCGCCGGCGCACCCATGTATCGATGGACCCATGAATTCCGCAACAGTGCCTCACGCTTCCATCACATCCACTCACAGTGCTGCACATTGCGCGAGCACACCCCGGCCTCGCGCCTCGGCGTGCCTTGCGCTTATGCTCTTGCTGTCCATGGCTCCGTGCGGCCTTGGCCAGACCCCGCAACCCGTGGGCGACAGCGTTCGTCCAGCCGCCTCCGACGCGGAGTACAGGCGCAAGATCATGTCGTTGCTGGAGCAGAACGCGCAGTTAAAAGCGGACAAACATGCGATGGACGAGGAGCGGCGTCTGCTCATCATTGCCGGAGTGCTGATGATGTGTATCGCCGGATTCATCGCGTTCCGCGCCCTGCAGGGCCGGAGGCGCGAGTCCCGACTGCGTGTGGAGGCGGCGGAAGCCGAACGGCTGCGAAACACAGCCGCGAGCGCCGAGCGTGAACAGGAAATCCAGCAGATGTTTACTGAGCAACTCATCCTGTCGCAGGAGCAGGAACGCGCGCGTATCGCGCACGATCTGCATGACGGCCTGAGCCAGGGCTTGCTGGTGATTCGGAACCGCGCGTTGACAGGGCTGCGCGGCGCACTCGAGGTTGATGCACTTGCCGCGCACCTCAGCGCTATCTCCGACCTCGCCGCGCAGGCGGTGGATGATGTGCGCGCCATCTCGCGCGACCTGCGCCCCTCGCAGCTCGACCGCCTCGGTCTCAGCGAGACGTTGCGCGCCATGCTCACCACGGTGGCCGAGGCCTCCGAAACGCGTTTCACCTTCGACGTGGCCGATATCGACGGACTTGTTGCGCGGGAGCACGAAATCAACGTGTTCCGCGTCGTGCAGGAGGGCGTCAACAACATGCTGAAACATGCACGCGCTCGCGAGGCGCTGGTGATGGTGTCGTGTACGGACGACTGCCTGCGTATCACGCTCGAGGACGACGGGCTGGGATTCAACTCGACGGCACGAAACGGCCGCGGAGCGGGCTTCGGCCTCCATGGCATGCATGAGCGCGTGCGTATGCTCGGCGGCGACATCGACATTTCCACCATACCCGGCGGCGGCGGCACGGCCATACACATTGTAATCCCCGTCGAGACGGCGACGTACAGAAAGGCGGAGTCCGCCGCATGAGCAACGCAGAACCCATCCACATTCTCGTCGCCGACGACCACCCCATCTTCCGGCGCGGCCTGCGTGATGTCATCGAGGAAGACGGCCGCTACCACGTCGTGGCTGAATGCGGGGACGGACAGCAGGCCGTGTTCGAGGCCCAACGCCTGTGTCCGGCCATCGCCGTGCTCGACCTCGAAATGCCGCGTCTCGACGGCTTGGAAGCGGGCCGCATGTTGCGCGAACTCCCCGCGCCGCCCAAGCTCATCTATCTCACCATGCACGACACGGCCGCAATTTTCAAGCGCGCCTTCGACATCGGCGCCTGCGGGTACATCCTCAAGGACGGTGCCGCAGATGAAATTGTCACCGCGCTCGACGAAGTGACGGATGGCCGCGTGTTTGTGAGTCCCGCGCTCTCCGAACGTCTTGTGGCACCACGCAAGAGATCCGCCGACGATGCCGAGAGTTCGCCGCTCGCCATCTCCACACTGACGAAGGCCGAGCGACGCGTATTACATCTCATCGCCGAAAATCGCACCTCCGATGAGATCGCGACGATGCTCAACATCAGTCCGCGCACCGTCGAGGGGCATCGGTCCAACATCACGCGCAAACTCAATCTTTCCGGCTCCTACGCGCTCGTGCGATTTGCGCTGCTGCACCGCGACAAGCTCTGACAGCCCTCGCGCGCGGCAGCGTGTGCGCATCGGGCTGTATACAGACACGCCAGTCTTTCGCGCTGCGAATGATGCGATCTGGTACGCAGCGAAATATTCCGGATACACGGAATGGCCGCAGTTGGACGCAGCCCACGTGTAACACATTGTTGCGGAGAGGGTGGGATTCGAACCCACGGTACGGTTCCCCGTACACACACTTTCCAGGCGTGCCAGTTCAACCACTCCTGCACCTCTCCAGAAATCCCCCCAAAGGGAGAATTCCAATTTTACACGCAATCGGGGATATTTCCAAACGAACGGTGAAGCGGTTGCTGTGCGACACAGCGCCCGCGGCATGGAACGTGCGCGCAGGGGGCATCTGTGGTATTCACGCTGTACTTCCCTTCCGTCTGCGTATTTTCCTGCTACACATTGAGATGGAGGGACGACATGAAACTGTCGGCCGTGTTGCTGCTCTGCGCGATCACCACCACACTCTCCGCGCAGCATACGTCCGTCGGACGTATACGCGCGTATCGTTTGGAGCTGGAAGAGACGCTGGGGACGGGACCCGAAGCGGGTGGTGCGGCGCCGGGTATTGTGCGTCTCGAGCGTATCGTGCCCGGATCGGGTCCGCAAAATACCGAGATCGTGTACAGGTCGGTGGAACTCGAGGACGAACACACCCCCTGGCGGCGCCGCAGTTCCCTGCTCACCGCCGTGCTGACACAGAATATCGCCGCGATGGCGCCACGGCGCGAGTTCTATTTTTGTGATGGCGCGATGGTGCTGTGTATCGCGCGCGCCGACACGGGAGACGCGGAGTGGGAGGAATATTACTTCGACGGGAAAAACGTACTCGGTGTGTACCGCGTGACACGAGCGGGACAGTCGGCGGTGACGACGGCCCAGGCGGGCCCGCGCGCGGCAGCCGCGCGCGAGTGCGGCGAAAGGCTCGCGGAGGCCTTCGCGGCGATGGTGAAGGCGCGCGAGCTGGTGCAATGACACACGGGCATTTGCCGATTCACACGGATAGTCGGAACTTTCGGCACACTATGCACGGTTGAATCGAGACCATGGACAGACTATGACAAAACCCTATCACGCACTCCCCATCGCCGAAGTCCTGACCGACCTCGGCACCGACGCCGAACTCGGTCTCGCTTCAGATGTCGTCGCGGCCTCGCGCCACCGCAATGGCGCCAATGAACTCCCGAAGGAAAAGAAAAAATCGTCGTTTCGTCTTTTCCTCGAACAGTTCAACAATCCGATCATCTACATCCTCATCGGCGCGGCCATTCTCACGGGCCTGCTGGCGGATCTGGCGGACTCCATCGTCATCTTTGTGGTCGTCTTCGTCAATACTCTCATCGGCTTCTATCAGGAGAAACGCGCCGAGGCGGCGCTCGATGCGCTGAAAAACCTCACGTCACCCAGCGCGCGCATCGCGCGCGACGGAAAACAGACCACGGTGCCCGCGACCGAGGTGGTTGTCGGCGACGTCGTTTTTGTGGAATCCGGCACAAAGGTGCCGGCCGATATCCGCCTGCTCGACACGCAGGAACTGGTGGTGGACGAATCGATGCTCACGGGCGAATCCCTGCCGGTGACAAAAAAGGCGCTTGCCGACGTTGAAACACAGGCCGCTCTGGGGGACCGCTTCACGATGATCTACTCCGGCACAGTGGTGCAGCGCGGACGCGGCAAGGGTGTCGTCACGTCGGTGGGAGTAAAAACGGAACTTGGCGCGATAACCAAAAACATTATCGAGGCGGGCGAAAGCATTTCGCCGCTGCAGCATCGCCTCGAGGCCTTCGGGAAAAAACTGAGTCTTGCGATCGGTGTAGCCATCCTTCTCATCTTCATCGCCGGCATGCTCGAGGGCAATTCCTTCGTGCAGATGTTTCTGACCGCCGTGGGCATGGCCGTGTCGGCCATACCGGAGGGACTGCCGGTATCGGTCACCGTCGCTCTCTCGATCGGCGTGTATGCGATGGCGAAACGCAACGCCATCATCCGCAAACTCGCCGCCGTCGAAACGCTCGGCAGCACCACCATCATCTGCACCGACAAGACGGGCACACTCACCGCAAACGCGATGACGGTGCGAAGCATCTATACGGGGAGCCGCTGGTACAGCGTCACCGGACTCGGCTACGATCCCGCGGGCGATATCCTCGACGAGGAGGGCGCCAAGGTGCAGATCGACGACAGGCAGTCGCCGCTCGCGTACACGCTGCGCATCGGACTCATCTGCACCGAATCCAAAATTGTGCGTGAAGACGGGGAATGGAAGCTGGTCGGCGATCCGACCGAGGGCGGACTGCTTGTATCCGCGCGCAAGGGTGGACTCGATGTCGAGGCCGAAGCGCGCGCGTTTCCCATCGTCGATCTGCGTCCCTTCGAATCCGAGAACCAGTACATGGCCGTCACCGTGCGCTCCGACGGACAAAAATATCTGCTCGTCAAGGGATCGGTGGAACGTGTTCTCGGAATGTCGACCTCGGCCTGGACCGCACAGGGCCAGGCGCCCATAGATCACGAATCGGTGCACCGCGCCGTCGAGAAGATGTCGGGCGAGACGCTGCGCGTGATCGCCTTCGCCTATCGCGAGATCGGCGACGGCGAGGAGGTGTTCGACGAGAACGTGTACCGCGACTGCGTGTTTGCCGGCCTGCAGGGCATGTACGATCCGCCGCGCGACGAGGCCCGGAAGGCCATTGCCGACTGCAAAACGGCGGGCATCAAAGTGATCATGATCACGGGCGACCACAAGGACACGGCCCGCGCCATCGCGCAGCAGCTCGCGCTCGACGACGAGGCCATCGACGTGGTGACCGGCGCCGAACTCGAGGACATGAGCGACCGCCGCCTGCTGGGCATCTGCGATGTGACCGAAGTGTACGCGCGCGTCTCACCGATGCACAAGCTGCGCATTGTGAAAGCCCTGCAGAAGCGCAATCACATCGTCGCAATGACGGGCGACGGCGTCAACGACGCTCCGGCTCTCAAAGCCGCCAACATCGGCGTGGCGATGGGCTCGGGCACCGACGTCGCGAAGGAGGCGTCAAGCATGGTGGTGACGGACGACAACTTCGCGTCCATCGCCTCGGCCGTACGCTACGGCCGCGTCATCTTCGACAATCTGCGCCACATCATTCTCTTTATTCTCAGCACTAGTTTCGGCGGTGTGCTGACGCTTGCCGCCTCCATCATCGCCGGCATGCCGCTGCCCCTGCTGCCCGCGCAGCTCCTGTGGATCAATCTTGTGACCGACGGCATCTCCACGTTCCCGCTCGCCTACGAGAAGGAACATGGGAATGTGATGAAACGTCCGCCGCGCGAGACCAACGCGGGGCTGGTGCCGAAGGAGATGCTTGTGTCCATCATCATCGCCGGTGTGGTGATGATGATCGGCACACTCGGGGTGTACCAGTGGGCGCTGCACAACTACTCGTATTTCCTGCTCACTCCCGAACTGCAGGAGTTTGCGCTGCGCAAGGCGCGGGCCATGGCTTTTGTCACGCTCGCCTTTTTCCAGATATGGAACGTGCACAACTCGCGCTCGGTCGGCTCGTCGCTGTTCCGCATCGGCCCCTTCTCGAACCGCCCCCTGCTGCTCGTGATGCTTGCGTCTGTTACACTGCAGGTGCTGGCGATTCACCTGCCGGGCCTCAACGATCTCATGCGTGTGAACGAACTCACACTCGACGAATGGGCCATCTGTCTCGGTGTCTCCTTCACAATCATTCTTGTGATGGAGATCAAGAAGCTGCTCCTCCGTGTCTGGGCGACAGCCCGGTAGGGTGTTCAAGAAGTGGGAAAGTAGCAAGGTGGGAAGGTAGCAAAGTAGAAAACAGCCAGTCTTTTACTTTGCTACTTTGTTACATGTCCACAGTAAAAAGTGGGAAAGTAGCAAAGTTGAAAACAATCCGTTTTTTACTTTGCTGCTTTGCTACATGTCCACGGTAAAAAGTGGGAAAGTAGCAAAGTTGAAAACAATCCGTTTTTTACTTTGCTGCTTTGCTACATGTCCACGGCAAAAGATGGGAAGGGAGCAAAGTATTCCCATTGCTACTGAACCGCACACCGCTACCTAATTTACTATCAGATGCTGAGGGCAGGATTTTCTCACAGTGCATTGGGTTTCTCCCAGCACAACATCACAGCCCTTCAAAGGTGGGTACACAATAACGCGGTTTCCATCTTTGTCTCGATATTCGCAGACATATTCCTTGCATGATACGACCGCAGCACGCCCAGTTGTCGACTGTGAGGACGACAATGATTGCGGGCAACCCGACCATTCCATGCGTGTAACACGCGGCGGTACACGGAATATCACACGGGGCCCCCTACCATTCATTGCTGCAACACTTTCCAACGATCCGCGGCCAGTAGGTGCCGCAGTTGCGCAAGGAACGAAACTTGTTATAACAATTACACTGAACCCCAGAGAGAAGATGAACGATGCATGCCTCATGGTTTCCTCCGTTCAATATCTATCGTAGTCACTGGAGTTGTGGGAATATTTCTACCGATGAATCACGAACCGCCGAACCTCCAAATCCGCTCCGTCCTCCCCTGTGATCTTTGCCAGGTAGGTGCCGGGTGCCAGATGTCGAAGTTGAACAGGAATAAGAGAAGCACCAGTGTTGAAGGGGCCGCTGAAGACTCGTCCGATGTGCTTACCATCGAGGGAATACACGGATAATATGCAACTGGCCTTCTGCTGCAAAACCACCTTAGCCCAAAAATCTCCCGAACTTGGATTGGGATACAATACCATATCCGAAACAGGATTCACAGTGGAAGGACCACTCGTGGCCTTGTAGATCGGCTGGAAGAAATCGGAAATCTTCGTCGGGATTCCGTGCGTGTCGTTGATATTGCAGAATTGTTCCTGCCCTGAGGAGCTGATTCTGACCTTCCATACAAGGTACACCGTGTCTGCCACATCCGCATAGGAGCCCAGTTCAATCAGGTGTTGATCGATGCATAATCCCGTTGTGCTCTGTATCCCAAACACTGGAGGTGACGAATACGTCGAGATGACCCCGGGAAGATAGCCAACGCTGTCGAGCGTCGCAATCCATGTGTCGGAACCGAATTCGCGAAGTTCGAGTGTAAAAGTGCACGTGTCGGCTATTGTATGTGCGTGCAATGTATCCATCTCTACCATTGTCAGCATTCGGAAGAATGACAACTGCGACTGCGCATGGATCGGGAAGGGAGAGGTGCGCGACAACTCTCCGATTGCCGTCGCGGTGGTGTCTGAACCGCTGTCTCCTCCAAAGGACTCGTTCGGGATGACCCATGCACTATCATCCGACGGAAGACAAATCTCCCCATACTTGCAGCCAAGAATGATCGAGTCGTACATCGTGCTGATCGATCTGTAATGATACCAGTGTCGAAGAAGCACAGTGTCTGTCGGCTGTGAGACAACCATGGCATGCCGATGCTGCAAAGGTGCAGATAGCGACGAATAGAGGCCGAACCCTGTCATCAATACCACTCCAACCGCCGCGAAAAGAGCGTACCGATGCGTTTTCATTGTAGCCCTCCAAGAAGGAAAAGATTAGAAACACGCACGGAGCATACCCATGCTCCTCCTAAATCTAAAATCGAACATGGCGAAAATCAAGATGTCTCAATTACTTTATTAAGTACAAAACGATTCCCACATGTCGCCCACCGCCACACCTACAAAACGAGGATGGGGCGACAGAGGCAATCTCAGGGATTCGTCCTCCGGCTACCACCGTCTGCGCGTTTAAGACGTATCGAAATCGCAAGGAGCGACCGTACATACGAGTAGCGTGCCTGAGGAAGCAGGCCACAATGCTACCTTGCTACTTTGCTACATTCCACTATTCCACGACTGCGTATCCGGCTTCAATGATCGCCGCGCGGATTGCTGCCTCGTCGACGCGGGTGGGATCGTATTCCACATCGGCCGCGCCTATGCGCACTTCAGCGGCGTCGAGATTTTCGAGTTTTGCGAGTTCTTTTTTTACGGCCATGACGCAGTGCTGGCACGACATGCCGGAGATAGTGTAGGTTTTTTTCACGTTATCCATCCATGATAGGGTACGTCCGAAAATAAATCTACCTGCTTCTGAGTCGTTGTGCAATGTGACGGAGTACACGGAAGCACCATGTGCTATTCAGGGCGGGTGTCTTTACTTTGACCGCTGAGTTGAATAATTTCATACCAAATTATCTCCATCCTATCCTTTCCGCTCCCCACATGTCGACCTGAACGGGTGCCGTATGATGCAGGCGATGAACCGTTTTGTTATCACTCTCCGCGCGCGCGATGTCGCTGTGCGGCTGTGTTTGTTGTGCGCCGCGCTCGTGACAGGAGTTCTGCTCTCGTCCTGCGCGTCGAGTTCGTGCGCGTACTGCGACTACGGCGACTGCCCGCCGCCCGACGCGTACATGTACAGCGTGGAGTTGCGCGATCCCGTGGCCGATCCCTGCAGCGGCGAACTGGTGCTTGCGCTCACCACTCCCTACCAGCCCTCGCTGCTGTGCGAAGTCGAGCAGCGCGTGTTGCGCGTCGACGTGCCCTGCGCAAAAGCGGGCGACTGCGAGGGCAGCGCGGGTCTGACGATACCAGAGGCGGCGGTGCTGCGCGTGTTACGCGTCTCCGACACCAAGACACACCCGCAGCCCGTCGCGCTCTACTGCCGCTGTAAAAACTGCGAGGCCGCCCGCGACGGCCTGCTGGTCTTCGACAAGGTGGAACTGCGCGCCATGGGCGCCTACCGCGGAGATCAGACCGCGGTGTTCTATCCCGACGCCGCGGGCGGTGTGCTCTATGAACCCGAGACGTTCGGTACGGGACGCGGAGGTACAACGATCACTGTGGGAGCGGAAGCCGCATTGCTGTGGGAAGTGTTACGCTTCGGCGGCACACATGCCTTTCACCTCGGTCCTCTCGTCGGTGTATGGCCGGTGGACGGTTCGACATTCATTCCCGTCTCCCTGCATCCGCGTATCACCTTCAACAACCGTCCAGATCCCTATGGATGCAACTGCAACGCCTGGTATCTCTTTGGCGATCTCGGCGTGACCTTCGATGGCACCACGGGCGCGCCCATCGCCGAGGACCGGCGCATCTGGCTCGGACTCGGCATCGGCTATGAAATCCCCGTCTCCAAACAGGTCGATCTGGGCGCGGACCTCTTCGTTCGCCGCACCTGGCTGCCCCTTCCACCGCTTGAATGCTGCCCCGACATCCCCGCGGATGAACGCAATCCCGTCCGCATATCGAATCTGGTCGGACTGCGTTTCGGCGTCACATTTTAGTGAAAAGAGAAGAGGGAAGAGAGAAGAACAAGGAACGCAGAACGCTGAAGCATTCCGGAATCCCCCGTCCCTCGTCCCCCGTTCACCGTTCACCGTTCACCGTTCACCGTTCACCGTTCACCGTTTCCCGTTTCCCGTTTCCGGAGGAGTCATGACACGTCTCGGAATATACAGTCTCCTGATCGTCGCAGGCATCCTGATCCTGAGCAGCGCCGGGTGCAAGGACGAGGTTGTGCCCGCGCAGGGCTCGAAGGAGCGTGTGTTGACGGTGCTCGCGAAGGAGGTCGATCCGGCCACGGGCGCGGTGATCGGTCCGGCGCGGCGCGCGCAGATCGTCATCTACGAGGTGCGTGCCGATGGCGACCATGAACTCGCGCGGCTCGAAACCAACGACCAGGGCGTGGCAGTGTACAGCGCGGTGTTTCCGGCTACGGGCGTGAATCTGCGTGTGGTGGGCACCTACGATAGCGAAAGGCAGACGACCGATCCGCCGGTCTTCCTGTTCTGCAACGATGCCACGGTCACGCTGCGCTTCGCGGGCACCTGGCCCGTGTGCTGTCCGAGCGATACACTGCTCACCTATCAGTTCATCGACGAAACAGGAAGCACAGATCTGATTCAGGGCAATCCCCCGGGTATCGCCCAGTACACGCTGACACGGACGCTCTTCCTTCTCGACTGCCCGAATCCCAACGACCGGCTGACCGTCACCGTGCCCGCGGCGCCCGCGCCGTTCAGCATCCGCGAGATGCGCGTGAACGACCGCGTCGTGACCGGGCCGAACGTCACCATCGCCAACGGCGAGGCCTTCACCATCACCTTCGCCGTGTCGACCGTGGCCGCGGGCGATTATGAAGGAGTAATGGATCTGATTGTCCTTTGTCCCGACGGCGCGACCACCCACACCGTGCGTGTGCGCCTGCTCGCCACCGTGACGGCCTTCACGTGCACCTGCCCGCGCGACTCCATGATCGCGCTGGAGCCCGGCGTGCAGGACGTGGAGGTGGGCAGCACGCGCGACTACACGAACCTCATAGTGTACACGAATCCGGCGAACTGCCGCGCGCTCACCGTCGACAGCGTGGTCTCGCGCGACCGCGAACGCGCGTGGGACGTGCTTGCGCCTTCCGGCGGCGAGGTTGTGCAGCCCGGCGGGAACATCCGCCTGACCGCGCGTTTCCGGCCCTTCAAGGCGGGCAACGCCGTCGACACCTTCCGCGTGTACTTCCGGCTGGCCGACGGAACGCCCTGCCGCGTGATAACCACGCTGCGCGGCTTCGGCTGCCGCTCGATGTGTCCGTTGCTGCTGCGTCCGGGCAATCAGGAGTTCAACGCCGCGAAGCCCGTGCGAGTGGATTTTGGCACCGTGCCCTTCTCGCCGAACGCGGCCTGCGGCGGCACGCGCAGCGCGGTGTACCAGGAAGTGACGCTGCTGCTGCCCGACACGGCGTGCTGTCCGTCACCCGCCGATGTGCGCATTGAAGTTATCGACAACGACGCGCGTCGTGTTCCGAGCAGTCTGTACGATGTGACACCCGGCAGCAGCATCCGTCTCGAGAAGGGTGTGCGTTCGAGTGTGACCGTGCGCTTCAATACGCCGACCATCGACGAGTTCGAGGCGTTGTTTGCGTCGGGCAGGCGCGTGCGTACGGGCACAGCGGCCGACAACGAATTCAACATGCAGATACGTCTCTCGAGTCCGGGCTGCGGGAACTGCGTGCAGCTCCTCGACGTGCGCGCGTCGGTGGGCAGTTTCATCAACATCAGCAACGTCATCACGTTGTACGCCTACGGCCAGAACACACCCAAGCTGCCCGAACCCCCGGTGCGCAAGGTGTGCCATATCGATTGCTGCACAAATCTCGACGGCTCGCTCGACATCGGCCGCCTCTTCAACATGCTGCAGCCCGTGACCAAGACCTTCCCGTATCCGCCCAATGAACACGACTTCTTTGTCGAGGTGATGGACACCACCTCGGTGCGTGTGCCGCCGGGATCGCAGAAGCTGCAGGATCCGATGCTCTTCCGTGTCGCATCGTCGGAGTTCACACGGCTGATCCGTTTCGCGACAAACTATAACGAGAACGAATTCGCCGACGTGCGACTCATCGTGCAGCGCGTGCAAAACGCCTTGAACGCAGGCCCGAATTTCTTCTCCCAGAATCTGCTGAACTGGGATTTCCCGCCCACGGCCTCATCGGTGAAACCGCGCCCGGGCGACGTGTTTATCATGGCATCGTCCGGCACATGGACCAGCGCGACCACGGGACATGTGATACCGTGCAAGGTCGCATTGCTCTACATCCGGAAGATCTTCGACGGCAATCTGAACAACAGCAGCAACGATCAATCCGGCATCGAGTACGAATTGATATTCCCGGTCATCCTCTACTGAGTGATCACGGACCCGTCCATCGGAAGCGCTCATAGACACAGGAGCTGAACCATGTTTGTGCATCGCAGAATCGCGACAGGCCTGGTGCCGGTCCTCGCCCTTGCCGCACTCGTGTGTGCCGGCTGCTCGTCCAGCACGTCGCTGCGCGATGCGCGCAGCGAGCGCTGTTGTCCGCAGGGGTCGGGTCTGCTCGGCGCGTCGGTCAACACTGCCGCCGACGAGTATGGGGCGTACCTGGAACAGCGTGCCGACGGCGCGCGGCTCTGGTTCACGAGTTCCCGCGGCGTGGACGGAAAAAAGCAGACGTCGCTGCCGAGCGATATTTTTGTGTCGAAACACGCGGGCGCGCTGTCGCCGCCCGACGTGTGCAGGAACTGGGGGAACGCCGAACGTATGCCGCAGATCGGCTCGGCCTTCGATACGTGGACAAAGGGCGCCGTGACGATGTTCGGCAACGAGGTGGTGCTGGCAGCGGAGCAGCCGGTGGACGGCAGCAACACGCTGCGGCCGGGCGCCTCCGGGTACAACCTGTTCCTGTGGAAACTTCAGCGCGGAGCGGACGGCACTCCGCGTGACGCCACACCCGTCGAAAACGTGAACCTCGCCTCGGCATGGACCTCGCAACCGGCTCTGTCGCCCGGCGGCGACACGCTGCTGTTTGCGTCCGACCGGCCCAATCCTCTGAACCCCGCCGACACCAGCATCAACATCTGGTACGCTGTGCGGACCCGCGGTGTGTGGGGCGCACCTTCGATCGTCGCGTCGCTCGCCACACCCGTCGACGACATGTGCCCCGGCATCGACAGCTTCGGCGCGCTGTATTTTTCCACGCAGTGGGACTTTGCCTCCGGCGCGCGTTCGCGACGCGGCTTCGACGTGTACCTCGCCGGCGCGCTGCAAGACGTGCTTGCGGGACGTGCAGCAAAGCCGGTGGACATCAACACCGTCACCGCGCAGGAGGGTTTCAGCGTCAACACCGCGGCCGATGAAATCTTTCCACAGGTGTCCACGACGGAAACCGGGCAGATCATCATGTGGTCGTCGAACCGCGAAGACGGCTTCGGTGGTTTCGACATCTACGCGTGCCGCCTGCCGGTTCCGCGCATCTGGCTCTCGCCCGTCGTCACCTGTTACGAAAAGGGTAACGTAAAAGTCGAGGGGATGCGTCTCGAGGGCCGCGTCATGGGCGACCAGCGCGTGAAGGCCGTGGTGAACGGCGCGGTGACCGACATGCGCGCGGGCGAGAAGATCCAGGTGAAGGTGGGCGATCGTGTGTCCTTCCTGCGCGCGGGCGCCGCCGACGAATGTATCACGATGAGCTGTCCCATCGTCGAGACCGTGGCAAAATTCGGCGACACGCTGCAGCTCGTCAACATCGACTGCGACTGCAATCCCAAGCCGGTCGAATCCATTCTCATCAGCGACGCGAGCGGCATCCCGTATTTTGTGACGGGATACTGGTGGCCGAACACGAGCCGCAATCTCGCGCAGCTCAACAGGCAGGCGGGCGCGGGCACGCTCGCCCGCGCGAAGTTCATCGACCGCGGCGATTACGATTACGCCTGCGCTTCGAAGACTATCGACGATTTTTTCGCGCGCAATATTTACGACAAGATCGACAACGCGCTGCGCAAAGTGGACAATTGTTCCGAGAAGGACATCTCGCTGATGATCACCGTGGTCGGTTACACCGACGCGTGTAATCTCGTGCAGGGTTCCTACACCGACGAAACAGTACTGATGCCCACGATGAAGATCGCCAGCGGCACCGACATGTGGTCGAGTTCGCTGCCCTCGGCCGACGGGACGCGCAACATCCCGCTCAAGGACCGCGGCCAGTACGGCAACGTGATCCTGTCGAAGCTGCGCTCGTACTTCACGATGAAGACCATCGACCGCGACATGGGCGATCGATCTGAAACGTACAAACGTTTTCGCGATGCGGGCCGCATCGTATTCGACTACGACGGCATGGGTGTATACGAGCCGACGGCATGGCGCGGCGATGTACAGACGCAGGCCCCCGCGATGGAGAATCCCTGCCGGAAACGATCAACAAACGCCTACGGCTGCAACAATCCCGAAGGACGACGGATCGAAATCTTCATCACGCCAGTGGTTGGTGATCCGCGCACCATGCCGAGACCGCTCGAGACGGATTTTGTGCAGAAGGAACAGATCGATCCCGAGGCGCAACCGCGGTCCTGCGGCTGTGTGCGTGCCGAACATGTGTTCCGCGACAGCAGCGAGGCGGTGTTCACGAAGGCGATGCTGCTTCAATTCACCGATCCCGCGAAGATCGTGCGCGACAGCGTGGTTGTTGTCGAGGAGACCGACGACAAGGGCGCTCGCCAGTTCCGTCTCCACACAGGGTGCCTGCCCGCGCCGGCCGACGCACAGGAGGCCGCGCGTATCATGCACGAGGCGGTGCACAAGGCCATCACAATGCTCGAGAAATACACGCCCGGCTCGAAGTCCGCCTGCAGGCAATTCTCGCTGAGCTTCGGCACCTTCCTGTATCCGCGCAACGCGCAGATACTGCGCGACACGCTGCGCACACTGCTCGGTGCACCTGTGTGGATCGACGAAACAACTGCTCTCGACACGCACGAGAAACGGTATTCGGTGCGGAGCGGTATGTACGCCGACCGCGCCGAGGCACAGCAGATGATGGAAGGCTACGCGGCCGTTCTGCGCAAAGTCCGCATCACGCTCGAAATGATGATCCTGCGGGAAACGCTCGGGGCTGTTGAGTGACACGATAACGTCTCGCATGTGCGGGTCGTCCTCGGGCACCTCAGTATCGCATCGGGCCAGTGTATCGATCCGCACCTTCCACAGTGTGCTTGCGCGCGAACCATCCGCGCGCACTGACCCCGATGGCGGCAGTGTTGCGCCGGCTGCTCAGGGCACCCGCAACAGCCGCAGCACTGTTACGCCGGTGCCGGTGCCGATCCTCACGAAGTAACTTCCCTGCGGCAGGCCGCTGCCGGTGAAGGGCATCGAGTGTGTTCCCGCAGCGAACATGCCCGAGGCGAGTGAGGCGACACGGCGGCCCAGCAGATCAAAGACCTGCACGTCGACATGCTGCTTCCGCTCGAGTGTCCAGGTGACGGTGGTTGTAGTTTGGAAGGGATTCGGCCGCGCTGTCGCGGCCATATCCGGTTTGTGTACGTCATCCAGCGCGTGGAGTACCGTCTCCTCCATGCGATAGATCCCGCTGTCAACCAGTGCATACATCCTTCCATCGCGCCCCAACTCGAAGTCGCGCACGACGGGCTCGTAGTCGAATCCCTGTTCTGGTGATACAATACCAGTATTCCCGTCCTGCCAGGAATCACCGTTGTTTGTGCTGTACAGTATGCCGTCGCGATGGATATCCTCCGCTCCGAGATATACTCGACCGGCAGCATCGACAGCGAGACAGCTAAAGTGTGCGTTCCGGCTTCCGGCAGGAATTTGCAGAAATGTTGCGCCGCCGTCTTTGCTGCGGTATACTCCGTTCGACACATCAAGTACATAGATTGTGCCTTGCGCGACTGCAAGCTGGGAACAGTGATCCGGCAGCCCCACAGATGGGAGTTCACGCCAGTGTGATCCATCATCGGTGGAAACAATCACGAACTTCTGCCTCGAAAGTGCAAAGAGATTTCCAGACTCATCCTCTTGCAGCGATCGTACATCACCCACTCCCGAGGGTGCGTTCGATTTCGTCCAGTTCACCCCATCGTCGCTACTGTGATACACTCCGTGCAGTCCGCTTATCAGCAGCGAACCGACACGAGTCTGGATACAGGAGGAGGGATGTGATGCCGGCACGGGCCGTGCTGTGTACGTGAGGCCATCATCGGTGCTGGTGAAAAGCGAATCGGTTGTGAGCACATAAAAGGAAGCGTTGTGTCCCGCCGATATGTCAATGACGGAGAAATTCGAGATGACTTCACTTTCACTGTATCTCCACGTGTATCCGTCATCGACGCTGCGGCCGGAGGCGTCAAGCGGACCCCATGTCACCATCGTCCCGCGTGCATTCACCGCGAGTTCCGGCCATACGCCACGGAAGACTCGTGGATACAAGGAGCGTCCTCTGACGTGCGTACGCGTGGCGTTGGCAGGGTCGAAGCGAAACAAGCCATCGTAGCGGTCCCCATACAAGACGCGGCCGGCCGGATCAACATCCAAAAAATTCAGGCTACTAAATCCCACCTGATCCTGTCTGAGAACGAGGATCCACGTCCGACCACCATCCGTGCTTTGCATGAGCGTGGAATCCCGGTCACTGAGCGCGAACAGAGGTGTGCCAGGGTGTGACACGACCGAAGTAGTCCACCCTCCCAGCGAAGCCGCCATGCTCCACGACTCACCGCCGTCGCTGCTCTGGCAGAGGTATCCCTCCGTCGTGAAGAGATACATCGTATCTTCGCCGATACTCCAGATTTTTCGGATATACCCTGCGGCGGGAGTGTGAATGCCGCGCCAGGTGGCTCCACCATCATTGCTTCGAAACAAAGAGTCGGCCCTAGCAAGGCACATGCGGCCGGACGTTGTGATGCATACCTGCCCGAGTCCGCCTGACCCGGGAGGACCGGTGCGGTTCCAGGTGAATCCGCCATCAAGACTTATTGCGACGCCATACGCATGTGTTGCCACGAGTGTATCCCGACCTTTCGAAAGAATGGAATACACGATTCCGAGTTCAGGATTGCGCATGGTCGGAAGCCAAGAGGCCACACCTGTCTCTCGCCGATATACGCCGTCCGATGTGATCGCAAAGAGTGTTCCCGTCGGGATTGTAGTGATGGAATACACGTGTGGCGCGAATGAACCAACAATCTCCGATCTCCAATGCACGCCATCATCGATGCTGTGATAGAGATGCGGTGTACCGTCCGCCACATACAGCGTACCGGAGGGATCCGTGGCTGCTGACCATGAGAAGCGCGACACGGAATCCAGATGCCTCCAGGACAGCTTCTGCGCACTGCTCACTAACGGGCACAGTAAAACCAGCAACACACATATGCGGATATGAAAGATGCAACGGGGCATATTCTCTTCCATCGCAGTGTTATTGTTTGACGATCATGAACAACCGCGATCTGTCCGCGGTGCCGATCCGCACGAAGTAACTTCCCTGTGGCAGGCCGCTGCCGGTGAAAGGTATCGAGTGTGTTCCCGCGGCGAACATGCCCGAAGCGAGTGAGGCGACACGGCGGCCCAGCAGATCAAAGACCTGCACGTCGACATGCTGCTTCCGTTCGAGTGTCCAGGTGACGGTGGTGCCGGACCGGAATGGATTCGGATAGACATGTCCGATATTTGCGGGTTGTGCCTTGCTCTTATCGACACCCAGGGGCCAGTCGGAGCCGCAATAGAGCCCGCTGTCGGTGAGTGCGTACATGCGCCCGGCGGGACCGCGTACCAAATCCATCACACCCGGTTCGAACGCCCACTGATACTCGACGGAATAAAAGCCCGAATTCTGCTTGCGCCAGCTCGCACCGAAATCGGCGCTGATATACACGCCGCCTGAAACCCACCATGCGCCCGCCGCAAACACACGGCCCTGTGCATCGGTGCTGAACGCGGTGAGCTCGTTCGGCGACATACCCGTATTCGCTGACCGGAATGTTGCACCGCCGTCATCACTCGCCGCCACGACAGGTCCCATCCCCTTCACGGCGTACACACGTCCGGCCGCGCCGCATGCAATTTTGGTGTAGGACCCATCGAAACCTGTGGATGCGCGGATCAGCCAGGTGTTCCCGTCATCGGTGCTGACCAGCAGCCGGTTCGCATCGACAAGTGCATACACATCACCCCGCGTGTCCTGCGCAATGCCGATGACAGAGTGCGGACCGGCGGATTGTGTGACCACATTCCATGTCGCTCCCTGGTCCGTACTTCTATATATCCATTGTCTGCTTCCGAGCAGCAGAGTCCCGCTTTGCAGCGGACGCACTGTCGTATACGTATCGGCGGGAGCAGGTGCGGCATGCCATGTTGCAGCGCCATCGGTGCTGATGTACAGAGAGTCGCTGGAAACGACGTACATGGAATGCCTCGCACCGCCAACAAAGACGCGGTTCCCCCAGGATTGAGGGAAGGAGACGTCGGTCGGTATCCAGGTTATCCCGCCATCGTTGCTGCGGAACAGTCCGTCATGCTCTGGCAGTACTGCCATGCTGCCCGAATCGCTGATGGCAAGGCGCGAGAGAGCCATAGTAGGGAGTTCGTAATACAGCGCCCTTCCTCGAAGCGGCTCTTTGAATGAAAAATCCGGAGCGTATCGGAAGACACCGTCGAAATGGTCGCAGGTGATGAGCCGCCCTTGCGGGTCCATGGCGATACGCGTTGTGTACTCACTCCCCGGCGAATCGCTCGCAGGTACATCCGTCCACGTTGCCGCGCCGTCGTTGCTGCGTACGAGGCCTTTGGCTGCGTACATCGAGCTGTAGAGGTATCCGTCGCTTCCCGCAGCCAGCACGGAAATGTGGCCAAGCCCGGGGTACAGCGTCGTCCAGGTGATGCCCTCGTCGCCGCTCAATAACACTTTCCCGAAATTCGCTGCAGTGTACACGACTCCCCGTGTGTCCACAATGGGCGGTAGAAACGTCTCGCGCGGGCGCGCGTGGCAGACGCGCCACGTCGCGCCGGCATCAGTGCTGCGGTACAGCGTGTCGTCGGTGGAAACGATGAGCACGCCGGAACCTGTGACACATACGCCGCTGCACGGGGCGGTGCCGGGCGGACCGATCAGATCCCACCTGTTTCCCGCATTGATGCTGCGATACACCCTCATGCCGGGCAGTGCGAACAGTGTATCATCTCCGCCGGATGCAAGAACGTGGACCGGCCCTTCCGGGAGTCCGGCGGAAGCGCGCGTCCAGTGCTCCGCGCGGTCGTCGCTCCGGAACACACCGTCATTGGTCGCGGCGAACAGTCGACCCGCCGCATCGAAGTACATATCGTGGACAGTTCTGTTCACGAGCCCTTCGTTGGCAGCAGCCCAGTGTCTACCGTCGTTGATGCTCTTGTACACGCCCGACTTCCCATCTGCCGTGAATATCTCGCCTGCGTCACCAAAGGCGACAGACCATGAGAATCGTTCAACAGAATCCACTCTCTGCCAGAACGGCTGTTGCGCGGCCACCTCCCCGCCTGTAATGCCGCACACGCTGAAGATAACAATGAACTGAAACTTTGCCGTTTTCATACATCCTCCACCCTCACAATTCCGAAACGCGGGTACAGTCAATACGTGAGACAAATCAATTCAATCATCCTGACATCACAACACCGTCAGTCCCCCCTTCCACCTTTCCACCTTCCACCTTCCACCTTCCACCTTCCACCTTCCACCTTTACCTCGCAACAACATTCCTCAGCTTCTCGACCTCCGTATCGACGAGAGCCCGCAGAACGTCCTCGCCCGCCTTGCGGTTGGCGTACACGAGGCGATGATGGAGGCCCCAGTAGGCCACGGCCTTAAAGTCGTCTTCGGTTGCGAAGGCGCGGCCCGCGACAAGCGCATGCGCCTTGATGAGTTTGAGCAGATAGATGCCCGCGCGGGTCGAGGCGCCGACATTGATTTCCTTCTTGCTCTCACGCGTCCGGTGAATGAGGTTGGTGACCGCGCGGATGATGGTTTCATCGCAGTGCACGGCGAAGGCGAGATTCTGGAGGGCGACAACTTCGTCGGCCGTGATCACCGGATGCACCTGGCCTTGCACGTCGAGGATGCGGTCGAGATCGCCGAGGATTTCGAGATCGGTCTCATAATCGACGTAACCGAGCGGTAATTTGAAGTAGAAGCGGTCGAGCTGTGCCCAAGGCAACGGGTAGGTGCCTTCGCTGTCGATCGGATTCTGCGTCGCGACGATGAAGAACAGGTTCTCGAGTTTGTAGGTCCGTTCGTCCACCGTCACCTGTTTTTCGGCCATACATTCGAGCAGCGCCGACTGTACCTTTGGAGAGGCGCGGTTGATTTCATCGGCCAGCAGGAAGTTGCTGAACACCGGGCCCTGCTTGAATACAAACGCATTTTTCCCAGCGTCGAAAAAGTTGAAGCCGACGATGTCCATCGGCAGCAAATCCGGCGTGAATTGAATGCGCTTGAAGGTGGAAGGCGTGCCGCCGCCGCCGATGCTCAAGCTCAGGGTTTTTGCAAGTGTGGTTTTCCCGCTGCCGGGATAGTCCTCGATCAAAACGTGCCCGCCTGCGAACAGTGCGGTCAGCACGAGTTCGATGGTCGGCCGCTGTCCGCGAATGATGAGGTTCACATTGTCGATGAGTCCTTGAATACGGGGCGCCGCTTCGGCGATGCGCGTCTCGAGCTGTTCGCGGGATGGGGTCGTCATGGCTGTACTGGTTCTGGTGATGGGTGTCGGGATGTCTGATTCTGCGTTTACACGCCGGTGCTTGCCGAGGCGCCTGTTTCGCGCTCGTGTATTCTGAAGATGCCGTAGGCGATGTGTTTTGCCGCGTCGTACGGCGCGAGGGCGGGGCGGTTCTTGGTGGCGGCGGTGCTGAATTCGCCCGCCGCAATCACGGTGCCTCCGGCTTCAACGCTGTAACGGTACAGCAGCCCGCCTTGCGCTGCTTCGATCTCGAGACGCATGCGCGGTATGCCTGCCGCGGGAGCATCCAGAAAGTCGAAGCCGTAACGCGCAAACACGTCGAGGGCTTCGTCGGCGGCTCCGCGCTGGGCTTCGTCGAGACGGCGGAACACGACTGATTCGCGGTCGAAGTACAGCGGCAGGTGCCGTCCCCACAGCGACGTGGTCTGTGGATACACGCGGTATTGCGCGGCAATGCGGGCACGCGTGTCCATGCCGAGCGACTCGAGCACGTCGATGTGCAGATCGTCGGTCATGGCCATGAATTGTTTTTCGTAGGCCGTGTCGGCCTCGGCGCGCAGGAGGCGGCCGCCGTTGTCGAGTATTCGCAACGCATCCTCGTCGCGTCCGTCCTCGTGCAGGAACAAGGCCTCGAGATAGCGCCGGAATTTCGCGGCGCGCGGACGATCGTCGTGCAGGGCGCGGACCCGTTCGAGATGCCAGCGTGGATCGAGTCCGCGCAGCACCGAGGTGATCTGGAACGGGTCGCCGGTGGCCTCGACGTAAAACACCTTGAGATATTCCCCGCGGTCGCGGATCTGCAGATACCGGTCGGTCGCGGTGTTGCGCGCGAGAAACGCAGCGAATCGATGCCACAGGGCGTTGAAAAACCGCAGCACCGCGTTCCACAGGCGTGTGAAAAAACCCTCGCCCGGAGCGGGTTCGAATTCCAGACGGTTGGCGATGGCCTCGTGCGTGAGCGCGCGCTGCGCCTCGATCACGAGATCGTAGTTGGTGCGCGTGAGCGAGATGTTGCCGAATATTTCCGGATATTCGGATGCGTTTGTCAGATGCCGCATCGAGGCGTCGAGATGCCCGTTCCAGTAATTCGCAGTGCCCGTGCTGATCAAGCCCCAGCCGCGCTGCTCCTGGTATTTGCGCGTGTAGTCGTCGAGGTAGGCGTAGCCCTCCTCGGGCGCGCCCTTGCAGTGCAGGAGGGTGACGTAGGCGTCGATGGCGCTGGGCTGCGAGACGTAGTCGAGCGGATCGTTGCCGACCTTGCCCACTGCCTCGAACTGGCGCTCGGCCATCCGGTAGTTGAGGTCCGCAAGGTAGAGGTAGATCCCGTTGTTGCGGATCTTCATCCACTCGGGCATCATTTCGTAATAGACGATGGCCGAGTCCAGTTCCCAGCGCGCGGCGCTCACGATCGAGATGATGCTCGTCGCGGCGTTGTGGTACCACTCGAGATCGGAGGATTCGTTCCAGTACCGTGTCGCGACGCGCTTGTGCGCGGTGGCGGCGGCGATGCGCGCCTGGTCCTCGCGCGCGAGCCGCACGGCCTCGGCCATGTTGGCGCGCGCGTCGGGGAGCAGGAAAGACGTGTTGCCCTCGGCGGGAAAGGCGCGGTACTTGAAGAAGATCCACGAGAGTTTGGTGCGCGTGTACATGTCCGACGCGTACCCGTCCGCCGCGAGTTCCGCGAGTATCTCGTGCGCCTCGCGCGCCTCGTTCAGCTCGAGATGCTCGTCCGCGAGCTGCTGGAGGAACTGCACATACTGCCGCGTGAGCTGGTACGTGAAATAGAGGTCGCGGTCGCGCGCGCCGGTCGGACTTTCCGCGGAGAGCACGTCGTCGAGATTCTCGCGCCGCGGGGTGTATTGCTCGAGCGGCCAGAGCCGCCGGGCCTCGAGCAGTTCGCGCTTTGCGCGTTCGTGCCCGCGCCTGTCGGTCGATACCTCGGCGAGGTAATAGCCGCGAAGCAGAGCACCGAGGAAAAATCCGGGCGCCTTGTCGCGCAGCGTCGTCCCGAGCACGTACATGTCCTGCGACTGCCGGTAGCGCAGGCCCGGAATGATGTCGGTGAAGGCGAGACGCGTGACGGAATCGCGCACGGCAGCGAAGGGCTTCTCGGCCAGCATGCGTCGCGCCTGCCGCAGCGCCTCCTCGGCCGACTGCGCGCGCAGCAGCGCCACGCCGCAGATGAGAATCGCGACCGCGCAAATACCGGATACACGAATCCGATTTTTCATGCGGTCTTCCTTCGGTTGATGTAGCGCATGTAATTCCAGAGGTGGATCTGCCGGTACAGACGCACAGGCCAGGTGTGAGCGACACGGAGCGCCCGGTCCACTGCCGCCATGGTGTCGGTGCAGAGCTGCCGCGCATCGTCCGCGGCGCCGCGGCCGCCGTCGTATCGGTACCGCAGATACGCGGTGATCAACGGCGTCACATCCACGCCGTGTACCGCGCCTGTGCGCACCGCAAACTCGAGGTCGGTTTCCCGCTCGGGTGCGGTGCCGAACAGATGCAGCTTCAGCAGCAACCATTCGCGCGCGGCCGCGAGCCGGCGCGCGTCGCTGCGCGCGCGACGCGTGCGACGCGCGAGAATCCCGAGATGCAGGGCGGGAACAAGATGCAGCAGCAGGTACCAGACCGCGACAAGCATGATCCAGAACGATGGCTTTGTCCACCACCCGTCGGGTCCCCCGCGCCGCGCCGCAAAGGCGCCGGTGGTGTCGCGCATGCGCGAGAGCGGCGCTATCGTGTGGAATTGGAACGCGCCCGATCTGCTCTCCGCAAACGCGGCATTCGATCTGCGATGCCCCGTGGCCACGACGCTGTCGCCCGCGCGCAGATCCTCCACAACGTCCGTAACGCGCGCGCGCTGATCCGACATGCCGGGCTGGGTTTCCACCGAGACGTCGAAGCGCAGCGGCACGCGGCGCTCACGCGGAAAAACGCGCAGCAGCGTGTCGCGCTCCTCGGTCCGCTCGTACACGGCCGTATGCCTGAGCGTCAGTGCGTCGCCCGCCGTTTCCACCACGCCCGTCACGCGGTACTGCGCGTCAAGCGGCATGGGCGGCTCGGGCGGCGTGGGCGACGGAGGGGGCGGACCTCCGGGAGGCCCCTCCGCAGCAGGTGTCAGATCGATGTCGATCCATCCGAGCGAGGGTCCAAGCCAGATTTCGGTCCACGCGTGCGCCTGATTGGAATAGACGTAGTACCAGCCGGGCGTCTGTTTGCTTTCCTCACCGGGCACAAAGCCGATCGCCACCCTGGCCGGGATGCCCGCCGCACGGAAAAACAGGGCGGCAGCGGTGGCGTAGTATGTGCAGTATGCGCGTCGGTTTTTCAGAAGGAAATAATGCAACAGACTTTCGTTGGGATCCGCGGATTTTCCCGGCTTGAGCGAATAGGTGAACACAGGCTGGCCGGTGGCGTCGCGTTGTGTGAAGAAGCCGATCACGGTCTCGATCCGCTCGCGTGTGCTCTCGCGTCCGCGCAGCAGGGCGCGCATCGTGTCGAGGATGTCCTGCTCGAGTCCATTGATGCCGAGGTACTGCTGCCGGAAGCCGCGCGGACCGCCGTCCACGTCGCCGTACTCGTCCACGCGGTCGAGCACCGCGGCGTTGTAGTCGAACTGGAAGAACTGCCCCGCCGTGCCGATCGGAATGACGTTCAGGATCGATACGCGAGAGAACAGCCGGTGCACGCCCAGTACGGGCAGGGTTTCATCGGCCACGGTCACGCTGTCGGTGGAGGAGTAGCTGACGAAGCGGTACGTGAGATTGTGCCCGAAGGTCTGGTCGGTCGACAAACGCACATTGTAGATGGTTGAACGCCCGTCGAAGCGTAATGCCTCGGGCGGCGTCACCTCGCGTCCGTCGAGTCCGACGGTGAGTTGCACCGGTTCGGCCATCGTGCGATCGAGCGGCACCAGCCGCACGCGGTACGTGGGCGCCTCCATCTCGTCGGCGAGTCCGTTGAACTCGTTACGCGCCGGGTCGTAGGTGTGCAGCGAATGGAATTTCAGATACGGGGCTCCGATACTGTAGCCCTGATACGACACCGCCGGCACATGCGCCGCGAATACAAGTTCCTTCGAATCGATCGGGAGTTTGAACTCGTCCTCCAGCGCCGCGCGGTCCTGCATGCGGAAACGGTCGTTCTTTTTGCTGAGCAGGCTGTACGATCCGCGCGCCGTGCCGGCGCTGTCGCCGATGCCCGACACGGATCCGATGAAAGCCGCGACCGCCAGCACCAGGACGACGAGCAGGTAGCGCAGCACGATCTTGCGCCGATCCTGCCGCGGCATGGGCCGCCGCAGCGCGTAGTCGAAGAGAAGGACGTACAGCGAGTACACGACCACCGGTAGCGAGGCCGCTATGAGTCCTGCCGTGGTGAATTCCGTCGCAGGCAGCACGAAGGCGATCCATGTGCCGTTCACTGCCGCAACATCAGCGATGTAGAAGGCGCGCGCGGCGATGAACCAGTGGTTCACCACGCACGAAATCCACAGCAGGATGATGAGGAACACGGCCGTCACACCCGCGACAAAGGAACCCGCCTCGGAATGCGGCGCGAGCACGGTGGCGCCGAGTATGATGAGCAGCGTAAGGCCCGCGGTCCCCGCCGCGGATATTCCGAAGCGCACGTTGCGTGACGCAAGCACGGTGTGCGCCGCCGTGAAAACGGTGTACGCGAGGAAAAACGCCGGGAGCGCGTCGTTGACCGTCGACAGCCGGACGCTCAGGTACCAGAAGATGTACGCCGCGATGCCCGCGTGCGGAAGCACGCGCCCCAGCAACAGCGTGCGCACGCCGCCGTAGTGTGGACCCGCTATCCGTTCTACCGTCGCCATGGTTGCCTGCCTCGCGCCCCGTACATCAGGCACTCTCCGTGCAACGCGCCGCGAGCTGCATGCAGTTCATGCGCATCCGCCGCATCTGCGGCAGCACCAGCGCGCGGTCGGGCAGCGTATCGAGCAGCGACGACGCCGAACGGAACACGAGGCGCGGAGGGCGCGGCGCGCTTTCCTCGATATCACCGCCGAGCAGATACACGTGATGGAAAAGTCCGGTCTCGTCCCAGGGAATTTCCTCGAGCGCGATGAAGGGATTCAGGATGAGGATGCGCTCGTGTCCGTCGAGGCGGCGCGCGGCGACACGCTGAAAATACTGCGCGGGCGGTGTGCTGTTGTGCCACGAGGCGCTGACGAGCGCGCGTTTGAGATTCTCCTCGCGTGTCAGATTGGGATCGTCCTCGTAGGGGAATTCCGCGCTGTCGTCGGTGAACAGGCGCACCGACAGCGCGCGGCGGCGCAGCAGCCCCTCGAGAAAACGCGCGACATCCTGCACGTACGCGTCGTAGCGGCGGCGGAAGAACGGGCTGCCCGCGTAGGCGAAGGAGTTGTAAAAAAGGACGTGCAGGTCCAGATCCGCATCAACCACCGAATCGCGTTCGGGTATGCGCACTAGCAGTTCGCGCGTCCGCGCATACACCTGCCACATCAGGCGGCGGGAATCGTCCGTGGGTTCGTACCGTTTGTTGTCGAAGAAGTCCTCGGCTACCTTGAATTTCTGCTCCGACACCGACGGCACGTTTCTGCGGCGCACGAAATACGGCGCGGCGTCGGTGGAGGGCATCGCGGGCACGGAATAGATGGTGAAGTTCCTGTCGCGTTCCGCGGGATGGTATTCCTTCTCGATGATGGGCAACGAAAAGAGGCCGAGCGGATCCTCGAACTTGACGACCGAGTACCGCGTGCGATAGCGGCCGAGATGCAGGAACTCGAGCGCGAAACTGCCGATGGCGCCGCGGTCGGCCGAGTTGAACAGCTCGCCGCGCCGGCGCTGGCTGCGCAGCAGGAAGTACCAGTCGGTCGTATCGTAGTTATGGAAGACAAGGCGGAATTTGATCGTGCCCGCGACGAGACGCAGTTTACGCTGCAGAATCGCATCGACGTCGAACGACTCCCCGAGGACGCACGATTCGCGCGGAAACTTGAAGAGGATCTGGTTGCGGTCGCGGCGCAGCAGATAGTACGTGAGCACGAACCATGCGTACGGCAGTATCACCATCGCGATGTAGAACACCACCACCGCTCCGAGCAGCACCGCGGCGAAGGGGTAAAACGTGTTCGGATCAAAAAAGGTCGACAGCTCCCGCTGCTGGTCTTCGGTCAGCAGCACCGCGGCCGCCATCGCTGCGAGCACCAGCGCGCCGTTCGGCCGCACGAATGCGGCGACGTCGAACCAGAAGCGCCAGCGTTTGCCCAGGGCCGCCGCGCGCGGCAGGTAACGGGAGAGACGGGGGAATCGGATCACAGTATGCGAAAAATATGCAGACTGGGAACAAAAACGGAATGCGCCGCGTGAAAGTTGTGGATATGCAGGCGGTACCCTCCGTGCTTCCGAAGCATCGTGCACAACGAATCAAAGTCTCAATGGCGGACCGTTTCCCTTCGGATTGCTCACAAATTTTGAACGCTATTTTCCTACCCGCGTTTCATCGCACCAGCAACAGACTCACCGCCATCACCGCCATGCCGCCCATGATCCCGTACAACACCTCGTGACCGGTGGCGTACTCGCGGGCGGTGGGAAGCAGTTCGTCGAGCGAAATGTACACCATGATGCCTGCAACGGCGCCGAAGGTGATGCCGAGCGCTTCGGGTGTCGCGAACGACGACAGGAGGAAGAAGCCGACGATGCCGCCGATCGGTTCCGAAAGCCCCGAGAGAAACGAGTGCAGAAAGGCCTTGCGCCTGCTGCCCGTCGCATAAAAGATCGGCACCGACACGGCGATTCCTTCGGGGATGTTGTGAATCGCAATGGCGAGCCCGATCGCGATGCCAAGCTGCGGATTCTCCATCGCGGCGAGAAAGGTCGCGAGTCCCTCTGGAAAATTGTGTATCGCGATGGCCAGCGCCGAAAAGAGTCCCATGCGCATCAGCCGCTGATCTCTCGCGGGGTCGCTGCCCGGAACGGCGGACGCCCCCTGCGATTGATAGGTTGCGATTTGTGAACGTGGTGTCAGCTCGTGGGGATTCTCGGCGTCGGGTACGAGCCGGTCGATGATCATCATCACCACGATGCCGAGGAAAAATGCGCCTGTCGTGATCCACCCCGCCGCCGGCTGTCCGTACAATTCCGCCAGGGAAGCGTCGGCCTTCGCGAGTATTTCGGTGAACGACACGTACAGCATCACACCGCCGGAAAATCCGAGCGCGAACGACAGGAAACGGAAATTCGTCCGCTTCGCGAAATACGCGATCGCGCTCCCGATGCCTGTCGAGAGTCCCGCAAACGCGGTCACGGCCAGCGCGAACAGTATGGTCGACGAATCCTGCTGCATGTTTCCAGTTTCGAGACTTGTGGGGTATTCGATGTGAAGATTGTAATATCGCACACCGGCGCCTGTCCCGGAAATCGGCCGGCCTTCGGGTTTCTGCGTTTCATGCCGTACTTTGTATGGATCAGTTGCGGCGCGGCCGCTCACATTCAACAGAAAAGAGGTGCCGCGATGGCGCAGGTTAAAAAGGGAGACACAGTACAGGTGCATTACACGGGTTCGCTGGCCGATGGAACCGTGTTCGACTCTTCACGCGGACAGAACCCGCTCGGTTTTATTGTCGGGCGCGGACAGGTGATCCCCGGCTTCGACAGGGCGGTGATCGGGCTCGCGGTCGGTGACTCCACACGTGTCACCATCCCGCCCGCCGAGGCCTATGGCGAATTCAGCGAATCGTACATCATCGAGGCGAAAAAATCGGACATCCCGCCCGAAATCGTTCCGGAACTCGGCATGGAACTCACGCTCCACAACAACGACGGAAGCCAGTTCCCCGTGCGGGTCACAGAGATCACCGATACACATGTCACGCTCGATGCAAATCATCCGCTGGCCGGCAAGGAATTGACGTTCGAGATCGAAATCGTCAGCATAAAATGATGCAGCGGTGAGCCGGACGGATGCCCCAGAGCACGGATGATCAGATACAGGACTCACATATCCGATTTTCCGGTCCGGGGCGGCGCCCGCTGCGCGGGATGCTCTCTGCCGGCGTTTTTCCTGCGGCCTGTGGTATGACGGTGATACGACGCCTCTGTCTGATCCTGGCTCTTGCGGCCGCATCGTATTCGGACGTATGCGCGCAATCCGCACCCTCGGGCAGCGCCAGCGGCACGGTGCGGAACAAGGCCACGGGCCGGGCACTCGAGTTTGTGAACGTGGCCGTGCTCGCACGCGGCGACAGCGCGGTGGTGACCGGCACTGTCACGGAAAAGAACGGCGCCTTCCGCGTGACGGGGCTAGGACCGGGCGACTATCTCTGCCGCTTCTCCATGATTGGATACGGGACCGCGTACTCGAAACCGTTCCGCATCGGTTCAGGAAAAGACGAGGAAAAACTCGGCGTTGTGATGCTCGAGGAAACCGCGGTGACACTCGATGAAGTGGTGGTGAGCCGCGAGCGGCTCGCGCAGAACAACGAGATAGACCGGAAGGTGTACACTGTGGGACAGGACGTCGCGGCCTCCGCCGGATCCGCCAGTGACGTGCTGCAGAACATCCCCTCCGTCGAAGTCGACATCGAGGGCAACGTGAGTCTGCGCGGCTCCTCGAATGTGCTCATCCTCGTCAACGGAAAAAATTCGCCTCTGATGGGACGCAGCAGCGCCACCGTCCTGCAGCAGATGCCCGCGGGCGCGCTCGAACGCATCGAGGTCATCACCAACCCCTCCGCCAAGTACAAGCCCGACGGCACCGCGGGTATCATCAACATCGTGTTGAAAAAGGACGCGGATCTCGGACTCAATGGTTCGGTGACGGCCAATGTCGGAAATCAGGACCGTGTCAACGCAAATCTCCGGCTCAATTACAAACCGGACGGACTGAACCTCTACGGCGGGTACGCGATACGCCGCGACGCGCGCAACCGCATCAGTGTGGATACGCGCGAACAGGGTCCCGTCTCATCGTCGCCCGGCACGTATCGCGAAGATGCAAAAACCAGCGCGCGGCCGCTCTCGCATACTGCGAGTCTGGGGCTCGAGTCCGACCTCGGTGACGGATATTCGGCGGGCATGTCGGGCGAATTCTTCCGCCACGACGTGACACGTTTTGATCACACCACAAAAGTGTGGCGCGACGCCGCGGGGACATACACCTCCGAAAGCGCGCGCGACCGCATCGACGACGAGTACGAAATCGAATACAGCGGCAACACATTTTTTGAGCGCGAGTTCGGCGACGAGCACACTCTGCGCGCGGAACTTTCGACGTCGGGCGCATCGGAAGAGGAGGACAGCCGCAGCATCAACTCCTTCGTGTTTCCCGTTGCCGATCCGACGCGCGACAACACGCGCAATCACATCGACGAAAACACGACACGCCTCTCGCTCGATTACTCGCGTCCCTTCGAGGACGGATCAAAATTCGAAACCGGTTATGAGGGGAATTTCTCATCCACCCGATCCGACTTCCGCGTGTCGCTGTTCGACGCGCTGTCGCAGCGTTTTACACCCGACACGGCGCACAGTCACATCTTCGAGTATCGCGAGGGACTGCACGCTGTGTACGCCACGTATCAATCGTCGATCGGCGCCTTGGGAATGCTTGGCGGCATCCGCGCCGAGCAGGCGTACACACACGCCGATCTTGTCACGCTCGGCGCCGTCACGCCGGGTGAATACTTCCGGCTCTATCCCTCGCTGCATCTGTCGTACCGGCTCGGCGAACTTTCAGAAGTGCAGGTGAATTACAGCAAGCGCACAAACCGTCCCGACGGCGACGACCTCAATCCCTTCCCCGAATACAGCGATCCGAAGACGCGCTGGGCCGGCAATCCGAAACTCCTGCCGGAATACGTGCACTCGATCGAAGGCGGCCTGAAATACGAAAGCGAGCTGTTCTCGTTCATCCCGTCGCTGTATTACCGCTACACCTACAACCGTTTCACATGGGTCACACACGTGCTTCCGGACTCCACGTTTTTTTCAACGCGCGAGAATCTCGACAGCGACGAGAGTGCGGGACTGGAGGGAATTCTCACTGCGAGCGCCGACGGCATCTTCAGTGCCACACTCTCCGGCAACGTGTTCCACAACCGCATCGACGCCACGTCGCTGGGCTTCGGCGCCGACAAGGCGACCGTGAGCTGGAGGGGTACGCTCACCTGCAACGTGCATGTGACCGCGTCCACAATGCTGCAAGCGAACGCGCGCTACAATTCCGCGCGACTGACGCCGCAGGGTGAAAACGCGGCGACCTATGTCGTGAACCTCGGGCTGCGCCAGCAATTCCTCGACGGACGACTCACCGCCGTACTCACCGCGGGCGACATCTTCCGCAGCATGAAACGCGAGACCTGGTTTGACACGCCCGAGCTGCGGCAGACAGTGCGCGTGACGCGCGATTCCCGCGTCGTCTATCTCGGCCTCACATGGAATTTCGGCACGCCGCCGAAGCGCAAGGACGACGCGCTGAAGTACGACGACGCGATGTAACGGAGAACCTCTCACAATCGGAGTGATGTGATGCACTTCCGCAGCATTTTCCCGATTCTTGTACTAATCCTGCTCTTCCCAGGTTGCGCACAGATGTTGCGGGAAGGAAAGACGCGGGTGAGCATCGCGCCAACACAAATGTTCTTCCGTTATCCTGAACGCGTGAGTTTCCGCGTGACCATCGTGAACGGATCCGACCGCGCGATCGACGTGCCGCACCTTATCTCCCTCGCCGATGAACCCGGCGTGCTGCGGCACGCAGCGAGCAGACGTCTGCGCGAGGCACTGCACGGACAACTCTCGCAGCGCGATATACGTCTGGCGCCGGGTGACAGTCTCGTGATGTTTCAGGATTTTGACGATGCCGGCGTGGCGGGCAACTGTGCGATCCGGCCGGTGTTGCCGCCGGGTCCGTATACGACCGAAACATCCGTGCAATGTGTGGATGTCGAGACACGCCGCCCGATCCGCGTGTCCGCCGAATGCTCGTACAGCGTGATTGAAACACGTGTGCCGGACGTCTTCGAAATCTTTCTGCGGCAGACCTGCGCTGTGGAAGAAAACACCGTTGGGGCGCAGGCGCGGCGCGCGGCCTTCGCTCTGCTGGAGCGGCTGGCCGACACGGTTCTGGCGCGGAGTTCAAACACCGAGGTCGCGGCCGTGCTCGCGGAAAATCTGATCGCCTACCGCGAGCGGCGTGCGGCCGGACCGCTCGACGAGCGCCTCTTCCGCGTCCTGCTCACGGCGCGGCCATCGTCCAACACGCGCATGGTGCTCGCGCAGCTCTTCGCGCTTCAGCCGCGCTCCGCTCAGGAGATTCTGCTTGCGGAGCCGGGCAATGATCCCGTCCTGGTGCCACTCCTTCGCGCGCGGCTTGCGCCATAAACGACATGATACCCGAGACCCTGTTCATTCTGTACGTATCCGATCAGCGGCGCAGTACCGATTTCTACGGCGCAGTGCTCGCATCCGCGCCGCGCCTCGATGTGCCCGGCATGACGGAGTTTGTCCTTCCGGGTGGCGGTGTGCTCGGCATCATGCCCGAATCCGGCATCCGCCGTCTGCTGGGGACAGCCGTTCCTGATCCCTCACTCGCGCAGGGCATCCCGCGCGCCGAATTGTATCTGCTCCTCGACTCCATCGACGCCTTCCTCGCGCGCGCCCTTGCCGCCGGCGCCGTGCTGCTGAGCCCCGCGCAGGCACGCGACTGGGGTCACACCGTTGTGTACCTCGCGGATCCAGATGGCCACGTGCTGGCTTTCGCCTCAGCCGCCTGATCGAGCAGTCAATTTCATTCGCCGACGTTACCGCCCCATCCATCCTTCGCGGCGGTACCATTCATACGTCGAAAGTATGCCCTCGGCGAGAGCCACGCGCGGTTCATACCCGATCAGCACGCGGGCCTTGTGAATCGAACAGGTCCATGCATCCTGCAGGGCTTCACGCACCTTCTGAAGATTGAAGAAAACCTCGCGGCGGAGCATACGCCCCGCTCCCTCGCCGATGGCGCCCGTCAGATAGACCAGTGAGGCGGGGAGAGAGAATACGAGCGGCCGGCGGTCCTGCGCCATGGCGACGGCGCCGCAGATTTCGGCGGAGGTATGGTTGACCGCGTCGCCGATAAAAAACACCTCGCCCAGAGCCGCGGGATGCAGCGCTGCTGCGCGGATGCCGCGGACCACGTCGGCCACATGGACAAAGTTCAATTCCTGCGAACCCGAACGGATGAGTGGTTCGATGCCGCGATGAATCATGGTGAAGTAGCGGAAGAGGTCGCGGTCGCGCGGGCCATACACCCCGCTGGGGCGCACGATGGTGACAGGCAGCCGGTCGGCCATGTCGAGCACCTCGATCTCCGCCAGCATCTTGCTCCGTCCATAATGCGACACAGGGTGATACGGCGTGAGTTCGGTGACCTCCTGGATTCCGAGACGCGGCCCCACTGCAGTCAGACTGCTCACATACACAAAACGCTGCAGCGATCCCGCGTGCGCGGCGCAGGTATGCAGAAAATCGCGTGTCGCGAGGTGATTGCCGCGGTAATATCCAGCCGTGTCGCGTGATCGCGTCACCCCCGCGAGATGGAACACCACATCTACATCCGCCAGCAACGGCGCCATGGCCGCCGCATCCCTGATATCCGCAAGATGCACCCGCGCGCCCGTTGCCTCCAGCGCCGCGCTGAACATCGCGTCCTTCGAAACGACCGTCACATCCCAGCCGTCCTCGATCAAATTTTCGACAAGATGGCTCCCGATGAAACCGCTTCCGCCCGTGATGAGAGTTTTCATGATGGACCTCCGTTAGGCAAATCACACAAAGGGAAAGATGAAAGACGAACCGTCAATGCTGAACCACCGACGACGACCCGTACATGGTCTCCGTCGTCTTGTCTTCGCCCCGGCTTTTGCGGCGGATCAATCCCAGCCGCGCATTACACCATGCCCGCGGCACGATAGTGCGCACTCCGCCTTCCGTCCCGCTGATCTTCTCCGCAAGCAGAGGATATACAATCAATCCCGCGAGTGTGATGCCCGCGAGGCCGTCCCACACGTAGTGATAACGCAAGTACACGGTTGCCGGGAATATGCTCGCGAGCAGAGGCGCGAATATCAGACCTATGGATCTTTTATTTATGAGCAGATGCGCAAGCATCACCGCGCCTGCGGCGCAGTGCGGACTCGGCAGACTCCCGCCCGGGAAGTGCAGCGTCGAGCGCATCCATTCGCCTGCCATGGTGAAGTATCCGCCTTCGAGAGGCACCGTGTATATCGCTGAGCCAAAGTACATCTGACTCGCAACCGGGTAGAGGATGAATCCGACATCGCAGGCCAGGTACACGTATACAAGGTGCAGGAGATATCGCTCCATTGCGACCGTGCCCCCGTACCGTCGGCACAACCATGCGGTGAGCGGCAGCATCGGCACGTAGAGCACATACGCGGCCATGAGCCACTCGGTGAGAACGGGGTGCGTGATACCTTGCAAACGCTCCGACAGTTCGCCGCCGAAGAGAACCGTGTCCAGTGCGAGCAGTTCCGCGTCCTTCCAACCCGGCACCAGCAGGTGCTGTACAAAAGCGCTCGCATTAAACAACTGCCCTGTGACGAAGAGCAGACCCGCGGCGAGCAGCAGACTGCGTCCCGCTTCCTGGAGCCGGGGCAGAATCAGACCCAGCATCAGCACGGTTGCGAGACACACGCCACAGGCACGGGTGGCCGCGGTAACATCCGTGACATGGCTCGGGAACAGCAGTACTGCGAGAAGCAGCAGCGTGGAAACGAGTGCAACAGCGGCCAGGATCCGGCGCGTGTCACGAGACAGCTTTTTCAGGGAATCCATGATGTCACCGTGTGAGTGTAATGGCCAGATCCGTGATGATGCCGACGCCCGCATGCAGGAGCAGCGGCCAGAGCAGCGAGCGCGTGCGCAAGGCAAGCCACCCGAAGAGGAGGCCGCCCGCCACCGAGGCGTAGATTTCACTTGTTGGATATCCTATGTGCCACAGCGCCGAGGGCAGCGTCTGTATCATCACCGCCGTGGCGTCGCTCACCGTGCCGCGTAAGCCCTGAAGAAGGAAACCGCGGAACAGAAACTCCCACGCGGTGTAAAAGAGCACGAGTCGCAGCGTGGCATGACGCAGAAAGAGAGCGGGCGAATCCATCGCGCCCGGATCGACGGGATACACACGTCGCAGCGGATCGAGTCCCGCCGGCGCGGCGAAAGTGAGAATCGCAAACCCCGCGAGCAGCAGGACTGTGAGTGGAAGCCCGAAACGCCAGTCGCCCGCACGCAGCCCGTAGTCAACCGGTTGCTCATGCAACACGCCTCGTACGATCATCATCGGCACCGCCCCGAACAGGAAGAATGTGCAAGCATAGTACGTCCACACTCGTATGCTCATGTCGCCGAGCACTCCCGTCGCGGGCAGCGCGTCGACCGCGCACAGGTCGCGGTGCAGCAGAGTGACGAGCAGCGCGGGCAACAGCACAAACGCCACTCGCACGTCCGTCACGCCGGACTGCGGCAGTAAGCGGGGAATCGAAAGTGCGCTTTTCATGACAATGCCTCCTTCGGGCCACGCAACCATGCAACGGTTGCTCGCAGCGCCTCGTCGAGGGATGTGGGACGATATCCGAGTTCGCGTTCAGCCCGTGCGCTCGAACAGATCCAATCGTCGTAAAACACATCGACCCACGCGGGCGTGATCGCCGGATGTTTGAGGCCGATCCGCCCAAGCAACACTTCGACGGCGGCAAACATTCTCGCCGCACCGTACGGAATGCCGATAAGCACACGCTTCTTCCCCGCGGCGCGGCCGATGCTGTCATAGAACTCGCTGTACGTTGCGTTTGTACCGCCGAGTATATAATGTCCGCCGCGGACGCCTCGATCCATGGCCGCGATGCAGCCGCGCACCACATCGTCCACAAACACATAGTTCCCGGCCGCACTGCCATTGCCCGGCATACTGCGCCATGTGCCGCGCATGTACCCGCGTATCATCAGCGACCCGGAATTTGCCTCCGTGAGTTTCCCCGGACCAAACACGCGGGTCGGATGGACGGTCACGACATCGAGCCCTGCACGCACCGCCTGCGCCACGATCTCCTCGCCCTCGATCTTGCTGCGCTCGTATAGCGTGTCGGCGGCAGTGCTGCGTGTGGTGTCCTCGGTTATCACCGATCCGCGGCTCGGACCGTATGTCATGATCGTCGATGTATACACCACGCGTGACACCGACTCGGCGCGGGCCGCGTCGAAGAGCATGCGCAGTGCATCAGTATTGACCCGTCGGGCGGCCGCCTCGTCGCGCGCCCAGGTTGCGGCAAACGCCGCCAGGTGATAGATGTGATCACATCCGTGCATCGCTGCACGAAGATCGGACGTCGAGTCGAGGGAGCCGCGGCGGACGTCCACTCCGAGCGCTTCCAGCCGTGTTGTGTCGGAGCTGTGCCTGCACAGGGCAACCACAATCTCACCGTGACGAAGCAGTTCTTCGACGAGCCGGGCTCCGATGAAGCCCGATGCTCCGGTGACCAGGGTTTTCATTGTCCACCTCCCGCCTGTGCCGCGCGCGACCCCGTCGCGTCACCAAGCGTGCCGCGGCTCCAGCCGGGCCGCGTGCACGATTCGAGTTCTATCACGATCGATCCCAGGGCGATCTCGATTTCCGCGCGAAGTGGGATGGCCGCTGCATCGGTCGTGCACCAGAGATCGAAATTGCCGCCCATGCCGCCCGCGGATTCGTCGGTCCACGACGAGCGCACCTCCACGCGATGCGCGGGCACTTCCTCGTCGTCAAATGCCGGCACTTCCAGCGTCTCGACGGCGCGCGGGAACGAGACCCGCGAGCGCTGAATCGTGAAATCCATAAGTGTGGGCACGGTGAATGTGGCGCCACTTCCGGCATACCCTCGAAGCATCATCAGCAGTCCGGCCGCGTCGTGCGGACGCTGTGCCTCGCGCCGCTGCTGTCGCGTTGCCGGTTTCCCATCGGGTCGCAGCTCGAGGGCGAAGAGTTCGTTGAGAATGTCGTAGGTATAGTGTTTCACTTCGCGCGGATCATGCTCGCGCCGCACGAGACAGTCGCGTAGGCGCGGATCTGCCACGTCGAGCTGTGACTCCTCGCGCAGGCGCACATCGATGAACGGCAAGCCCGAGGCCGAGAGCACCGTGAGACGCACGGGGCGGATCGGCCCGCCACCCTGCGCCGGCGCACCCTGGCGCAGTTCGATGGTGCCCAGGCGGACAAAGCTCCATTTCACCGAGTACCGCAGCACCTCGCCCGCGCGAAAGGGCGCCGACGAGTAGACCGCGGATGGGGAGGACACCGTTGGCACCGGAGGATTCGGGGTGTACGGCAATGACGCGCCGAGACCCAGCAGCAATGCGTTTAGCACAATTCCGAACATGAGGGCTTTCATCGTCTCAACTCCTTCTTACTCGTGCCACATGAGCGAGCCCGGGCCCGAGCCCCGGATCGCGAAATACAACAACGTGCACGCGGTGACCACCACCGAGACGGCCAACGCGAAACCGGTCCAGAACAGCATACCCTGCGTTTCCATGACCGTTCCTCCTTGCTGCGTGATGAGTGCGTGAATTACAGTACAAAGCTACCCTGCACGCACAGGGCGCATGTCACAGGGATGTCAAATCCGCGTGACACGGTTTGGATACGGTTCAGGGAGTGTTTACTATTTTGCTCGATTCCCGGAAATCCTTCAGGAGGCAACATGTGTCTTCACCCCAGCCCGATTGCTCTGGCAGGCGCGGCATACGATGGCGGAATGATTGTGCACGACTGCGTCGTCCCCTCCGCGCGGCCCGTGGTAGGCCGTCGATCATCCCCCTCGTACGACATCGATGTGCGGGAATTTCTTACCGACACCAATAATGCGGTCATTCACGCGACCTTGAGATATGAACTCCGCCAGAAGCTGGCTCGAGGGACAGGGCCGGGCGGACCGCGGCGCCTGTTCGGTCGGTATGCGGATATGTGGGACTTCTTCAGATCGAATGATCCGGGCTCCTTTGATTACCGCGTCGAGGCCATCCGCCACATTGTGTCGCAGCGAGTACGCTATCGCCGCGATTCCGGCAAGGGGTATTGGCAATTCCCCGACGAGACCCTCCGGCTCGGAACCGGTGATTGTGAGGATCTGGCCTTCCTCCTCGCATCGATGATGCTCGCATCGGGCGTCAGCGGCTATAACGTACGGGTATGCCTCGGCACCGTGACAGTACATGGACAACGGAGTGCGCGCAGCTACGATCACATGTGGGTCGTTTATAAAAACGAACTCGGCCGCTGGTGCATCGTCGAACCTCTCGCGCCATCGGCAGCGGACAGTACACAACGCGGCGTCCTTCCGACCGAGAAAATCGAATACACACCATCCTTCGGTTTTAATGCGGATCATCTCTGGACCTACGCGGCCGCTTCAGGTCACTCGTTCCGCGACCGCGTCGGTCTCCGCGCGCAATGGACACGTTTTAATCCGCGCTTCGCGGGAAAGGTGCACAAAAGCATCGTGCTGGATGCGATCGCAGCGTGGAATCCATCCCTGCCTGTTCTCACCAATCTCCTGAATCAGGAATACATTGTGTTCCTGAACGATCCCGAAAAAACGGTCGCCGAAATAGATCTGCCCTGGCAATACGATCCGCTTGATCACTTCGACAGCGGATATATCACGGAGAGCTGGAACCGCGCACGCACGCGATTGGATTCGTGCCTCGATCCGGCGAACCGCGACATGGTACGAGTCTTTTCCCGCGCTGCGCACAGCATCGCCGATTTCTATGCGCACACCTCGTACGCCCACTTTGCACAGCGCGACCAGTCCGGCGCACTCCTGCTCGCCAAGGATACACAGTGGCGTGACGCGGCACTTGCGCGCCGTCCCGACTACGGCAACTCGAGCGACTTCGCGATAAACAGCTTCCGTCCCGCAACACCATGGCAGGGTACCGATGCACAGCGCGTGTCGGTGTGGGACGGAGCACTGCTCAGCGGACGCTGGCGGCTCCCGGGTGATTTCGGCGTCCCTCCCGAAGCATCCTCATGGGCGGATGGCATCCGTGACAGAAGGATGAAATGGCGTATGGCCCTTCCCCACCATGATGACATCGCTGTCGACGATCTCCCGGCAAGCGGCGCATCGAACGGACTATACAACCGTGGACGATTCGCGGAACAGTACACATTGCGGTACAACGCCGCGGTGTCCCATATTCGTCAGGTCTTCGACACCTATGGCGCCGAGTTGAGAAAACTCGGCTGAGATGGAAAAGGCAACTGTGCCTGTAGCAGTTCCCTCGCGCACATTATCCGGTGTGCCGATACACGCGTCTCTCTTCGTTCCATGCGGCCGGAATCCGGACTACACGGTGCATCACCGCAGCAGCACGCCCGCCCATCGGGTACTCCCTTCGGCGCGTATGATGTAGTAGCCGGGTGCGATTCCGTGAAGGTCAAGCTGCTGAGGAGACGATCCCTCGACGTGCCAACGCCGTGTGATCCGCCCATCGATCGTCGAAAGTGTGAATGCTCCGACGTGTCCGTGCTGCGGGATTTCAACAGTGATGAGCCCACGCGCCGGGTTTGGAAACACACGCGGCCATTCCACATCTGCTTCCGTCGGAAACTGTTCCGCGTGTGTTGGATCGGCCGCCCGGAAACGCCCGGTGTTGCTCCACGCCCCCTGCACACCCCTGTAGAGAAATGGATTCAGCGCCTTCACGCGCCAGTGATACGTGGCGCCCAGACGCAGTGACGCGCGCAGCGATTCCGTCGTGCGCACGGTGTCGCTCCTCGCCACGGTGAACTGCGCTGTTGTGTCGATTTGTACGATGTAGCGGTCCGCAAATGCGACGTCCCCCCACTGCAGTCGTGCGGTCGATGTCTGGACGATGTCGTCCTGGGCCGGCAAATGCAGGAGTGGCGCAGGCAGCGTGTCCGGTGGCGGCGTGTATTCCGGTCCCTCGGGCTGCAGTGACGCGAGAAGATCGAGCAGCGTGTTGCCGAGTGCCGTGGCGGGCGCCTGGAGTGTGTTCGTCATCACGGCCACGCCGTTACCCGTGGCAGGTTCACAGATGATATAGGTGGACGTTTTTAATTGTCCGCCCGCGTGATGCAAGGTCCGGTTGCCGTTGTGTGATGCGACAAACATGCCGAGTCCCATCGAAGCTTCGGGCGACATTACCGTGCCCATAATTTCGAGAGTCCCGGCACTGTCGTAGAGACGGCCGCCCATGAGTCCGTTCATGAAGCCGCAGAGATCCACCACTGTGCAAATCAGGCCGCCGCCGGGCACTTTATAGAGGATGCCCACATCGTCCTTGGTTTCGTACGGTGTATTCGAGAGCAGGTGGTATCCTTTTGCTTCTCCGGGATAGGGACGAAGGACGGCCACTTCCGGCTGCAGATAGGGCAGCGCAAGGCGTCGGCGGATGCGGGTCTCGAGCAATTCCTGATACGGCACACCCGACGCGCGTTCGATTGCAGCGCCGAGCAGATTGAAACCGAAGGTCGAGTATTGATACGAGGTGCCGGGAACAAAGGACAGACTTCCGTTCCTGAAGATGGAGAGTGCATCCAGTGCATTATACGCGCGATGGGCCGGTTCGTAGGCGCGCATGGCGGTGGAATCGAGTTCGTCGTAATTGCGGATGCCCGATCGATGCGTGAGCAGATGTCCGATCTTGATCATGCCCTGTGGTTTTGCTGGATATTCCGGCACGAGCGTCCGCACGTCGGCGGCGAGTTGCAGTCGCTGTTCTTCCGCGAGTTGCAGGGCGAGCACGGCCGTAAAGGGTTTGGCGACAGAAGCCGTGCGGTACATCGTGTATTCCGTGGCCGGGATTCGGAGTACCAGATCCCGATATCCGAATCCATTCAAGTACACAATCCGTCCGGCCTTTACGAGCCCCACCGAGCAGCCGACCGTTCTGCTGCGCTGCATCCAATCAGCGACCGTCTCCTCCACCTGCGCCGCTCCGGCCGCATCTATCCCCACATATTGCGCCCGAACAATACCGGTCGCGATTCCGAAACTTACAACGATAAGTACCGCCACACGCATCGAATCCTCCAGGAAAACACTGCTATGATACACATTCCCCGGGAAACTCGATTCCCGCGCGCAAAAGTCACGCGGCGGCATCACACACCGCGATTCCAACGAGAATACTTCCGCACACTGCATCACACCGCGCTCGGCGAGAAAAATCCCTGCATGTCTTCTTTGTTCGCACTGGCCCGCGGCACATCCGCGACAGCGCGCACGCAAAAGAGGTTACAGCGCATCCAAGTATATTTTTTTCCCTGTAACCACCGGGCCGCATCGTGCATCATTCCTGTGTCCGATGCGCAGAGACATCGCCACTCGCCGGAACCGAACTGCAGCGGTTCCATGGGCCCGGAGTCGGAGGATGCGCACGCGCGAACAACCAACATCATCATCCAAGGAAGCAATACAATGAAGCACTCACTTTTTGCCGCACTCATCGTCGCCGCGCTTGCCATCAGCGCGTGCAGCAAGGACTCGTCGCTGAATGCACCCGGCGCGGGTTCGTCCGATATCTCGGCAAACGCGCCCGCACTCCTGACAACTGCCGCGCAGGAAGCAGAACTCGCAGAAATGTTTTATCTGGACGAAGATTTCTCGTCGATCATGAGCAGCGACTTGAGCTCGAAGGTGAACGGATTCATCGACGGCGTCGCCCCTTCGCTGCTCGACGACCGCGGTGTGCACCCCCGCCGCTACTTCGACATGGCGGCACTGATGTACCTCCGCGCGGCCCTGAAAGCCGACACCACCATCACGCAGGAACAGATCGACTTGATCAAGGCGGCCATCAACGCGTCGAACGCCACGCGCGCCGTCATTGCGGCCGACTCCACTCTCGACGCGACAGCCAAGGCGGCCGCGCTCAAGGCCGAACATGACAAGCTCATGGAGATCATCAAGGGCGCCAATAACAGCGGCGGCATCCTCACGGCCGAACAGGTTGCAAAAACCGAGGAACTGCTCGCCAAGATCGAGGCCGAACGCCAGGCCCGTCATCAGAAGATGCTGGAACTCCGCATTGCCGGACAGATCGCGCGCTGGGATGCCGTTGTGACCTTCACCGCGGAACAGAAGCTTTCCGTCGCCGATCTGCTTCGTGCGCAGGATGCACAGATCCAGGCCGCACGCCTACAGTATAAGGGCGATCCCGAAGGCTTCCGCGCCGCGGTGCTCGCAATCAACCAGGCCACGCTCGATGCCATCCGCGCCCTCCTCACAGCGGAACAGCAGGCGCTCTGGGATGCCATGCTCGCCGCGGGCGGCACAGGCGGCAAGGACGGTGGTCATCGCGGGAAGGGCGGCCGCCATGGTGGACGTCACGGCGGCTGAGTCCGTGCTCCACACTCGTTCTCTCACTGTTCACACCGCGCGCGGGACTCATTCCTGCGCGCGGTTGTTTTATGCGTCCCTCGTCTACCGTGACTGAGGTATTGCGACTTTGGCGTATCTTGCATGCAGTAGTCCGCTGCCGCCGGAACGCCCTCATCGAGGCGACCGCCTCCGCCGCGAATGTCCCACACTCCATACCACGCACATGACAACACGAGTTTGCTTTCTCGCTGTTTCACTCCTCCTTTGTTCCGGATACTCCCTTCAATCGCAGAATACAATCGGAACCATACACAACGAGTCGGCCGCCTTTAACGGCTATACGCTGTTCTCGCCCATCCCTTCCACCACCACATACCTCATCGATAACGACGGCCGTGTGATCCGCTCCTGGGTGAGTGCGCATCAGCCCGGCCAATCGGTCTATCTTCTCGAGGACGGGTCGGTGCTCCGCGCCGCGCAGATCGACAATACGGTGTTTGGCGCGGGCGGCGGCGGCGGCAAGCTCGAGAAATTCGCGTGGGACGGGACAAAGACCTGGGAGTACATATACAGCAGCGATCTGGTCTGCACACATCACGACGCAACACCGCTGCCGAACGGCAATGTGCTCGCCATCGCGTGGGAGTATAAATCCCTGGACTCGTGCATCGCCGCGGGCCGGGATCCGCGCCGGCTGCCCGCCAAATCACTCTGGCCCGATCATATCATCGAACTGCAGCCCGAAGGCGTCAAAGACGCGCGTATCGTCTGGGAATGGCATGCATGGGATCATCTCGTGCAGTCGGTCGATGCAACAAAAGCGAACTATGGCGTGCCGGCCGAACATCCCGAGCGCATCGACATCAATGCCCCGTTCCAGAGCCCGGCCGACTGGATGCACTCCAACGGCATCGCGTACAATGCCGAGCTGGATCAGATCGTACTCTGCGTGCACAACTTCAATGAGTTCTGGGTGATCGATCACAGCACCACCACCGAGGAAGCGCGCGGCAGCACGGGAGGCCGGCGCGGTCGGGGCGGCGATCTGCTGTACCGATGGGGCAATCCACGCATGTACGGTGCGGGTGCACAGGCCGATCAACAGCTCTTCGGCATGCACGACGCGCAGTGGATAGCGCCCGGACGCCCCGGCGCGGGCAACATCCTCGTCTTTAACAATGGTCTGAACAAACCCGGCGCGGCTTCGTCGTCGGTGGATGAAATTGTGCCGCCGCTGCGAGCCGACGGCCTGTACGACCTCGTGCCCGCATCGGCGTACGGTCCTGCCGCACCGCTCTGGCGCTACGAAGCGGATCCGCCCGCGTCGATGTTTTCGAAGGCGATTTCCGGCGCGCAGCGCCTACCCAACGGCAACACCATCATCTGTGTCGGACAGAACGGTCGCTTCGTTGAGGTCACGCAGGACAAACGGGTTGTGTGGGAATACTTGAACCCCGTCACCAACACCGGAATCATGCGGCAGGGTGATACGTTGCGACAGGGGCCAAGCGGCGGCGGAAATCTGGTCTTCAAGACACGGAAGTACGCACCCGACTTCGCGGGCTTTGCCGACCGGAACCTCGCTCCCGGAGCGGTGATCGAACTTGCTCCCACCGCCGTCGAACGGCCCGGCGCAACACCCGTCCTCGCGCTCGACGTGTATCCGCAGCCCGCGTCCGAGCTGCTCACCGCACGCCTCTCACTACCGTCCCCCGCTGCGGTCGACGTCTCCCTCGTCGACGCGCTCGGCCGAGTGGTCGCCCGTCAATCCTCGCCTTCCGGAGTATCGGATCCGATCATCCGTTTTCCTGTCGCGCATCTTCCCGCGGGCGTGTATCACCTGCAGGCGACGGCCGCGTCCCTGCGTGTCGCGCGCGCCGTCGTGCTGCGCGGAAGGTAAGGCGACGGGGACACGGCGCATCCCTTTTTCCCCCGCGCGGGCGTAACTTCCGGTCACTCCGTGCACTCATTCCGACGTACGGTTTTGTCCCCCATTCACCGACGTCCATGCGCCTTCTTCCAGCCCTTCTTCTTCTGCCCACCCTGCTCTGCGCACAGGAGTGGTTTCACACCGGCCAGCGCGCCGATCGTATGCTCTCGGGCCGCGGTTTTAACGACGCCGGCGGAGCTCTGCTGTTCCATCACCCGAGCGGACTCGCAAGCGACGGCTCGCGGCTCCTGCTCTGCGACCGCTTCAACAACCGTATTCTCGTCTGGAACGCGGCGCCCTCGCGCTGGGACGCACAACCGGATCTTGTGCTCGGACAGGGGACGTTTTTGTCCAACAATCCGGGCACGGGAAAGGACGGCCTGAACTGGCCCGGCAACGCCTCTCTTTCTCAGAACGGAGTGCTTGCAGTTGCAGATACGGAAAATGACAGAATACTGCTTTGGACGCGTCCGCTCGCGGAAAACGCGCAGGCCGCGGATATTGCCATTTCGTTGCCGGCGATAAGTCCGCCGCAGCGCCGCTATGCGTGGCCGTGGGGCGTGTGGACCGACGGCCGCCGTCTCGCCGCTGTGGCTACACAGGGATCGGCGCTGCTGTTCTGGAACACACTTCCGCTTCGCGACGATCAGCCGCCCGATTATACCATCACACTTCCGGAATTCGGCACTCCGCGCAACATCTCGAGTGATGGAACCACATACTTCTTTGTCGGCGATCACAACGCGAAGGTCGCACGCGGCGTGCCTTCCACGTTCTTCTGGAACGACTGGCCTGCGCGGCAGGATCAGCCCTTCGACTTTTCCCTCCCCGGCTGGATGAAAGGCACTGTTCTACCGAACGGCGTGTGTGTCGCGGCAGGCATGTTCACTGTCTCTGTATGGAACGCAATACCGCGCGACAGTACGGCACAACCGTCCTTTGTACTTGCGAATCCTTTCTATTCGAACGGCGACGGTCCCGATGTTGTGATGGCGGACGGCCGCATGTACGTGTGCAACTACAACGGGAACAATGTGCAGGTCTACAACACCGTGCCCGCGTCAAATCGTGATCCCGATTTTGTTCTCGGGAGTCCTGCAATTGACCACAACACTCTCGCCGATCTGCACTACATACAGAATCCCGTTGTGGCAAGCGACGGCCGGGTTCTGCTCGCTTCGTCGGACTTCGATCGTACGGTGTGGATCTGGAAAACGGCGGATCCCACGATGGGCCAGGCGGCGGACGTGCGCATCTCCCTGCAGGGCCGCGACATTTTTCCGTGGGACAACGCCCTGCATGGAGGCCGGCTGGTGCTCGCGGGAAAGAACCGCGTCGCCGTGTGGGATGCGCTTCCTCTCAACGGCGAAGCGCCGTCGTACACGATTTCGAACCACCTCGGAAGCTTCGAGTTCCGTGAATTGAAGGGAGTGGCTCTCGACAGCATGTATTTCTACCTCGCCGATGCCGACGGACGGATCGGCATGTGGCACGGTCTGCCTCGTAGTGCGGACGCTGAGCCGTTCCTCGTTTTTCGTGCACCCGCTTCCCCCCTCAACCACCTGCACAGCGACGGCACATGGCTGTGCGCGGCCGCACACACCGGCGCAACCGCGGTGTACGTGCATCGTGTTGCCGACCTCGAGGCGCAGCGGACCACACCGTATAAAACCATCACGCGCACTGCGCAGCTTCCGCTGAATCTCGCGTCAGGCGCGATCACGTTCGGCGGAAGTCTTGCCGTGGCAAACACCAGCGGCAACGCGGTGTATCTGTGGAAGAACATCGACGATGTGCCTGATCCCTCCCGCGCGGTTGTGCTGGGACAAAGCTCCGTTTCGGAGACGAAGCCGGGCATCGGCGACAACCGGCTGTTTATGCCCGCATCGCTGTGTATGTTGGGAAATGACCTCTGGGTTGGTGAATTGAAATTTTCGTCCCGCATACTGCGCTTCCGTTCCGGCATCACGGGCGTCCGCGATACGGACGCCGACGCGGCCACCGGTCTGCGCTTTAAAACCGTCGCGCCGAATCCGGCCCGGGACCTGCTCACCGCGCGTATCAGTCACGACGGTCACGGATCGGTTGACGTTTCACTCGTCGACGCACTCGGCCGTGTGGTTGACCGCGTCGTGCTTCCATCCGGAGTATCGGATCCATTCATCCGATTTGCTGTGCGGCATCTTCCCGCGGGAGTGTATCATCTCCAGGCGTTTTCCGCATCCTCACGCGCGGTGTCCGCCGTGGTGATCGGCGGCCGCTGATCCGGCCGCGCCGCGCTTCCGCGCATCGTCCGCGTGTTGTATCTTCCACCCTGTTTCGAAATTCCGGACACTTCAGTCTCAATCCTCTCCATGCCCCTTCTCGTCCAGATGCGCGACACGATCGCCCGCTGGGAAGCCGCGCAGGACCGCCGCGCGATTTTCCTCAGTTGTTATGCCATGATGACCGAAAACATGCTGGCGGCCATCGAGAGGGACGAATTCCACGACGGCCCCTGGGTGCGCCGCCTCTTGCACCGCTTTGCGGAATACTACTTCGATGCGCTCGCGGAATACGAACAGTCGCCGGAGACCTCTCCCGCTCCCTGGCGCATCGCCCATGACGCGGCGGCTCGGCACGAGACCATGACTCTGCAGAACCTTTTTCTGGGCATCAACGCGCACATCAACAACGATCTCGCGTTGACGCTTGTCGACGTGCTGGAAGACTGGGACGTCTTGCCGCAGCAGATCCGTCGCACGAGACACGAGGATTACACGCTCGTGAACCACGTCATTGCAGAAACGATCGATGCCGTCCAGCAGCAGGTAGTTGAGCGCTACACGCCCTCGCTGCACCTCGTGGACACACTGCTCGGCCACGCCGATGAATGGGCGCTGGCGCATTTTGTCGCGCGGTGGCGCGAACAGGTGTGGATGAACGCGGAATCGCTCCTTGCGACTCCGCGGCACTCCGAGCAACGCGCGGGCATCGAGGCGCTTTTCGAAGCCATGTCCGCCGAACGCGCCAATGCCGTGCTTCTCACTGGAGGAGTGAAAGCGCTAAAAACGCTCTGGTAACGTTCTCGGGCACTCGCACCGCACGACGCCCGGCGCCTGCGGGCAACGCGTCTTACGCCGGGGCGCCCTCGAAGCTCGCTATGGCCGCGGGCTGATCGGGATGTATCTCGAGGATCCGCTGCATGCCGGAGATGGTGAAGACCTGGACGACGGCGTCGTTGAGCGAGCAGAGCTTGAGATCGCCGCCGGCGTCGCGCGCGGCTTTCAGGCATGCCGCCACGACACTCACCCCCGTGCTGTTGATACGTTTCACGAGCGCGAAATCGAGAACGATGCGCGTCGCATCGCTTTCGACCTGCCTGCGCACGTCCTCGAGCAGTTCCCAGTGATTTCCTCCCCACATATCGACTTTCACTTTCACGACAGCCACGTCTTCCATGCTGGGTCCTGCTCCTTCTTGTTTCAATTCGCGGTGGATTGGTAGATCATAAAGCTCGACATGGCAAGCATCAGCTCGATGCCATGCGTGGGGTAGGCCGACTTCACGCGCGACACAAACTCCTCGCCCGTGGTGGCGGTGTGCAGCACTTCCTGCACATGGTGAAGATAGGAAATACACTCGTCGAACACACTGTTGTCCGCGGCGGGCCCGTGGCCGGGAATCACCGTCTCGTACCCGTGCTTCTTGTTCTGCTCGAGAGCCTTGATCCAGTTTCCCACGGTGAAACCGCCGTCCGTCGTTCTGGTCGCAACATACATGTGGCAGCCGTTGTACACGAGGTCCTGCGCGATGAGCGTCTTGATCGATGGAATCTCAACGGTCATCAATGTGTTCGCCTCGATGTTCTCGTAGCGGTGCAGGATGAATTCCACGCCATCGATGATGATGGAACCTGGTTCGATGGTTTCGCTCGGAAGCACGACATTCTCGGGCATCAGATCCGCGTGCAGCGACGTGTGATAACCGACTGCTATATCCTTGAGCGCGGCCATCTCGTTGATGGCGCCCTGATAGGCCCGGATTTTCCTGTCGGTGAAATACCCCAGCGAAAACCAGTGGTCGGGATGCGCGTGTGTCGCGAGGACCAGTTCTACCGGCTTGCCGAGCGACTCGATGTACGCGCGTAATTCCAACGCGTACGGCTTCAGCAGAGGAACATCGATCTGCACCAGCGCGTTTTGTGTCTCAATGATTTGCGAATTCACGGACTCGCCCTCTTCCGGGCTGGTAAACATGTGAATTGTTACGTCGCCCTTTGTCACGCGTGTAACGCGGCAGAGTTGTGTGTCCATGATGTCGCTCCTGAGTGTATAAATGATCTTTCTGTGCTGGTGAATCAACTGGTGACGCAAACGTGTGGATTGAACCGGTCAGACCGGGAGGCGTCGCACGCAGTACATGGTGATGTCGTCGTACTGTTTCGCCGTGCCGATGTGTTCGTCGAGGGCGTTCATCATGCGGTCCACAACTTCCTTGGCCGACGAGGCGGGTTGTTCAAGCAGGGCCTCGAGACGATGTTCGCCGAAGAAGGCGCCGCTCGAGTCGCGGGCTTCGGGCACACCGTCGGTGAAGGCGAACACAAATTCGCCGGGCTCGATGGTGATCTCTTTCGAATTAAAGACCACGTTCGGGAACATGCCGACGGCCGGACTTGTCGGCTTGAGCAGTTCCTTCGTGCCGTCGTTCTTCATGTGGATGGGCGGATTGTGTCCGCCGTTCATCCACACAAAACGATTCTCGGTGGGATGCAGCACGGCAAAAAACAGCGTCGCAAACATGTTTGCATTCAGATGATTGCGCAGCAGATAGTCGTTGGTGCGCTGAATCGCCATGCTCGACGGACCTTCGCCCGTCAGAATCGACTCGCTGAACGCGCGGATCAGGCTGCGGATCAGGGCCATAAACAATGCGGCGCCAACACCCTTGTCGCACACGTCGGCAATCACGAGTCCGACTCGGTCACTTCCTTCGAGGCAGAAACCGTCGTAGAAATCGCCGGCCACCTCGCGCGCGGGCCTGAAGCGCGCATCGATTTCCCACCCCTCGGGCTGCGGGAGCGAGTCGGGAAGAAAGCTCTCCTGAATCGTCCGGCCGATGGAGAGTTCCTGGCGCACGGAAACGAGCTGATCACGCGCGGTCAACGCTTCGCGTAATGTCTCGACCTCCTTCAGGGTTTTCGACATCGTGATCTCGAGATCGTCGAAGTCGATCGGTTTGTTGATGAAATCGAACGCGCCGCGATTCATCGCCGTGCGCACGTTTTTTGTGTCACCGTACGCGGTCACAACAACCGACTTGATGGTGGGATTCACGTCGGGCACGTGTTTGAGGAGCGTCAGCCCGTCCATCACGGGCATGTTGATATCGGACAGAAGCAATTCGATCTGCGGATCGGACTTCAAGATATTGAGCGCCTCCTCGCCGTTGAGAGCGAACGAGAACTGATACTGTCCGGCGCGGATCTGCGTGCGAAAATTCTGCTTAATCAGCAGTTGCAAATCAGGTTCATCGTCCACAACGAGGATTTTGTTAGCCATGGTTTTCTCCGGGTGCTTATCCGGCGCTTTCGCTGCCGGGTCGGTTCATGACGAAGATGTATCGGTTCCCGTCTTCGAGTTGTTCGTAGCGGAAATCGTCGACACTTCGCACGGTGAGGAAAATTCCGAGTCCGCCGATCGGCCGCTCGTCGAGCGACTGATTGATGCTGTCGGGCACGGTGTCCACATCAGGTTCATAGGGCACGCCGCTGTCTTCCATCGTGATCGTGAGCGTTGCATCGTCGATGCGCGCGTCGAGCACTATGTCGCCTTCGCGGCCGGCTTCCTCGTATCCATGCGTGATGATGTTCGTGGCGATTTCATCCACTGCGAGCCGCAGTTTGTACGCGGTGCGCTTGTCGAGTCCGGCCTCATCCGACGCCTCCATGATGAAGGCGCCGATGTCCGTAAGGGAATCGAGTATCCCCGGAACTGCAATGCGTTCCATCCGGGGCATCCGGCGTCAGACGGTTTCGATCACGGACGCATCGTACGACGGGAGCACGCGCAGACTGTAGTGCAATCCCGTCATTTCGATGGTCTCGTTCACCTGCGGCGTCGGCGCGACGGCGAAGATCTCCACGTCGGATCCCATTTTCTGACGGGCGAACACCAGCACGCGGATGCCCGCGGAGGCGATGTAGTCGAGCCCGCTCAACATGAGAGCGACACGTTTCGCGCCGTGTGTGTGCGCTTCCTCGACCTTGTCGCGGAAGGTTGTGGCGACGCTCGCGTCGAGTTCGCCGGTAAGCGTGATTTTAGCGATGCCGTTTGCCGTCATCTCGAGTGATGCATCGAAAGCCATGGAGGAACTCCTGAAATGATATTCTGAATATTGCGTTAACGTCCAACGAGAACGACGACCGAACGGTCGCCGACTAAAATCGACGACTGATCGTCGAGGCGCGGTTCGGAACCGGGCTCGAAGGCATCCGCCCCGGAGCCGGCGCCGGTGTTCGCGAACACATGCCACGAGCGCCCGTCGGGCAGACCCGGCAACTCGAAACTGTGTCCTTCCCAGTGCATGTTCATGGCCACGTAGATGTAGTCGTCGGCGTGTCCGGCCCGCACTGCATGTTTGCCGCACAGCATGAAGGCGATCGTGCGGCTGAAAGCCGACCAGTCCGCGTTCCATGCCTTGGTGCCGTGCCACGTGATGTCGGCGTAGCCGCTGCCCACCACGTCGCGGTTCTGCAGGTGATCCTTGCGGCGCAGCGCCTGATGCGCGTGCCGGAAGGCGATGCAGCGCGAGAAGAAACGGGTCAGTTCCGCGTTCTCGCCCGCCTCGTTCCAATCGAACCACGAGAGCGGCGTGTCGTGACAGTAGGCGTTGTTGTTGCCACCCTGCGAACGCGCCGCTTCGTCGCCCATGAGTATCATCGGGACGCCCTGGCTCACCATCATGATGGCCGCGGCGTTTTTCATCTGTCGCAGACGCAGGCGCGTGATGCCCGGATCGTCGCTCGGACCTTCCCACCCGCAATTCCAACTGTTGTTGTCGTTTGCGCCGTCGTTGTTGTTCTCACCGTTCGCGTCGTTGTGTTTGCCGTCGAACATGAAGAGATCGGCCAGCGTAAAACCGTCGTGGCAGGTGATGAAGTTGATCGAGGCCGACGTGCCGCGCGTCGAGTACAGGTCCGGTGACCCTTGTATGCGCTGCGCGATGTCTCCGACCGTGCCGGGTTCGCCCTTGAGAAAGCGGCGCAGCCCGTCACGGTATTTGCCGTTCCACTCGGCCCAGCGCCCGTATGCGGGGAAGGACCCGACCTGGTACAGTCCGCCCGCATCCCATGCTTCGGCAATGAGTTTGCACTTCCCGAGGATGGGATCGTAGGCGAGCGCCTCGAGGAGCGGCGGATTCGCCATCGGCGCGCCCCACGGATCACGCCCGAGAATCGCGGCGAGATCGAAGCGGAAACCGTCGATGTGAAATTCCGACGCCCAGTAGCGCAGCGCGTCGAGCACCATGCTCCGTACGATCGGGTTGTTGCAGTTCAGCGTGTTGCCCGTGCCGCTGAAGTTGTAGTAGTAGCCGTCGGGCGTGAGCATGTAGTACGTGGCGTTGTCGATGCCGCGGTACGAGATGGTCGGACCATGCTCGTTGCCCTCGGCCGTATGATTAAACACCACATCGAGTATTACTTCGATGCCGTTCTCGTGCAGCTCCTTGATGAGCGACTTGAGTTCGTCGGCCACCATGGTTCCGTCGCCCGATTTGCCCGTTGCCGCAAATCCCGCCTTCGGCGCGAAGAAGCCCATCGTGCTGTAGCCCCAGTAGTTGAGCAGCAGCTCGCCGGTGTCGGGATGTGTGCGGCTGTTCTCGAATTCGTCGAATTCGTAAATGGGCATCAGCTCGATGCAGTTGATGCCAAGCGATTTGAGATACGGGATCTTCTCGCGTATCGCGGCAAAGGTGCCGGGATATTTTGCGCCCGACGACGGGTGCCGCGTGAAACCGCGCACATGCATCTCATAGATGACGAGGTCTTCCATCGGAATCTCGGGCGGAGCGCTCGATTCCCAGTCGAAGTCGTCGTAAATGATGCGCGCGCGATGCGGATAGGGTTTGTCCCAATCGGGCGTCGCGCCCCAGACGTCGCGGCCGCCGATCGCCTTGGCGTAGGGATCAAGCAGCACTATCGAGGGATCGAAGCGGTGCACGCCCGGCATGCCGCGCGCGACGCGGCCTCCGGGCCCGTCGATCTTGAAGCCGTATTCGATCTCCTCGTAGTCGAGATCGAAGACGGTCATGGTCCACACATTGCCGATGCGGAATTCGTTCCAGACGGGTTCCCCCGTACCGGCATGTTCGAACATGCCGCGGAACGGAATTTCCACAAACGGCGCGTCGTCTCCCTTGTGGAAGAGCACCAGCACGCAGTAGGATGCGTGCCGGGAAAATACGGAGAAGTTGATGCCGCCTGGCACCACGCTCGCGCCGAATGGCGAGGGCCGGCCGAAACGCAGCTTGTGGCCCTCGAAGAGATGTGTGGGATATATGTCTATGCGGTCCATGCGGTTCAGGCGAGTGCCGCCTTAGCGGCGTCAAGCGTGTCACAGACCGTAAAATGATGCAGAAATCCGGTCATCGACATCGTGTCGCGGATCTCCTCCGACAGGCCCGACAGCACCAGCCGCGCCTTCTGCGCGGTGATCTGCCTGTACGTCGAAAGAAGCATGCGCAAACCGGCGCTCGACATGTACGGTACACCCGTCATGTCGAGCAGCAGCTTGCCTTCCGCCTTGATGAGCGGGAGAATCTTCTCCTGCACTTCCGGCGCCGTCTTGCCGTCGATCTCGCCAAGGATCGTCGCAATGTCGATGCCGCTGTCGCTCGTGATCGTAATGTCCATGATAACTCCTCAGGAACCGCTGGTGGGGATGACGCGCACTTTGACGCGCAGATCGGTGTCGGAGGCCGGCAGTTTCACTGTCAGGGCCTCGGCGTTGAAATCGGTGTACGGCGCGCCGTCGATCGTGACACTCTCGATGCGGATCGACTTCGGCGGAAGGATGTCGGGCGACACACGCAGGATGTTGCGCTTGAATCCGTTCGGCTTCGGCTTGAAGTGCAGGTCGAGCGGCTTCTTGGTGAGCAGAAGATTCGTGTATGTCTGCGCGAGGTAACACAACTCGAACGAGTGGTATCCGCTCATCGAGTGGCTGCCCTTGAATCGCTCGGTGCCCATGAGGTAGGGAATGCCGTTTGCAAGCACGTTGAAGAACACCGCGCCATCGTCATGATCAAGGAAGAACGCGTTGTAGAACGCGCTCGACTCGCGCGAGATTTTCCGGTACTCGTCGCCGCCGAGAACACCCGCGAGAATCAGATAGGCCAGAATGCCCTGCTCCTGCTGCCACCAGGCCTTGCGGTCGTGGAAGGCGAATCGGTGCCAATCCTGTCCGGCCTGACGCACACGCTCCATCACATCGTACCAGCCGCCGCGCTGACGGTCGCCGCCGATCGGAGGCATCACCTCGCCGATCTTGCGCGCGACTTCCTCGTAACTCTGTTTCGGCTCGAGTCCGTACATGCGCAGGAGATTCCACGCGATCTTGAGGTTGTGTCCCACGACGCCGCGGTTCTGCTGCCACATGTGTGTGCTGTCGTGCGACCAGTCCTCGTAAAACTTCTCCTGCACAAAGGGCGAATTGGCGTAGTCGGGGAAGTACTGCACGATGGTGTCGAACGTGTATTCGAGCATCTTTGCGTAGCGCTCCTCGCCGGTCGCAAGGTACAGGTTGATGAGGTACGCAGGCGCGTGATCACCCACCGAGTTCCAGTTCTTCTTGCCCTTGTTGGGTCCGAGCGCTTCGCTGCGCGGATCAAGTGTGATCGGATCGAGATGCGAGAAATACCCGCCCTTGTGACGGTCGAGATAAAAACGGTCGAAGAGATCCACCGTCATCTCCGCGTCCTGCAGAATGCGCGGATCACCCGTGATACGGTACGTCTGAATCGGACCCGCGAGCGCGTAAATCTGCTCGTAGGCGGGGATGGCGTCGAAATCGTCACCGAACTCGGAGGCGAACACCTTGTCCTCGCGCGAGCCGTGTACGTCGATGCCGTGATACCAGTACACGATCTTCTCGTCCTGATCGTAGAAGCGCATGTGCTCGCGCAGATACTCCGTGCCCTTCTCGGCGCCGACGAGGTACTCGTCCTTGCCCGTAAGCAGATATGCGGACGCAAAACCGTAGACGAGACGCGAGATCGTGTCGGTCTCCTGTCGGTAATTGTCGGCTTCCTTCTCGCCGTTCAGCGTGATGGTCGTGCGGTAGTTCTTGTAGTCAACCGTATTCGTGCCGAACTGCGCCTTGAGATAAAAACGGCCGAGTGAATCGATCTGATTCACCCACCAGTCCTGCTTCTCGAATCCGTACTCCTCGATCTTGCGGCCGAGGAACATGAGGAACTGCGCCTCGAACGAGTTGCCGCCCGCTTCGGGATAGTAGGTGCCGTAGGTGAAAACGAAACGGCCCGGCTCGAGCATGTCGCGCATCTGGCCAGTGCAATCCTGATACGGCTCCTCGAGATTGCGGACGAGCTGCGCGTAGGTGTTGCTCTTGAACTTGATCACGTAGCTGTCGCCGCCCGGTGTCGTGATGGTGTATGTGTCCGCCGCGCGATCGAAGCTGGACACGTATCCGGCGATGGTGTCAGAGAAGGTGAAATGTATGTCGTTCACGAAATATCCTCCTGGATGAAAGAATGTGTCGATCGATCGCGTGCGGGCGGACGCTGCGCTTACATGTCGAGAGGGGGCGGATTCAGTTCGTCCACGTACCCCTGGCTGATTTCCACGATGTTGCCTTCCGGATCCGCGACCCACACGGTCTTCCAACCCGGGATAAACGCGCCGAAGTCGAAGGGACCGTGGGTGATCCGCGCGTCCGCGCCCATCTCCGCAAGCTTCGCGTCGATGTCGTCGACCTTGAAGGCGATGTGCCTCCATTCGGGATACCACGGACCGTCCTGCACCTTCGGGCCGACTGGCGACTCCTCCTTCGCGGAGAATAGTTCAAGATAGGCGCCGCCGGACTTGATGAAGACGATGGCCTCGTCGCCGAGCGGTATGTAGCGCGCGCGCACGAAGCCGAAATGTTTGGTGTACCAGCGCTCGAGCGCGAGCGGATCCTTGCAGGCGACGGCCATGTGATGGAACGCGAGGTCGGCCATGTCATCGCCCTCCGTCAGCAAGCATGTCGATGATGCGGCGCGCGAACACGTTGCAGTGCCCGCCCGTGCGGCCGGTGACGAGATCGCCATCCACCACCACATCCTCGTTTACGTACTCGGCGCCCATGTTGCGCGCATCGCCGATGAGGTTGTTGTGCACGACGACGCGGCGCCCGCGCACGAGGTCGGGACGCGGCGCCACCAGCCACATGCCGTGGCAGATGATGCCCTTGAGTATCGTCGGCTCGGCGAACGCCCGCGCGAGGAACTCGGTTGCTGGCGGGATTTTTGTGACGTCCTCGGTGTAACGCAGCCGGTCGGAGACCATGCCCGCGGGCACGATGATCGCGGAGAAGCTGCGCAAGGTGGCGTCGTCCATGCCCTCGAAGCTCTCGCGGCATTCGAAGGGCGTCCGGAATTCATGTCCGCTGAAGGTGATCGCCTGCTGGCCCCACAAGCGTGTGAAGAAATGCACGTCGGCGCCCTCTTCGGCGAAGCGGAAACGGTAATACCAGATTTCCGGATCGTAAAAGTCGCTTTCTATGAAGATGCCGATCTTTTTTCCTGCGAGTCTCATGTGTGTCCTTCCTGCGTGGTCGTGTGTCAGGCCAGCGAACCGTCGGGATGCTGCACCATGCCCGCGAAATGAATGGCGATTTTTCCGTCGCGGAGTACCCAACTGTCGGCGAAGCGCATCTGCAACTGCTGGCCGCCCGCCGTCATGGTGATCTGCTCGGTTATCATGAGCGTCTCGGGATTTTCGGTTTCGCCCCAGAACACAATCTCGGTCTCGAGACCCTCGATGCCGAGAATGCCCTGCATGTGCTCACGCAGGCCGTCGCGGCCGCGGTAATACTTCGGCGTCTTCATGAACGAGCTGATCAGCAGCGCGTCGTCGGTGTACTGATCGAGAAGCGCCTCGATGTTCTTGTCAAGAATCAACTGTATGTGCTCGCGGTACATCGCGCCGAGCTTGGTGTTCGGTACATTCTTCATGGTGTGGTTCCGGTGATGTATGTCAATTCGTATTGTCGTGGAGAATCATGTCGGCCGCTTTCTCGCCGATCATGAAGCAGCCCGCGACGGTGTTGCCGCTCGGTACTGTCGGCATGACGGAGGCGTCGGCAACACGCAAGCCGGCAACGCCGTACACGCGGAGCCGCGGATCGACCACCGCCATCGCGTCGCGGCCGATTTTGCATGTCCCTGCGGGGTGCCACAGAGTTGAACTCTGCGTGCGGATGTACCCGTCCAAGTCCCCGTCACCCGGAGCAAGCTCGCCACCGTTGACGCCCGCAAAGGCCTTCGAGTTGGCCATATCGCGGATGAGCGCCACCGCCTTGCGGAAGACCTCCACGTCGGCGTCGCGCTGCAGATAGTTGGGATTGATGACGGGTTTGTCGAAGGGATTCGACGAGCGCAGCGATACGCTTCCGATGCTGAACGGCTGCACGAGAATCGGAAGGAAAATCGCCACGGGTCCACCAAGATCCGGCAGTATCGGAGCCAGCGGTTTCGGAATCGCGGGAGTAAAATTGAGCTGCAGATCGGGGACAGCCGCGGTCATGCCCTCGCGTGTTTTGACGAACAACACGTTCCCCGTGAGCAGCGTGGTCCGCGGTGTGTCGACCTTCGAGCGGAAGATGACCGGCAACTGCATGTGGTCCTGCAGATTCTTGCCGACACCCGGCAGATCGGCCACCACGGGAATGCCCAGCGCGCGCAGTTCATCGGCGGGTCCGATGCCCGAGAGCAGCAGCAGCTTCGGCGACAGGAACGCACCCGCGCTCACGACAATCTCGCGCGCGGCTCTCGCGGTCTGTGTCGCACCGTCCTTGCTGTATTCGACTGCCACCGCGCGTCCGTTTTCGATGAGTAGACGTGTGGCTTCGGCGCCGGTGGTGATTGTGAGATTCGTGCGCGACCGCACGGGATCGAGGAAGGCCGTGGCAGTGCTGGCGCGCGTGCCGTCGTCGTTGATGTGGAATTGCAGTAGACCCGCGCCGTGTTCCTGGCGCGCGCCGTTATAGTCCCAATGCGGACCGTCGAATCCGACTTCCACACCCGCGTTCATGAATGCGTCGGAACGCATGTCGTTGTCGGGGCACACGCGGATGCGGAGCGGTCCGCCCGCGCCGTGGTACTTCGACGGACCGTCTTCGAAGTCTTCCGACTTCTTGAAGTACGGCAGCACGTCGTCGTATCCCCAGCCGTCGGCGCCCATCATGTTCCACTGATCGAAGTTCCCGCGGTTGCCGCGCACGTACATCATCGCGTTGATCGATGTGCTGCCGCCGAGCACCTTGCCCTGATTGATCGTGATCGCGCGGTCCGCAAGAGCGGGCTGCGATTCCGTCCCGAGCGTCCAGTCGATCTCCGAGCCCCAGAGGCGCACGAAGCCGCCCGGATCCTTGATGTCGGCTGCGCTGTCGGGAACTCCTGCCTCGAGCAGGAGAACGTGGTTGCCCGCCGCCGCGCTGAGCCGGTTGGCGACAACGGCGCCCGATGCGCCGCTGCCGATCACGATGTAATCAAACAAGTCTGTATCTGCCATTCTCTGAGATCCTCGCTGCGCGGCATGGCCGCTGATTCTTATTTCTCTTTGAGTTGGTTGATGAGGCCGGTGTCGTCCCAGTTGGCCCATGCGTGGATGAGCTTGAAGTCCTTCAACTGGTAGAGGACGAGGCCCTTCCACACGACTTTTTTGCCGGTCGGGGCAATGCCGATGAACTCGCCGGTGTGTGTGCCGGGCGCCTCGAAGCGCACGAGCACCTTGTCGTTCGACGCGATCATGTCCGCAATCTGGATATCCAGATCCGGAAATGCTTTATACAGCATGTCCATCTGCGCGTTGAGTCCCGCCGCTCCCGCAATGGCCTCGGGCACCGCGCTGCGGTCGATCTTGAACGTCGGTTCGGCGAACTTCGAGAACTGCGAGAAGTCGCGCTTGCCGAGAATGGCAGCGGCGTATTCGCGCACAACCTGCTTGTTCTTCTCGACGATCTCGGGCGGGGAAACAAAACCGAGCTGCCGCAGCATGCTGAACACGTCGTTCTGCACACGAATCTCAGCGATTTTGCCGTCCTTGAACTTGTAATAGCTCATACCCTGAATGGCGACGGGCTTTCCCGACGCGGGTACACCGCGCCACGCGCCGATGTTTTTTGTGGTGGACATCTGCCAATACGCCACGGCGCCGCCTTCATCCGCGACAATATCGGTCGGAACGTAGGTCAGGTTTTCAAAAATGGTGCGGTTGCGACGCACGAGGGCCATGAAATCCTCGAGGCCGTTCACCGTTGTAAAGGCAAGGATGAACTTGAAATCGGGCTGAAGGATTTTATTCGCAACGTCCGCGTTACCCTTGGTCCAGACTTCGGACAGAAACTGGCCTGCCATCGCACGATACGATTCGGCCTTGCTTCCGACCTGCGCCTCGGCGCTGCGCGGAGCAAGCGTGCTCAGCACAATCACAGCGGCCGCGATCAGATATATTTTTTTCACGTCGATTCCTTTCTATGGGATGATGCCTGCTCGGAGGAAGGGAATGCGCCCCGGAAGTACCGGGGCGCCCCGCTGCATGTTATTTCTTCGGACCGCCCGGAGGAGGAACGAGACCGAGCTGACGTGCGAGCGCCATCTCGTCCACGTTCGACCAGCGCTCCATCACCTTGCCGTTGGCAATACGGACGATTGTTGTGCCGCCGAACTCGAGCGTCTTGCCCGATGCGGGTACACCGAACAGCGGTGTGCCGGTGTGTGTGCCCTTCAGTGTCCAGCGGTGGACAACCTTGTCGCCTTCGGCGATCTCATCGTGCACGGTGAGCTTGACATCGGGAATCGCGGCGCGGAACATGCCGATGATCGACTTGAAGCTCGCGGGACCCTTCTCGGGGGACTTGCCGGGAATGGTCGAATGATCGAGCGCATCTGCGGGAATCATCTCGTCGAGCACGGCGAAATCGCCACGGTCCCAGCCCGCGTGGAACAGCTTCGTTGCCGCGGCCTTGTTCTTTGCGATCTGTTCGGGATCGTACTTCTGCGCAAACCCGCTGTTCAGGGAAACGAGCAGTCCGAGCGCGAATGCAGCAAGTGTGACACGGCGCATTGTATGGTTCATTTTCTTGTCCACTGTTTTGTGAGTGAGAAGGAAAGTATTGTACTGTTCAATTAGTGGTCTCCAGAAGCACGGCGGCATTTGCTTCCGAGAAAGGCAATGCGCCGCGTACCGTCTGGACGCTCAAACATTATCCCATCATGCCGAGTTGCTGCATGAGACCGAAGTCGTTTTCGTTCACATGCACCGAGACGATCTTGCCGCCGCGGATCGTGAAAATGTCGATGCCCCAATCCTTGATCGCGTGACCTGTCGCGGGCATGCCGAGGAACTCGCCCTTGTGCGTGCCTTCGATCGACCAGCGCGATGCGACCTTCTCGCCCTCGCAGGTGTGACGATGCGAAGTGAACTTGATGTCGGGGAACGCGTTGCGCAGGTAGCTCACGAATCCTTTGAATGCCTCGTGACCCACGATGGGCGCGGGTTGTGTCGGGATGATGAATGCAAAACTCGGATCGAGGATTTCCTCCACGACCTCGAGCTTGCCCTGGCTCATGATCTCGTTGAAATAGCGCAGAGCGAGCTGTATGTTCTGCTCTCCGCTTGTCGGCGGCTCGGGCGCGGGAGGCGCGGGAATGACGCCAAGCTGGAAGAGCAATCCCAGCGTGTCTTCGTGACCGATCGATTCGACGATCTTTCCGTTCTTGATGGTGTGCCAGGTCATGCCGTCGATCTCAAAGGCCTGACCCGTCGGGGGCAGGTCGCCCTTGATCGTAACGAGGGCGCCGCCTGTATGAGCACCGCCGCCGCGCCAGCGCGTGACAACCCAGTCGTCACCGGCAACCATGTCGGCAGGGAAGATGTAGAAATCGGGAAACGCGTCGTGCAACATCTTGGTGAGGCCGAGAAATCCGTCCGGTCCCTTGAACGGCTCGGGATGTGTGGGAAGCGTGAAAACAAAATCGTCGGAAAGTATCTCGTGCGCTGTCTGCGCATTCTGGCCGTTCAGGATTTCGAGGAAGTACCGGCGTGCAAGCTGCTTGTTCGGATTCGGTGTCATATCGCGAAGTCTCCTGTCGGGATTTAGAGGCGGGCAAAGCCCGGTGCGTATTTGAAGGGTTCGACGGTGGCGTTGTACGAAACGATCTCGAGACCGAAGGCGTTGCGTGTCGTGGCGCGCACAGTCCAGCGCTGTGTCGCATCCATCGAGACACGCTTGCTCTTTGCCGCGGGCGCTTCCCACCAACTGGCCTGCCATCCCACGACAATGTCGAGTACGGCTTCGTCGCCCTTGATGTCGGCCACGACCGACTGCACGTAGTGATTCTCGTCGAAGAACAGATTGGTGACACGGTCGTACCAGACCTTGAACGACGCGAAGTCCTTGATGTCGCCGTCGGGAAACTGCACGTTCAAGCCCGTCTCGGCGAGCATCGGATACACCTGTTCGATGGGAATGTGGAAGTCGAGCGCCTGATACCACGCCGCCACAAAGCGGTTGATCTGCTCGACGGTGATTGCTGTATTACTCATGAAGTCGGTTCCTCTATGTTTCGGTTTACTCTGATGATGCTATTCATGACCCGGCGCGGCTGGCGCTTCAGCTCTTGGTCGAACCCGGCACGGTGTTCGACACAACAACATCGAGCAGGTATGGACCGTCGGTCGCGAGCATCTCCGCGATGGCCGGACCCACTTCCGCGGGCGTCGCGACACGGCGCGCGGGCACGCCCATCGCATGCGCCATCGCTGCGAAATCCACGACGGGACCCTGCAGATCGAAGCACTCGGGGAAGGTGTGCTCCTCGATTCCGCGCTCTTTCCAGTACTCCATGATGTTCAGCTTGAGCAGCATGTAGCTCTGGTTGTTGCAGACGATGAACTTGGCGCCGATCTTGTGCCGCACTGCGGTCCACAGCGCCTGTATCGTGTACATGCAGCCGCCGTCGCCGGAAAAACCGAGCACGGTTTTTTCGGGATGCGCGAGCTTCAGGCCCAGCGCGCCGGGAAAACCGACGCCGAGGGAGCCGCCGCGCGTCTGGAAAAAATGGCCGGGCAGATGCGGGTGCAGATAGCGCTCGAGCGCGGGACTCGACGTCAGCGCCTCGTCGAAAATGACCGCGTCGTCGGGCAGCGCATGCGCCAGCTCCGACATGAAACGCGAGATATCCAGCGGCGTGCGGTCCGCGACCGTCGCGTCATGCGCGAGCGCAGTCGCGAGCGCGTCGTGTTTTGCCTTCTCCGCGACGCCGATTCGTGCCCGCGCGGCGGACTTCTGCTCCGCGTTCATGCGCGCCGCAAGCGACGCGGTGATCGCTGCGAGTGTGGGCTTCGGATCCGCGACGATACCGAGGTCCACACGATGATTCTTTGCGATCTCGTATGCGTTGAGATCGACGTGTACGATTTTTGCATCCGACGCGAACACGCCGTCGAGTGCGGGAAACACTTCGGGAAATATGTATGTGCCCGCGATCAGAACCGCGTCGGCGCGCGAGGTGATCGGGCTGCTGTGTGTGCCGAACATGTGTCCGAGCGCGCCCTTGTACAGGGGATGTGTGAAGGGGATGTTGACCTCGGATGCATCGGCGCCCCACACGTCGGCGCCGAGCGTCTCGGCAATCGTGCGCAGTTCGTCGTGCGCTCCTGCGTAAGCGATGCCGTCGCCCATGATGATGATGGGCCGCGAGGCGCCCGCCAGCATCGCCGCGGCCTGGTCGATCACGTCGGCCGAAGGTGTGACGCGGGAGACGGGAATGACGGTCTTTTCAACGCGCTCTTCCGAGATGGCGTCGAGCACATCCATCGGAAGCGCGACAAAGACGGGACCCATGGGCGGTGTTGCCGCAATCTTGATCGCGCGGCGCACAACGCGGAGCAGCGAGGAGGGATGCACAACACGTGTGGACCACTTCGTGACCGGCCGCGCCATGGCGACAAGGTCCGCGGCCATCTGCGCGTCGGTTGCGTCGTACTGTGTTCCGGCTTCCCCCGCAATCACGACCAGCGGCGCATGACCGCGGTAGGCCTGATACATCATGCCGATGCCGTTGCCGAGTCCCACGCCGCTGTGCAACTGCACAAGCGTGGGCTTTTTCGTGGAGCGCGCGTAGGCGTCGGCCATGGCCACCGCGATCGTCTCCTGCAGCGTGGTGATGTATTGCAATCCGGGATACTTCTCCAGCGCATCGAGGAATCCCTGCTCCACGGTGCCCGGATTACCGAACATGTATGTCATGCCGTCGGCGAGGAACTGCTCGAGTATCGCGTATCGCCCTGTCTTGCCGCTCATGGAAAACCTTTCTTTCAGAAGTTCGTGTGTATCGTGCTCAGAATGCCGGTTGCCGTCCGCGCCCGTCGCGGGCGCGGACGGCAACGGGGCGTGTTACCAGCCGTAGCGTTTCAAACCCTTCTCGAGAACCGCCACAAGCAGTTCACCCGTCGCTACCGACGATTCCGTCGAGCGGCCTGTGATGAAGGGATAGTCGACAAGCGCCGACACGTTGCGCCCGACGCCGCTGTGGAAGCCGCCGTCCGGTCCCGTTGCGTCGCGCAGGATGTACTCCAGCGTGTAAGGCGGCGGTCCCATGTTGAAATCCACCCACTCCTGCTTCACCGCATTGTAGAAACCGGTGCCGTCGTGGTAATCGTATTCGATCGGATGGCCCGTGACGTGTTTGCCCCAGATGATGCTGCGGCGCACATACCAGTCGCGCGCAAAGGCAAGAACTGCAACGCCGTAACATTCGGCCGCGATCGGCTTGCCCGCGTTGTAGAACCCGAGGATCACATCGTGCAGACGCTGGTTGTTCACCATGTCGACGATGGGACCGCTGCCGCCGACAAGCAGCAGCGCGTCGTACTTCGCAAGTTCCGACTGTGCCTTGTCGACACCGTCGTTGTAGGCCTCCATCGCGCGCAGATAATTGGTCGCGCTGTAATACGGACGCTCGGGGAACCAGTCCTTCAGACTGATCGGATTCGTCAGACGATCCGACTCGTCCACTTCCTTCGTCCGCTTCGCCATGTATTCGCTCGTCACAGATTTTCCGAGGGGCGGATCCATGAACGTCGGGTCCATGCTCACGGGAAGCGCGCGCGGGCGCTTGCCCGTAGGCGTCATGAAGTCGACCTGATAGCCGGCTTTGTCCATCGCGTCCAACGGACCGATGAGTTCTTCGCCCCAATACCCGTACTCTGAAAGCACGGTGAGAATTTTTTTCATGCGATGTGACTCCTGTGTGATGATCAATGATGGACGATGCTTGGAAGCCGCGTGGCGACGCTGATACGGCAGCCGGCCATCGGCATGGTCGCGAACGGTGCACATGATGCGGACATCATCCGACAGGTCGCGTGGGCAGTGCTCCGTGCGTCCGCGCACGTGGCAGTGCACCATGGAAAGTGCGTTTTATGGGCGTAACCGCCCGGGTATAGCGCGTGTGTTCTTACGTAAAGTGACGTAATTCGAATATATCATATCCGAATTTGCCTGTCAAGCAAGGTCTCGATTTATTTTGTGTGAGTTTCGTCTTCCGCCGGTGCGGGACTGAGCTGCGTGCGGATGGGAAGGCGGATGATAAACTCGGTGAACTCGCCGATGGCGGATTCGACGCGGATGGTCCCGAAGTGCCGCTTGATCACTTCGTAACTGAGCGACAGGCCGAGACCGGTGCCCTCGCCCGCGGGTTTTGTTGTGAAGAATGGTTCGAAGATTTTTTCCCGAAGCTCATCCGGGATGCCCGGACCGTTGTCGCGAATGCGTATTTCGATGTCGTCGTCGTACCGCTTGGTCGAAACCGACACGTCGGGGGCGTACTCCTCGCCGAGCCAGAGTCGCTTCTGATGTGTGGCATACATGCCGTTCTTGAGAATGTTCAGGAACACGCGGCTCACATCCTGCGGCGCGATCAGAATCAACGGCAGTCCTTCCTCGTAGGAGGCGTGCAGCGACACGTTGAAATCCTGCATCTGCGCCCGCATGCCGTGATACGAGAGATCGACGTACTCCTTCAACAGGGCGTTCACATCGGTGGGCATAAGCTCCTCCGAAATGCCCCGCGAGTGCATCAGCATGCCGCGGATGATGCTGTCCGCGCGCTGCCCGTGCTCGTTGATCTTCTCCAGATTTTCGTCGATATCGTTGTTAATGTCGCGGAGATCGTCGACGGTGGCCGGTGTAAACTGCGTTTCCGACTGCGAAAGTATGTCGCGCACCTCGGCGGTCAGCTTGCGCGCGAGTTTGGCGAAGTTCGTCACAAAGTTCAGGGGATTCTTAATTTCGTGCGATATGGCGGCGGTCAGTTCACCGAGCGACGCGAGCTTCTCCTGCACGATGAGCTGATCCTGTGCGGCCTTGAGTTTGTCGAGTGTGGTCTGCAGCGTTTCGAGAGTGGAACTCAGCTCCGCGTTCTTGTCCGACAGTTCGCGCGTCCTTTCATCCACCTTTGTCTCGAGCGTGCGATTCGTTTCCTCGAGCTGCATTTCCGCGCGGGTGCGTTCGGCGATCTGCACCTGTAATTCCTCGTTGATGACCCGCTGCTTCTCGGCAAGGTCCTGGGTTTGCGCCAGCGACCGTCGCATGCCGCCGATCGCAACCCACAACACGCCGAGTCCGAGCAGCGTGATCGTCATCATGATGAGGAACGACTCCAGCAGGCCGCTCTTTATCTCGCCGAGCTGTTTCTCGAGCGGGATGGTGATCTCCTGCACGCCGCGCACGTCGCCGACTTTCCAGTCCTTCTTCGGCGAATCGGGATGCGTGTTGTGACAGGATACACAGGCCTTTTCCATCAGCATCGGACTCGCGTACCGGAGCGACAACACACCGTTCATTTCCTCAAATCGCGAAAAGGCCTTCGTGCCTGTGCGCCGCAATTCATACAATGCTGCCCGCTCGTAATCGTCGCGCGGACCGCCCTCCTTCACGCGCCAGGGGAACGGGTAGTCGCTGAATACGCGGATGCCGTAACCCTGTTCCGTCGCGCTCAGGCGCTTGCTGAGATCGATGCTCATCGTGGCGGGAATCGGCAGCGCGCGTGGATCGCGCAGGTAATCATGTGTCACCGGCACACCGTTCAGCTTGACACGCGGCAACAGCTCCTCGGCATAGAAGGTGCGGAATTCGCCGAGAGTGCGCGCGTACACGTCCGCGCTCTCGAGCGATACCGATTCCTTGATCTTCATCGAGAACCGTTCGAGGTGCACGAGAATCGCGGCCATTCCCACAAAGAGGAGGAGGCCGATCATCGCGATCGGATGACGCTGAAGCAGACGGATCAACGCATCACGCGGACCGCGTTCCCGGGGATTCGTGTCTGCCGGCGTGTCTGAGACTGTATCGTGATCCATTGCCTGCTGCTGCTGTGTGGGTAGCCGACCGCCCTGCAAAACATCCACGCTCCTCGGAGCGTTGTGTATCACGAGGCGGGAAGGGTGTGAAAACACGCGCCATGCGCGTGCCTTCGCGAATTGGAAGTACGTAGACGCCGTGAAAGTACATCGAAAGTGTAATACGATCCAACACCTCCGAATACAGTCGCGTTCCCGGGAATCCTCGGTCCACGCTCGATGTTGGAACATTATCACCCGGAATGCCACTTTAAAGCAGTCTCGTCGGTTATACTATGACACGTTCACGGTTTCTATCACTCCTTGCACTCGCGCCTTTCGCTCCAGCCATGACACTTCGCGCCCTTGATTCGCTTGCCGCCCACCCCTCCACTCCGCGTCTGCCGGCGCTTTTTATCGGACACGGCAGTCCGATGAACGCGCTCGAGGACAATCGCTTCACACGCCATCTCGGCGCCCTGGGCGCGCGTCTCGACGGCGAACTCCGCCCGCGCGCGATTCTTGTTGTGTCGGCGCATTGGCTGACCCGCGGCACCTTCGTGCAGGCGGGCGCCCGCCCCGAAACCATCCACGACTTCGGCGGATTTCCGCCCGCGCTGTTCGAGATGCGGTATGCCGCTCCGGGTGCGCCGGAACTGGCGCGCGAAACAGCCGCGCTCGCGCCCGGCGCCACGCCGACGGAGGATTGGGGACTCGACCATGGAGCGTGGACCATCCTCCATCATATTTTCCCGCGGGCCGATATCCCGGTCTATCAGCTCAGCATCGATTACGGCCGCAGCATGCAATACCACTACGAACTTGCCGCGCGCCTCGCCACGCTGCGTGAGAAGGGTGTGCTTGTCGTCGGAAGCGGCAACGTCGTCCACAACCTGACCGAGAGTTTCGCGGCGATGTCGCGCGACGACTCCTCGCCCGCTCCGTGGGCGGTGGAGTTTGACGACTGGGTCGGATCCGCGCTCCGCGCGCGCAACGACGACGCACTGCTCCGCTTCGCGACGCATCCCGCGGCCCGGCGTGCCGTCCCCACGCCCGACCACTACATCCCGCTCCTCTACGCGCTCGGCATCTCAAAAAAGGACGAGTCTGTCTCTTTTACGCACGAGGAGGTGTACTACGGCGGATTGAGCATGCGCAGTGTCGCCTTCGGGTTGCCGGACTGACACCGCGGCCCCACCGGAGATCCGCTTCATCCTTCCTGTCCCACCGCGGATTCTTCGGCCGGCCGGACGCCGTCCTCCTTGGTGAAACGTATCACAAACATCGCGGATTGGCCCGAAGCAGATTCCAGGTCGATGGTCGCGCCGTGCGCGACGGCTATGTCGTGCGCAAGCGACAGTCCCAAACCGGTGCCCACACCCGCGGCCTTGGTCGTGAAGAACGGCTGGAAAATGCGCCCGCGGATGTCGTCCGGAATGCCGGGACCGTTGTCGCTGATGTGCACCACCGCGCCTTCCGCCGTCATCTCCGAGCGAACCGTCAGCGCCGGGTGATCGATCGCGCCGCTGTGTGCGTACTCGGCCGAGGCCTGCAGGCCGTTGAGCATGACATTGATGAAAAGACGCAGCAGATCCGGCCGCACTGCATCGACGGACCCGGCCGCGTCATCCAGTTCGAACGTGACGACCGGTTCGGCGTCCGGCGCCGATTCGCGGAGCTGCAAGGTGGCCATGTGCGCCGCCTGGCGCAGAAACTCGTTGATGTCGGTGGGCTTGCGCGCCTCGTCCTCACCGCGCGAGTGCTGCATCATGTTTGTGACAATCGCATCGACACGCCCGCCATGCGCGCGAATACGCGAAACACTCTCGCGCAGTTCGCCGACAAGCTCCGCTGCCTCTCCCGCGCGCGCCGTATCTCCCTGCGCGGCATCCCGCAGCGCCTCGTCCAGATCGTCGAGCAGGCGCGCCGAGCCCGATGCAAAATTATTGATGAAATTGAGCGGGTTCTTGATCTCGTGCGCGATGCCCGCTGTGAGCTGGCCGAGCGAGGCGAGTTTCTCCTGCTGCACAAGCTGCTTCTGCGCCGCTTCCAGTTTCGCCGTCCTCTCGCGCACAAGTTCCTCGAGGTTGTCGGCATAGGCGCGAAGCTGCTGCTGTGCGTCGCGCAACGAATGAGTCATCCTGTTGAAACTGGCGGACACATGGCCGATCTCGTCACGGATGACGACGGGCGTCCATGCGTCGAGGCGGCCGTGGTCAACGGATTCGACCGCGTACAGCAGCGCTTCGAGCGGCGCGATGAGGCCGCTGCGGTAAAAGCGCGGGAACACCAGGATGACAAACAGCGCGGTGCCCACCAGCATCCACGCGATCGGGAGATGTTTCCCGTGCAGGAGTGCGAGGAACGTTTCATGGGTGTCGATGCGAAGGCGCGTACCCGCGGCAAGTACAAAGGGCGCGTCCGCGTCCGCGCGTCGTGTCTCACGTTCGGTTGTGTCGCCGTCCTGCGCGACGATCACGCCAGGTGCGTTGATGGTGTCGTAGCGGTACTCGAAGCGTCCGTCGCGGTAGAGGACCAGGCGGAAACTGCTCCGTGCCATTGTTCCGTAGAATTGCAACCGCGACCACGTGATCACCACACTGTCGGCGGCGCGCAAAATGCTGATCTCGCGCCGCTGCCCCTTGTCGGCATCCATCGCATATGGGGCGAGTATGGGCGCCGGCTCGCGCGCGAGGAAGTCGCCGATATGATTGGGCACGAGTGTTGCGGCTTCGCGACCGAAGACGGCATACCCGTATAGCGACACATGGACGCTGTCGTGCGTCGTGCCGAAGAGCGGGAACGGAAAACCGATCGGCACGGCCGCATAGGTCGCGCGTCCCATCTCGAGCGGCTCACCGGCCGGACTTGCGGCGGCACGTTGCGCCGGTCGCACCTGATACGCGCCCCCATCCAGGGGTGTGAACCGCAGTACAGGGGCGGGGGGAGACGACACGCGGTCGTCGTCCGCGATCTCGTGCTCAGGCACAAGTGCGAGCGGAAGCAGCGACAACACCATGAAGACGGCCATCAGTGTGAGTCCGATCAGTTTCACCTGGAAGGTCGACGACTCGGGGCCATGTAGAAGATACACGATCACAAATCCGCCGCTGTACAGCAGCAGGCACACGACAATCACTATCACGTTCACGGTGCTCGAGTACAATCCCGCGTCGCGCAGCATCGACGAGGCCGATACAAAGAGGATCAACAGAAGAAACACGCTGAACGACACGCAGGCCGATGCCCGGTGGCTGCGCAGCTTCTCGGCGCTCGCCTGCACCGCCGCGCTGTCCACGGGCAGCGCAAAGCGCGTGTCGGTGCCGGCATCCGACTCAAGCCCCCCTCCAAGAATCATCCGCCGCTTGCGGAGGAACACTGTCACAATGACCGCGTATTGCACGACCGCGAGATACCCCACGGCCTGCAGCGGCAGGTCGTAGCGTGCCCCGCGGCTCAGAAGTTCCACGGCGCTCCATCCGAGGAAGCCCGCGGCGACGAGACCCGATGCCGTGACGACTACACGCTTCTCGGTCGGATAAATATCGGCGAGATACTCGTAGGCAAACCAGAGCGCCGTGGTGCAGAACACCAGCGCCATGCTGTATATCAGCGGATTGTACGCGTACGAATGGGGGGAGAACGCCGATGTGAGCATCAGCTCAAGACCGCTGAACACCATCGCCGCGGCCATGTTCGCGGCAAGAGCGGTGGTTGCCCGCGACTTCCCGCGCGCCAGCAGCAAATAGGCGACGATTATCGCCATGAACAGGGTGCACGCGAAATATGCAATCGAGATGGATCGGAAATACAGTGGTGGCATGATGCTCTTTGAACCTCAGCGAATACGGGTCCGCGTCTCTGCCGCGGACGGGACAGTCATGATGTGCGGGAAGTCGTGTGCGATAAACTACGCCACCTCGTATCCGGAATCAACAAACGCTGGAACGAATCCATCCGGGGGCGTATTGCTTCTTTCGATAACGGTGGATAGTTTGTACCCCATACACGGATACACTTTCCGACATACAATTGTCCCCGGGGAACGAGGACAGAAACAAAACTTCCATACTGCCATGCCGCTTGCGCACCATCACGCGCGCCATGGCGCACCATTCCGCAAACACCGCACATCCCACACATAACGCACAGGTGATCTTCATGTCACGACGCGTCTCGTGTTCACCGCTCCTCCCGCTTCTGTGTCTCGCGCTGCTGCCCTTTGTTGCAGCGGATGCACAATACTCGCCCAGTGTCATGTTCTCGTCGCTTCTCAACAATATCTCGTTGCAGGAGAAGGACGGCACGTTCGATCTCGGCAACCAGATCCAGGTCGTGTTTGTCAAGGAAAACCAAAACGGGACTCTTGTGGTTCGGAAAGCCGACGGTACCGAGCTGTACAAACAGGACTGGCATACGGAACTCGTCCGCGAACCTTACTACCTCGTCGCACAGACAAAAACGATCGATGCCGCCACCGGCGAAACAATCTATGGCATGAAACTCCAGGAAGGCGACTACGTGCTCGACTTCTACCTCGAGGGTGTGAAGTTCTACGCGTATCCATTTTCTGTAAAAAAGCGCACTCCGTCGGACCCGTTCGCGGGCGGACCCTTCTATACGCTTGATGGTGATTGGCAGGACTGGGGCTACCTCATCTATCCCGAGGCACGGCCGGATCAGACTCTGTATTGGAAAATCTTCCTGCGGCACCTCGATACGGAGAGGATGGAAAAGGACTTCAAAATCGACGTGCGTATCGTGCGTGACAAGGACAAGAAACTCGTCTGCGGCGGACCCGGACCCGGCACCACCATCTCGTTGTTCCACCGCTGGGTGCGCTACGAGTTCATGATGTCGCACCCCGAGAAGGAACAAAAGTACGGGGAGTACTTCAAGGCGCAGAACCTCCTCGCCGTCGATGGCGACTATACGCTGACCTTGTACCTCGATGAAAAACCCTACGGCGTCTGGAAATTCAAGGTGCAGGGAAACAAACTCGCGTATGACGGTCGCACTGTCCGCGGACAGGCGGATCCTCTGTCCTTTATCGAAGGAGGACGCGACGCCTGGTGGTTCAAACGTGTAAAATAACCCCACCAACTCGCCCAAAACTCTGATATCACGCACCTGGAAACATCATACCCTGAAGTACATGGAATTGACGATCCGAAATTTCCGCGATGACATCCGTCTCATCGAACTGCGGGGCCGCCTCGATCTGAAAGGCACGCTCGGAATCGAAAAACTCTTCTCGCTTCACACGCTCGGTTCGCCGCAAGGCAAGGTGATCGTCGATCTGCAGAAGCTTGAATTTCTCACATCGGCCGGCATCTGTATGCTTGTGCGGAATGCGCGCGAGCTGAATGAGAGAAAGGGCCGTATGGTCCTAATACATGCATCCTCCATGATCGAGGATGTGCTGCGTGTGGCACACGTCGACTCGCTGCTCCCGCATACGCAGTCCATCGAGAGCGCCGTGCGGTATCTGGACACCTGACCCGGCGTATACACGGCCCGCCGTTTCAAACGCCCGAGGCCGTATGGAACAACAACGGCGGAGGTGGTTGTATCCCACCCCCGCCGTTGTTGTTGGGACGCGGACGCTGCCGCGCGACTCGCTTCTGTTTACGGACGCATCGGGGGACCGTCGCCATGGCGAGGCCCGCGGTCAGGCGACATGCCCGACGTGAAGTTGCGCAGGTTGTACGAGAACGTGAGCAGCGCATAGCGCTGAAGCACTTCCGTCCGGTTATCCTCGATGTACAGCTCGTTGCTTGTCTGCGAAATGCTGCGGTTCTGATTGAGCAGATCGAAGAAGGTGAGCCGCAGCTCGGCCGCATCGTTCGCCAGGAATTTTTTTCCGAGACCGATATTCCAGATCACGAAGTCCTGATTGTATCCGGTCGTCTGACCCGACGAGTATGTGTGGCTTACATCGCTCGAGAGAACGAAGCCCTCCCAGAAGGTCCAGCTCAGACGCACACGTGTCGACTGCATGAAGTAGTCCGAATTCAACTGCGACTGAAGCGAGTTGCGCGTGGTCGTCAGAATCGAAAGCGAGGATAGGGTATAATCCAGCTCGGGGCTGATATTGCTGGCGAACACCAGGCTGAAGCCGTACGAGGGCGACGATGCGTAATTGGTCGCGCCGTTGATCAGGCCGGGTGTGCGCGACATGTTCACAAACGCCGAGACGTTCATGTTGGTTTTCAGGAACTCGACGGGCAGGCCGTACGTCATCATCGTGCGCAGCGACATCGCTCCGTCGACGTTCACCGGCCGCGTGAACTGCGCGCCGCGCGGAATGGTGATCGTCCGGCCTCCGAGAAGGATGTCCGTTTCCTGATCCGCGTACAGTGTGCTGTTCGCCACGCTGTTGTATGTGTACGAGCCGTAGAGCATCGCGAAGAAGTAGTTCAAACGCGCCATGTCGGCCGCGGTATATCGCAGCATGACGGTATGCTGGTAATCCTGCGTGAGGTCGGGATTTCCCGCGCGCAATTGCAGCGGGTTCGAATTGTCGAGCACGTTCTGGAGCTGTTCCACGCTCGGCGCGTTTGTCCGCGTCCGGTAAAAGAAATTCAGATTCTTTTCTCGTGTAATCCTCCACCGCAATTGCGCGTTCGGCAGGACGTCGGTGAACGTTGTGCTCAAATCGGCCGTGTAGGGAAAGGTCTGCGTCCCTGCGAGTGTTGCGACCTGATACGAGACTCCCGCGGAACCGTTCAATTCCTCGTCGTTCCAGCGCAGATCCGCCCCGCCTGCATGGGTGGTGTACCTGTTGTCGTACGTGTTTGTGAGCGTCGTGTCGAGCGCGTCGTACAGGCCCGAATTCGAGAGGTTGAAGGTCTGTTTGTCGGACTCGCTGCGGTTCTGGTTTACGTTGTACGATACCTGCGCCAGCAGTTTCTCGGTGATCGGTTCCGTCCACGCGATGTTGCCGCCGAGTGTCCATCCGGCGCGGTCGAGCGTTGCAGTCTGGTCGATAAGGTCGCTGGATCCGTTTACACCGAACACCGTGTAATTGGATTTGGCTCCGGATGTGCCGGTGCTCGAGTTGTACGCCTGATTGAAACTCAACGAAAACGTGCGTCCGCGCGTCTCGAATTTCCGGCGGTATAAAATGTCATTCGAGAGATTCAAGCCGTCGAGATCGCTCGTCCGGTTGATATTGGTGTTATTCAGGCGCGCGGTATCCTGCATGGTCTCGCCGAACAGCACGCTCGAACCTTCGTTTTGTTGGAATGTGAACCGCGGACGAATGAGCACGGAATTCAACGTGTCGATGGTCCACTCGGCCCGCATGTTGAAACGATGGTTCATGTTGTCGTTCGCCGCTGTTTCTGTTTCGCCGTACGTCTGCGCCGCGGGTGCTTCGAACACGTAGCGACGGAGCAGCGACGAGGTTGCGTCGTTCTTGCTCAGGTTGAAGAAATAACTGCCCGACACTTCAACGGCATCCGTCCATTTATCGGAATAATTCAGGCCCAGCGCATGCGTTGTTGCGACACCGCCGCGCGGCTGCACCATGAAGTTGCCGATATCACCGCCGCCGAAACCGCCGCCGCGGCCGCCCATCTGAAAGAGGCGCCCCGCACCGCTCGACGCCAGACTGCTGATCATGCGGAATCCCTGTCCGCCCGGTCCGCTGCCGCCGCCTGTCGCTCCAAGAATGTCCTCAACGGCGAAATTCTGCTCGTTGACGTTGTTCGACATTCCGAGTATGGTGAGGCGCCTGTCGCCGCTGAAGAGGTTCAGCGATCCGCCAACCTTGTATTCACCCGGCTGATATTCATCGTCGGCCCCGTACCCTGCGTAGAACTTGCCGAACTGGCCGTTTCGCATGCCGGCGCGTGTGATGAAGTTGATGGTCTTCTGCGTGTTTCCGTCGTCAAATCCGGTAAAACGCGACTGTTCACTGCGCTCGTCGTAGAACTGGACGCTGGATATCACTTCCGCGGGCAGATTTTTGAGCGCCGCGGTCGGATCGTTGCCGAAAAAGGGCTTGTTATCCACAAGCACCTTCTGCACCGCTTGCCCCTGCGCCTGGACCTGGCCATTCTGCACCACCACGCCGGGAATCTTTGTGACGAGGTCCTCCGCGGTGGCGTCCTTGTTTACCTTGAACGCGTCTGCGGAGACCTCCGTGGTGTCGTCCTTCACACGTGCCACCGGAAGTCGGCCTTCGATCTCCACCTCACCCAGTTTCACGCTCGTTTCGGCGAGACGGATTTTCCCGAGAGCGATCGATTTATCCGTGATCTGCACGGGTCTGCTGTATGTGGTATAGCCGATGTAGGTGATGCGCATGATGTAACGGCCGCGCACGAGTTCCTTCACCTCGAAAGAGCCGTCCGAGCTGGTCACGTCACCCTTGCGGGTGGAATCGGGGAGATGGATGAAAACGACGTTCGCATTGCGAAGGCCCGTGCCGTTGCCGCTGTCGACAACGGTGCCGCTGACGCTGAATTCCTGCGCGAAAGAGACGGCGCTCAGCAGAAGTGCGAGGATGGTGATGCGGAAGAAAGTCATGGGGTCCAGGGTTCGGTTCAACTGCGGTATGACACGCGGCAGTTGTAAAAGTTTAGCATGTGTTCGATGCAGTAGCGTTCACGCGGATTCTTTCCACATAGTGAACAGCCTGTAAAGTACTGCGAAATGCGGTCTCAACAAGGGCATTTCGCCATCGATCCTTCAACATTGAAATATCTGGATTGGTGCCGCGGGGTGCACTCGCGACTTCCCGCGCCGCCTGTGTGCTGGAAAAAACTCCTCCACGGGCGCGCCGTTGCGCGATCCGTGGTTGAGTGCGGGAGCGGCTTCGTGAGGACGGCTATTCGAGGGGAAGGTGCAGTACCGGTGCCGTGGTTCCGCCAACCGCGGTCTGTACACGAACGAAATACAAACCCGCCGCGGGCGTCGTTGCGAGGCGGAATGGAATACTGTTTGAACCTGGTGCAAGATCAACGAATCGCTCTTGAACCACTTCCCTTCCAAGTGGATCCACGAGACTCACTCGCGCCGCGGCGGCCGCGGCGGAGCGCACCGTCGCGATGATGTACCCGCGTGACGGATTGGGATACACAGTGACTGCAAGTGAATGTGGCGCGGGGAATGGCTCCCGCACGCGTGACGGGTCACACATTCCGCCGTTCTTGATGTAGGTGCTGACAGTCGAGGTCTGACGTATCGATCCGGGGAGATCGAGGGCCAGATCACGCGCCCATCCCGCCTTTAATGTCGCGTACGTGCCGTCGAGCGTCATGTTCATGACATCGCAGCTCGGATGCGCGAACTCGTTGCCCGGACCCCACTCCCACGCGAGCCAGCCGATGTCGAGATCCTTGCATGCCTTTGCGATGGCCTTGTAATCCGTCTCCAGATTGCACGGCCCGCCCCGCGGGAACAGATGCGCGAACTCGCCCACGATGAGCGGCAGCCCCATCGCTGCGGATTGCTCCAGCTCCTGTGTGATAAACGCGTCGGTCGCGCCATCGCTGATCGCCCAGTACATGTGCGCTGAAAAAAGGATATTGTGCTCCGGATCCTGCTCAAATAGATCCGGGCCTGTCGCCTGAAGCATGTCTATATTTTTTCCCCAGTCCGAACCGTCGATGACCAGCGGCAGCTTGAGGCCCGCGTTGCGCAGTCGAAGAATCGCGTCGCCGTACCCGGCGCGGAACATGGCCTCTGTGACCGTGTCGTCACCGATTTCATTGCCGATGTTGAGCAGCAGATACTTCTCGTGTTTTTGAATCACGGCCAGCACCTCCGGCCGCAGCCAATAATCGACCATTGCGCCGAGCTTCGACCAGTCTCCCGTTGCGTCGTGCACTTCTATTATAGGAATCAGGTCGGCATCGATGCAGTCCTGAATCGTGCGGTCGAGGCCGTCGGGCCCCGCGTCCGGCTCCGCCGGTGATGGATTCGCGAGCCACACAATTCGCACGGTGTTTGCGCCGGTCTTTGCGATCTCCTCGTACGAACGTTTCCGCAGCGCGAGATCTCCGGTCCACACAATCATCTTGTTGACGCCGCGTATCACGACGCGTTCATTGCAGGGTGTGTAGAGATGCCGCCCCGCGATAAAGAGTGTGCTTCGCTGCTGGGCGCCCGTGTTGAGCGTTCCTGCGGCGAGGAGCAGACCGAGAAGGACGAGTCGATGTATCATGAGTGTTCCTTTCTGATGGGCCTCAGGGCATTTAGCGGCACAAACGCAATGCGCCGCCGCTGCCAGATGTCCGCGGATCCTTCGGTCGCGGTGTGGCAAATCCAATTCCATGTGCGGGGATCAACGGCCTGAATCTACACCTGGGCCATCTGCCGCGCAAGAAATTCGACCGGTGTCAAGCACCATTAATAAAGACTCCGACGTCCTAAACTCCTGCACTGGTCAGCTTATTCAGACCTTTTCGCATCAAATACATGCGTGTTATACGAGAATTAATTCTCAATGAAGGCGCTAATCAGCGAAGTGTAGGATGCAATAATATGTAAGGAATTTCCAGATGAAAGCCGTATGTTAATAGAGTTTCCTGCAAATGCATTTATTACGTGCAGAAACACAAGATTACGCACCTCCCACCACCGATGTCCTCCATCGCAATCCAATCCTACCATGAGTACGGTTCAAGAAAAAATTCACTTTCTTGGTGAAAAGAACGCCCATATTAATTTGGGCGGGGGGCTGGACAAACTCCAGGCGCAGCATAATTTCGGGAAAATGACGGCGCACGAACGCCTGCACCTTCTTTTCGACAATGGTTTCTACGACGAGCTGTATCGCTTCGTTCAGCATCAGGCGACCACGTTCGGCATGGAAGGGAAGGACCTGCCAGCCGAAGGTGTGGTCACAGGCCTCGGCGCCATCGGCGGGCGCCTCGTGTACGCATCGTCTCAGGACTTCACCGTCATGGGCGGAAGTGTCGGAGGTATGCACGCGTGGAAAATCTGTGAGATGATGGATATGGCGCTCAAAGCAGGCGCCCCATACGTATCGATCAATGACAGCGGCGGCGCGCGAATACAGGAAGGCGTCGACTCGCTGCGCGGATACGGACGAATCTTCTACTACAACACGTTGCTTTCGGGTGTCGTGCCGCAGATTGCCGTCATCGCCGGACCCTGTGCCGGCGGCGCCGCGTATTCTCCCGCACTGATGGATTTTATCATCATGGTCAACAAGACGGGCCAGCTTTTTATCGCGGGACCGCAGGTGATAAAAGAAGCGACGGGTGAGGACATCACCGCCGAGGAACTCGGCGGTGCCATGGCGCAGGCCACCTACAGCGGCAACGCACATTTCATCGCGCGCGACGACGCGGACGCGATCGAAATCGTGCAGAGGCTGCTCAGTTATCTTCCCTCGAATAACACGGAGGATCCGCCGTCGCTCGCAACGGGCGAACTCACGCTCATCGACGATGAAGGCCTCAATCACGCGGTGCCCGACGATCCGCGCGAGGCCTTCAACATGATGAATATTCTCGAGCGCGTGTTCGATCCCGATTCGATATTCGAAGTGCATGCGCACTACGCGCGCAACATCATCGTCGCGCTCGCGCGGTTGAACGGCCGCGTTGTTGGCGTCGTCGCAAATCAGCCCGTGGAAAAATTCGGCGCCATCGACATCGACGCATCCGACAAGGCCTCGCGTTTCATCCGCTTCTGCAACGCGTTTAACATTCCGTTGGTGAGTTTTGTCGACGTGCCCGGATTCCTCCCTGGAGTGGAACAGGAATTCGGCGGCATCATCCGCCATGGCGCAAAGATGCTGTTCTCCTTCTCCGCCGCCACGGTCCCGAAAATCACCATCGTCGTGCGCAAGGCCTACGGCGGAGCATATCTGGCGATGTGCGCAAAGAGTCTGGGGGCCGACCGCGTTGCCGCATGGCCCACTGCCGAGATTGCCGTGATGGGCGCGGAGGGCGCCGTGAGTGTGCTGTTCCGTGACGAGATCAAATCCGCCGAACGGCCGCAGGAACGGCGCCGCGAGCTGATCGAGCAATACCGTGCCGAGTTTGCCACGCCGTATCTGGCCGCCGCCCGCGGCATGGTCGATGCGGTCATCGAGCCACGTACAACCCGCGCCTACCTATCGGTTGCTCTCGAAAGCTTGCGCAGTAAACGTGACCAACGGCCGCAGAAGAAGCACGGCCTCATCCCCTTATAGGAGTGCGCATGTTCGAACGTCTCTCCGAAAGTTCGCTTCTGCTCGTCGTTGGCATGGGCGGAGTCTTTGCATCGCTGCTCTTCCTCGCGGGGATGATCTGGGTCTTCAAGTTTGTCGATGAGACCCTCAACTCCAGACGTGTCAAGAAGTATGCGCAGAAAGTGGAGCAGAAGTCGGTTGACCCGGATCACAACGACGAATTGATCGCCGTTGTGAGCGCGGCAGTCGCCGCTACGCTGCAACAGCCCGTCACTGTACGCCGGATACGTTTCCTAGGCGATACGAGTGGAGAATCCTGGACCAGCGCCGGGCGTGGATCAATAATGGCATCTCACACAATCAAGAAGAAGTGATCGACATGAAGAAGCTCCTCATCACCGTCAACGGAAAACGGTATGAAGTGGATGTGGAAGTGCTGGAGGACGACGATGTGATTCAAACACAGCCGGCGTTCCGCCCCCCAACCCGCTCGATTGAAAGCTATAGCGGAGCAACGCCGGTTGCGCTCTCTCCGCGCTCGAAAAAGAAGGAAACTCTTGATCAGAAGACCCTCGCTTCGCCACTTAACGGTGTAGTCCTCGAGGTGAAAATTAGCGACGGACAAGATGTCACGGAAAATGATGTCGTCATCGTTGTTGAGGCAATGAAAATGAAAACCAATATCGCCTCCCCGTTCACCGCCAAGGTGAAAAAGGTCCATGTGAAGGAGAAGGATGTAATCGAGCAAGGTCATCCCCTGCTGACCTACGAATAGGCCGCGTTATGCTCGAACATTTTATGAAGTTTCTCGAGGGCATGGGATTTTGGTCCCTCACTTGGGGGCAGGTCTCGATGCTCTGTGTTGCATCCCTGCTCATTTACCTTGCCATTCGCAGGGGTTTCGAACCCCTGCTTCTGCTCCCTATCGGACTCGGTGCCTTCTTAATCAATCTCCCGGGTAACGGTCTGCTCACACCACCGGCTGGTGAAACTATCGGTGGACTGTATTATTACCTTTCCAAGGGAATTGAACTCGAAATTTTCCCTCCACTGATCTTTCTTGGAATCGGCGCGATGACCGACTTCGGACCGCTGCTGGCGAATCCCAAAACCTTTCTGCTCGGAGCAGCGGCTCAACTTGGCGTCTTCATCGCACTAATGACAGCGACGGCATTAGGATTCAACATGCAGGAGGCGGCTGCAATCGGTATCATCGGAGGTGCGGACGGACCAACCGCAATCTATCTTACACTGAAGCTCGCTCCCCATTTACTCGGACCCATCGCCGTCTCGGCCTACTCATACATGGCTCTGGTACCGCTGATTCAGCCCCCGATCATGCGTCTTTTGACAACGGAAAAGGAACGTATGGTTGTCATGGAAACGCCACGACCGGTGTCGAGGAAGGTGAAAATCGTTTTTCCCCTTGCTGTTGCAATGGTCGGCGTTCTTATCGTGCCCCCTGCTGCGCCATTGTTGGCGATGCTTATGGGCGGCAATCTGTTGCGTGAGAGCGGGGTCGTGGAGCGTCTGACAAACATGGCCCAGAACGAGCTGATTAACATCGTAACATTCTTCCTCGGTACCTGCGTGGGAATGACGATGGCGGCAGATGTGTTCCTTCGCGTTGAGACACTGAAAATTCTCTCACTCGGAGTTGTCGCCTTCGGTTTCTCGACGGTGGGCGGGGTGTTGTTCGGAAAACTCATGTACCGCCTTTCGGGTGGAAAAATCAACCCTCTGATCGGTTCCGCCGGAGTCTCCGCTGTCCCGATGGCCGCGAGGGTATCACATAACGTCGGTCAGGAATACAATCCGCAAAATTATCTGCTCATGCACGCTATGGGCCCGAACGTTGCTGGCGTCATAGGGACCGCAATCGCTGCCGGAGTCCTTCTCGCGATACTAGGAAAATAACCCAACTCATTACGGAATTATTGCCGGTGCGGTAGTCCCGCACCGGCATATTCTTGTTGCACTGCAGCCGAGGCTGTATTCTCACCGGGCTGGACTACTGCGTCACCTCATCGAGCAACAGGGCCAGGCGATGTGTCACTTCCCTGCGCTCAAATCGCGCGATGGCCTCCCTGTCCTGTTCCAGACCCAGAGTGCCCTCACGCCATTCCGCATAGTAGGACGCAACGATGCGGGAGATTGCCTCGATATCGCCGGAACGGCAGACACGTCCCGATCGTGTATCGCGAATCACTTCGGCGACCGCGCCTTCGGGTGCGAGCGTGATGATGGGTTTGCCCGCGCCCATGTATTCGTACACCTTACCTGGCACGATTTCCTCATTCCCCTGAAAGTCGTCGACGATCATCAACAGCGCGTTCGACTGGAAAAGGTGCCTCACACTTTCCGCGTGCGGCATGTACTCCTTCACGACAATCGACGACTGCAACGTCGGGTGGTTGAACATCGCGCGCACTTCGGCACCGAAACGGCCGATAAACTGCAGCCGGATGCGCGCCGGATCCACATCGCCGCGCTCCACCGCCATCGCAACACCTGCAAGGAAACTCTCGGGATTGCGTTTCCCATACATGGATCCCGTGTACGTGATCGTAAACAGGTCGCGCGTGTGGAACTCGACGCTCGGGAAATCGGCGCTGTCGTAGCCGTTCGGCAGGTGGTGAACCTTCCCGGTCGGAATATCGGGATACTTCGCGTGAAAGTCCTTCAATATCCCGATCCACGCTACTTCCATACGATCACAATCGTTGAAAGTCCCGCATTCGAAATGTCTGTCGATCATGGCGGGCAAAAACCAGCGTTTAGGCGTGGAAAGAAAACCGCGCCAGGGATCGCGGAAACCCGCGATCCAAGGGAGACCTGTTTTCTTTTTCAACGCCCGGGCAATGACGGAGCATGTGTATGGAGGGGACGATGAATAAATGGCATGGATATTCTCCCGCCGGATGATGTCGAGCCCCTCTCGCACGGCGTGCCTGTACCAACCGATTCGTGCATCGGGGATAAAAAACGTTGCCCGTATGAACTCGGCCATCGTCTCGCTCAACGAGCGCTTCTCGCCCGGTTTCGGGATGGTATTGACGTCAACCGGCGTTCCCACCTTTTTCCCCGTCACTTTCCGGTACACGTCGTACGGCTCGAATATCTTTGTGCGGTACACGGGCATATCAGGCGGGATTTCATCCAGCAGGGACTCGTCCCTCGCGGGGTAGTCGGCGTCCTTGACAGTGAGAATGACCGGCCTCCATCCGAAGGAACGCAGGTATTTGGCGAATTTCAGTACCCTTTGAACGCCGGGTCCGCCGGAAGGCGGGAAGTAATACGAGATAATGAGAACGTTTTTCATGGATTTTTGCTCAGTATCAACGAATGTATCCAACTCGCCTCCAAGAACAAAAAGGGAAACCTGCATCACGTTTCCGACAGACTCGATCTCCTTTCTCTCGATTTTCAGATTTGGGAAGGGCTCGGGGCGCTTTGACCCGGAAGACAGAAATTCCAGCCCGGAATTCAGGCAATTCGTACACGAGTTATCCACATTAGGTACTTATTTTTATTCATTTTCGCTGTTTCTTTTGAGACATAGGGATGCCGAATTGTCTTAATTAAACTAAAAAGAGGTGGTATATCTTTTGTCGTGTATGAAGGACCGGAACTGCAACAAAGGCGCCGTTCCGGTCTGAAGCACTTTAACCACCGGAGGTTTTATTATGAAGAGAGTCGCACCAATTGCGATGATCCTGCTCGGCCTGTTCCTGGCGGGATTCGTGCAGGATGCGGGAGCACAGTCCATCGCGGTGAAGGTCCACAGGGTCGCCATGTCGCCGCGGCTCTACGGAACTGCCCCAGCAGGCACATTCCCTGTTTCGACGGGTCTGCGGGTCGTGCCGATCAACATGAAAGTGTACCTGAGCACGGAGGAATCAGGCGCGATCACCACGCACGCGTGGACGATTGTCGCCAAACCCGCAAATTCGACCGCGGCGATTGACACGCCCGCGAATCGTTTCGTGCGCTTCATCCCCGACATTGCCGGCGAGTACATCGTCCAGGTTGAAGTCGACAGCGGCAAGGTCGCTCTCGACACCTTGCAGGCGTCGACCTACGTCGGTATGCCGAGCACGGGCCTGAACTGCGGCACCTGCCACGCGGCCGTGAAAACGGAATGGGAGAAGACCCGCCACGCCACAATGTTTACACGTGGCATCAGCGGTCAGCTCGAAGTCGAGGGATACGGCTCGACCTTTATGGGCGTGTACAGCAAAAACTGCGTCCGCTGCCACACGACGGGTTGGGATCAGAACGCCGACAACGGCAACTACGGCTTCCTCGCGAAACAGACGGGTTTTGACACCACATGGTACAAACCGTTTACGTTCTGGAACAACGAATACCTGATTCCGCTGAACGACTCCACGTCGGTCCGCAACATGAATACCAACTTCCCGGCTGTTGCTGCGGTTGCGAATATCATGTGCGAAGCGTGTCACGGCCCCGGCCAGGCGCACGTTTCCGGCGGCGGCAACAAGAAACTCATCGGTGTGAATTCCGAGGCCGGTTCCTGCATGCAGTGCCACGATGCGCCGAACAAGCATCGCATCGGCAGCTACTGGGCGGCATCGAGCCACGCGACCATGCCTCTCTCCGGCGAAGAAGCCGGCCGCACCTCCTGCTGGCCGTGCCATAACGGCGACGCTTTCGCCAGGTTCGCGAAGAACCCCGCGGCGCCGAACTATGCCGGTGTCGAAATCGTCGAATCGATCTCCTGCGTTGCCTGCCACGATCCGCACAGCGAAGCCAATCCCTATCAGCTTCGTATCGTGACCCGTGACAAACTTGCCAACGGCTATGTTGTTCCCGCGGAAGTGGGCGGCAAGGGCCAGCTCTGTATGAACTGCCACCGCGCGCGCACCGATAACAAGATCGTTGTGGAAATGCAGAAGCTCGTCTTCCGCGATCGCTTCTACCCGCACTACAGCCCGCAGGCCGACATGTACCTCGGCACCAACGGCTACGACTACGGCACGCCCATTCAGGGCATCGGCACACACCAGGGTCTCGATGACGGTTGCGTCACCTGCCACATGGCCACTCGTATCAACGGCTCGAGCGTCCATTCGAACCATGAAATGGAAATGAAGGACGCTGCCGGCAATGACATCGTCACGTCCTGCAAGACCTGCCACGGCTCAAAGGTCGACTCGTTCGACGACATCCAGGCCGGTGCGGACTACGACGGCAACGGTTCGATCGAAGCCGTTGTGAAGGAAATCGACGGTATGCTCGCCACACTGAAGAGCATCCTCCCGAAGGGCGCCGACGGTGAACCCATCAACATGTCGGTCGACTTCAAGAAGGATTCGCTTACCTACAAGTCGCATCCCGAATGGTACGGCGCAACGTGGAACTACTACTTCGTAAAGAACGATTGGAGCCACGGTATCCACAATACAAAGTATGCTGTCGCTCTCCTTCGTGCCTCCCTCGGCGCGCAGACGGGCGTGCAGCCCATCGATCAGACCGTGCCGGGAAGCTTCTCGCTCGAGCAGAACTACCCGAATCCGTTCAACCCGAGCACCACGATCAAGTTCGACGTGGCCCGCACGGCAACGGTGTTTGTCGGTGTGTACAACACCGCGGGACAGCTTGTCGCCACTCTGGCCGACGGCATCCTCGCCCCGGGCAAGTACAGCACCCAGTTCACCGGAAACGACCTGAACAGCGGCACATATTTCTACCGCCTGAGCAGCACGGTGGACGGAAAGACCACCTCGATCACCAAGAAGATGGTTCTGGTCAAATAAGATCCTCTACACCCGTTTTGCAAAAACCGCCGCATTCGCGGCGGTTTTTGTTTATATGCCTTGACGCCGCGGGGAGGAACCGGTATTTTATCCTCGCCATCCGTAACCGGTTTCACCTCCGCGTTGTCAATCCTGAGTTATCAGGACCCCTGCGGTTGTTACATCATGAAGAGAGGAGTATAGCCATGGTCAAGACGCTACGACTCGGATTACTGCTGCTACTCTGCCTAACCGGCCTCGCCGCCGCGCAGAACCGTGTTTTTCTCACGATAGAACCCGCCTCCCCCGATCCCTCGAAACCGCTCATCTTCAAGATGGGTACCACTGTACACTTCACGGTTCGTGGCTTCGAATATCAAGCGAGCAACCTTCCGCCCGTGGAAGTGCCCGTGATCAATGTGATGTGGTCCGTTGAGCCAAAATATATAGGCACAATCACTCCCGACGGCGACTTCACGCCGATGCCCCACCCGTCTTCGCCCGTCCTCATTCAAGCGGGTCATGTGATAGTCAACGGCACAGTCGGCTCCACGACACTGACGGCCATAGCGCCGTTTATGGTCGACTACGACATCTCCGGCGCCCGCGACTACACTATATCGGGCACGGTGAATGATGCAACGGGACAGCCGATCGCAGGCGCTCGCGTCTCCGCCTTTGATCCCATGATCCCCACCCTCGTGCCGATCGAAACGACCACGGACGCGCATGGCGCCTACTCGCTCCGCACGATGTTTGGCAACTTCTACGTCATCGCGGACGCGCAGGGCTTCCTCGCGGAATATTACGATAACGCCGCGGACCAAACGACGGCCACACGCATACAGAGCGACAGCACGCAACCGCAGCGAAGCGGGGTCGACTTCGTTCTCGCAAAAGCTGCCGGCATCACGGGCCGTGTCGTCAATGTGAAGGACAGCACGCCCATCATCGGCGTAGAGGTTCAGGCGGTCCTGCACTCGAGTCAGCCCAACACGATGCCTGTGTACAACGGCAAGACGGATCACAACGGCGTGTATTCCATCGAAGGTATGACCCCGGGCTCCTATATCCTCGCCGCGTATGCGCAGGGATATGCCACCCAGTATTATGACATGAAATCGAATCCGCGCGATGCGGACACTGTTGTCGTCTCGGCGAATGCGACGATCGACCATATCGACTTTATGCTCACAAGGGATCCGATCATACATCCCGCCACGTATCTGATCACCGGAATTGTCAAGACCGCCGCTGGAACTCCGGTCCAGGGGGCTCTGATCTACGCCGAGAACATGCTTCCCGTCCCGCCGGTGTCGCGGCCCTTTGTGGCGCGAAGCGCGGCAGACGGCTCGTATCAGCTTCCCGTCAGCGGCGGATCCTTTACCGTTCGCGCCGAGGCGCAGGGATTTGTCACCGAGTATTTCAACAATACCCACGACCCCGCTCTGGCAACTCAACTTCAGCTCGATGCCTCACACCCCCGCCGCGATAATGTCGACTTCTCTCTCGGAACGGGTGGACGAATCAGCGGACGCGTCGTGCGGGCCCGTGATAACACGCCCGTGGAGGGCGCATACGTGTCTTTGTATCCCGGCGTGAAAAATCCGACAAACAGCTCCGGTATTGTTCCCGGCGTGGTGACCGACCCCGACGGGAAATACACCCTCGGTGGCCTGGCACCCGGATCCTACGTCGTCACCGCCTCGAAAGAAGGATATGCTGTGCAGTACTTCGATCAGGCAACCGACCCCGTAAACGCGACGAAGGTCCATGTCGCCGACGGCAATACCACTACCGGAATCGACTTTGCTCTCGCGGGCCTGCCTGCAATCACGGGCACTGTGAGAAGCTCCAACGCGACGCCGATCCCATACGCGCACATTTTCGCGACGACGGTACCGCATACCAACACGCAGCCCATCGCGCGCTACGGCACACGCGCCGGGCAGGATGGCACGTACGCGCTTGCACTTCCCGGAGGTGTGTACAAGCTGGAGGCCTCCGCACCCGGCTTCCTGTCTGAATACTACGACAACAAGCGCGCGTACGATTCCGCAACGGCTGTCACTCTGAACGCCGCCGGACCCGATGTCACAGGCATAGACTTTTCGCTGGGCACGGGAGGCATCATCAGCGGTCGTGTGACAAATGCGTCTGACAACAGCCCGCTCGCGGCCTCGACGGTGACGGTCATCCTCCATTCCAGCACCGATCCATCCCGACCGTCCAACGGCGGCATGTCGGCTGTCACTGATTCGAATGGCGTGTACAATATCACGGGCTTGCCTTCAGGCGAGTATTATGTGGCCGCGTATCACGACGGATTCTCGCAGGTGTTCTTCGACGGTGCGGTTGATCTGGCACATGCAACCAAGGTAGCCGTGGTCGAGGATCAGACAACCGACAATATAGACTTTGCGCTGACGCGTCTGCCCGGCATAAGCGGCCGTGTTGTTGACGCGTCCGACAATACACCGGTCGCGCATGCGGAGATCTGGATACAATCCGGCAATGCAACCACGAAGCCGATCATGTTTGCATACACCGACCGCAATGGCGAGTTCCACGCGGCAGTCCCCGCCGGCACATACAAGGTGCGCGCCACCGCCATGCAGTACAATGCCGAGTGGTACAACGAGAAGCTTGATGCGGCGACCGCCGACGCTGTTGTTGTACCCGGTTCAGGCATAGTCAGTGGCATCAATTTCACCCTCTCGCGTTTCGGCGGTGCGATCGGCGGCGTCGTGACCGACGGCTCCTTGCATGTTGCCGGTGCAGCGGTGAAAGTATGGGCCGTCCCCGACGTCACACTGCCTCCGCAGAACACGCGTCGCTTTTTCGCGAGCACTCTCACCGCGGCTGATGGCACGTATGAACTGAAGGGCCTGCCCTCCGGACAATACTACGTCGCGGCGGGTGGCCAGGGCTTCCTGCAGGAGTACTACGACGACGCGGCAACACTGCAGACCGCCACGACCGTGCAGGTCGGCACACTTCCGGTCGGCGGCATCAACTTCGTGCTCGCCGCGGGTGGAAGCATCAGTGGAACAGTGACAAGTGCGAAGGACAATTCGCCGATCGCCCATGCGTATGTGTCCGTGCGCGGCAAAACCGTTGCATACGAAATCGGCACACGAACGGATTCGAGCGGCGCATACTCAATCATCGGGCTCCCCTCGGGTGAATACACCGTGTTTGCCGTGGCCCATGGTTTCGATGCCCAGTACTACAACAACGTGATCGATCCGGCACTCGCGACCGCCGTGGTGGTGGTTGCTCCCGCAAACACGAACGGCATTGACTTCGCGCTCGCGACAGCGGCCCCGGCCGGCACGCGTTTCGCTGGCACGGTCGTCAGCGCCGCCGACAAGTCCCCCGTCCCGCTCGCACTGGTCGAAGCGGTTCATCCGCAGACCGGCGCAACACGTACCACCACGACACGCATCGACGGCTCCTTCTCGTTCGACGCGCCCGAGGGTTCCGTCCTTCGCGCACGAGGTATCGGATTCGTCGGCGCGTATATGTACGGCAATCGCGACTGGTCGGGTGTTCCGGGTTTCACGTCTCCCAGCGAATACACCTTCGAACTCGAACCGCAGCAGGAGTCCGGCCTTGCCGTCCTCACTGGACGCGTCAACGATGCGTATACCGGCCAGGCGCTGCCGAACGCCTGGGTGTTCGCGAGCAATGAAGAGGGCGTCACATGGTTCGGAACCACCGATCAGAGGGGCAGCTTCGCGCTCAATGGCCTCTCGGACGGATCGATGAACATCATGGTTTCGAACGTGCTGTATACCCCCGCAAACGGCAACACCGATGTGATGGCGGGCGCCGGAAACGCGGAGATGTCCGCCCGCAGAAGCAACGGCACAACCGGCGCAGAGACTCCGGTTGCCATCCCGGATAAGATCACGCTATCCCAGAATTTCCCGAATCCTTTTAACCCGTCCACGACCATCCTGTTCACACTTCCGACGAAGGGCCGCGTTTCTCTGCGTGTGTACTCGCTGCTCGGCACGGAAGTGGCCACCCTGGTCGACGGCGAAAAGGACGCGGGCAGCCATACCGCTGTATGGCACGCAGACACTGCGCCCTCAGGCCTCTACCTTTATCGGCTCGAGTCTCAAGGCACAGTCATCATACGTCGTATGACGCTGATGAAGTGACACAGCTACACCTCCTGTAAGGCACAAGAGGCGGCGCGGGCCGCCTCTTGTTTTTTCTTCCGAAAAATCTGCCTTGCGCATCCGGTTGAACCGGTGTAGATTTCTTGTCCACACGCCGCATTCCTGCCGGGGATGTGGACGATTGCAGCACTGCTGCTGAACCGGCTCCCGGCGCGGAAAACGTTGATCAGTATTTGCATCAGGAGGGTATCATGAGCATTCCAAAATTTGAAAGCGAATGGGACGGTTTCAAGGGCCACGTTGCAGTGACCTGGGATCGGCTCAGCGAAGAGGAACTCCTGCGTGTGCAGGGCAACTTCGCGGAACTCGTCGCCTTGATCGGCGAGAGGTACGGCGAACAGAAACAGGCGGTGGAGGAGAAGCTGCGCGGCCTGTACACGGCGTACATCCAGAAAAAGAACGACCTCCAGTCGCGTTCGCAGCAGTTTGTCGAAGGTCTCAAACAGAAGGCGCAGGAATTTCAGAGCGGCGCAAAAGAGAAGATCCAGCGCATTCGCGAGGAGAGTCTGGAACCGGCGGTCGAGAAAACCGAGGAGTACATCAAGGTGCATCCCTTCACTGCAGTGCTTGGCGCTTTGGGCGTCGGACTGCTCGTGGGCGGCATCATCGGCTACCTAAGCAAGAAGCAGTAACAACAGGCGGCGCGGTATTATTCCGCGCGCAGACGCGCGAGACCCGCGCGAATCGTTTCATCCTTTTTTGCGAAGCAGAACCGCAGCATCGACGCACCCTCATTGGATGACGCGTAGAACACCGAGGGCGGGATGACCGCGACTCCCGCATCGCGCACAAGCCGTGTGGCGCACGCGATGTCGTCTTCCTCTGTCGAACGGGGGAGATCGGCCATCACGAAGTAGCTGCCGCGCGGAAGGTGCGGCCGGAATGGCGTATCAGCCAAGCCGGCGCAGAGCATATCGCGCTTATGCGTGTATGTGGCGCGGAAATCCGGAAGGTACGAATCGAGCCGCAGCAGCGCGCGTGACATGGCATGCTGCGCAGGTGTATTCACGGCAAACGTCACGAACTGATGCACCGTTCGTATGGCCCTGGTCAGAGCGGGCGCGGCCATGGAGAAACCTATCTTCCAGCCCGTCATCCCGAATGTTTTGCCTGTCGAGGAGATGGTGATGGTGCGCTCGCGCATGCCGGGCAGCGACGCGATCGGCACATGGACGGCATCGTCGTAGAGCAGGAATTCGTACACCTCGTCGCTCAGCACAAGCAGATTGTGGCGCCGCGCCAGCTCCGCGACGACCGCGAGTTCTTCGCGAGAAAACACCTTCCCGGTGGGATTGTGCGGCGTGTTGACGATGATCATGCGTGTGCGCGCGCTGATGCGGGCTGCGAGTTCTGACGGATCAAACGTGAAGTCGGGACGGTGTAATGTCACGTACACGGGTACGGCTCCCGCCAGCAGCACATTCGCCTGATACGAGTCGTAGAATGGTTCGAACAGAATCACTTCGTCGCCCGGATCGAGGAACGCCAGCATGGAGGAAAACAGGGCTTCCGTCGCGCCTGCAGTGACGGTGATCTCGGATTCGGGATCCCAGTCCTGCCCGTGCCATGTGTGTTGATACGAGGCGATTGCTTCGCGCAGCGACAGCACGCCGGGCATGGGCGCGTATTGGTTTCGGCCGTCGCGCATCGCCGCGAGGGCGTCGTCCACTATCCATTGCGGACCGTCAAAATCCGGAAAGCCCTGCCCGAGATTGACGGCCTTGTGCTCGAAGGCCAGACGTGTCATCGTGGCGAAAATCGATTCGGCAATACTGGATGTGCGTTCTGCGGGCTTCATGGTTGTCGGGAATTGTGCGGAGAGTGGTAGATACGGGAGTGTATCGGTGACTATGGATACGTGTCGGTGTGTGCGGCGCAATTTCGGGAGACGGCACCTGCGCGTCACGCGGATGCCGACACGCGTCAGGGTTTGCGCTCAGAGCATCTGCTGCGGATCAACATCCACATCCACGCGAACGCTGCGCGCCGTCTTCACACGCATGACATCCTCTTCGGCATCCCGGAGAATCCGTGCAAAGATGCTGCCGTCAGGATCCTTCGACTTGCTGACACGGACAAGTATCTGATGCCGGTAACGATTGTTGAGGCGTTGTATCACCGCCGGCTGCGGCGGGTACATCGTGAAGCAGGTCGCCCTACGCTGAAGCGCGGCATGCCAGGCGCGCGCGGCGCCGGAGACGGCGTCCTCCCGCGATCCGGAGAACAGAAGCAGCACGAGCCGCGAATACGGGGGATACGTAAACGCCTTCCTGCTCTCGAGCTCCGCGGCGATGAATCCTTCGAAGTCGTGCGCGACGACGCGCTGCAGCACCGGATGGTCCGGCCGCACGCTCTGTATCAGAACTTCACCCGGTGCCGTACCACGCCCCGATCTGCCTGCAACCTGCGTCAACAACTGGAAGGCGCGTTCGCCTGCGCGAAAATCCGGCAGCATGAGCGACTGCTCCGCCGAGACAACTCCCACCAGGGTCACCCGCTCGAAATCGAGCCCCTTTGCCACCATCTGCGTGCCGAGAAGCACGTCGGCCTCGCCCTCGCCGAAAGACGAGAGAATAAGATCGTGTGATCCCTTTTTCCGGGTTGTGTCGAAGTCCATGCGCAGCAACCGCGCCGCAGGGAGTACCGATGCAAGTTCCTCCTCGACGCGCTGTGTGCCCGCGCCCACGGGATCGAGCGCCGTTCCGCCGCAGCGCGGGCACACGCCCGGTGGCGTGCGCGATGCGCCGCAGTAATGGCAGCGCAACTGGTTCCGGTCCTTGTGCACAACCATCGTGACGCTGCAGTTGGTGCACTCCTCCACATGCCCGCAGTCGCGGCATTCGAGAAAGGGCGCGTACCCGCGTCGGTTGTGGAGCACGATGCTCGACTCGTTCCGCGCGATCCGTTCGCCGATGCCGCGCAGCAGTTCGTCGGAGAAAGGGCCGCGTGCACGCGACTGGCGACGCTGTTCCGTCATGTCCACGATGCTTACCGTGGGCAGGACGGCGGCATCGATGCGGCGCGGCATGCGAAGCAGATCCAGTTTGCCGTTCGCGGCGTTGTGCCAGCTCTCGGCGGATGGGGTGGCCGTACCGAGCAGCACTGTGGCATTCTCGAAACGCCCGCGCATCAGGGCGGCATCCCGCGCGTGATAACGCGGCTGCTGGTCCGTCTGTTTGTAGCTCGACTCGTGCTCTTCGTCGACCACGATGAGGCCGACGTTTTCGAGAGGCGCGAACACCGCGGAACGGACGCCGACCACGATGCGGTATCGCCCCGCAAGTGTGTTGCGCCAGGCGTCATATCGCTCACCCACCGACATGCGGCTGTGCAGCACCGCGACGTCCTTGCCGAACGCGTGCCGGAACCGGAACACCAGTTGCGGTGTGAGCGCGATCTCGGGCACGAGCACAAGCGCGCGCCTGTCCTTCGTCAGGGTGTGGCGGATCGCCTCGATGTACACCTGCGTCTTCCCGCTCGCAGTGACGCCGTGCAAGAGCAGTCCGTGATACCCGCCCGCGTCGATGCATGAGCTGACCGCGGCAAGCACCTGCGTCTGATCCTCCGTGAGTGTAAACGACTTCGGTACTTCTTCATACAACAGGCGCGGCTCACGCGTCACTTCCTCCTGCAGCACCTCGACGATTTCCTTTTCCTCGAGAGCACGGACGGCTGCGGCGCTGGCACGCGCTGTTGCAAGCACTTCGGGCATGGGCACTGTCGGACGACTGCGCGAGAGTGCGGACCAGAGTACCGCGAGTACGTCCACCTGTTTCGGCGCGCGCTTCTCGAGCAGTTCCATCAGCTCGGAGATCTTCTCCTGCCTGTTCCATGGCGGAAGAAGCCGCACGACATTGATCATTTTTTTCCGCGCCTGCGGCACGCCGATGACCGATTCCACGGTCACCGCGCCGTCCTTTTCAAGCGCATGCAACTGTGCACTTATTGATGTGAGCCCGGCGATATCGCGCAGCACGGCTTCCGACAGCAGCTCCCCGGTCAGCAGCGCCTCCACGATCATACGTTTCGTTTTTGAAGTGCCGATCGCGCGGGCCAGCACCCGCTCGTCATCGGACGCAAGCGATACGTACCGTTCCGATCCGATGTCCATGCCTTTCGGCAATGCAGCTTTCAGCGCGTCGCCGAGACCACAGCAATAATACCGCGCCACCCAGTCGCAGAGCCGCATCAACAACGGCGAAAAAACGGGAGACGGATCCAGGACCTCCTCGATCGCCTTGACACGGAACGCCGGCGCCGTATCGTGCACCGCGAGAACAAATCCCATGACCGGACGACGTCCGAGCGGCACGACAACACGCCGGCCCGCCTCAACCGACGAGGCCAGTCCCTCCGGCACACCGTATGTCAGCGCATGTTTTGGGACGTTGGGGATCGCAATATCTGCAAAAGAGGCCATGTCGGAACAAAGATGCGTCTTCCCGCGATGCTCCGCAATGGCGGGCGGGCGGGCGTCGTGCCCGTGCCCCGTTTACTCGACGAGAAGAAGTGTCGACGCGCTGTGTTCTTGTGTCGCAACACGAAGCACATACACCCCGGCAGCGAGTCCGTGCAGCGGCACAACACAATCCGCGCGTCCATCGTGCGATACGGAGACGTCCTCCAGCCGCGCAATACGGACGCCGAGCACCGAGAACAGCGAGGTCTCGAGTATCTGTCCTTCCGGTGCGGAGACGAGCAGCCGTGTCTGCTCGCGCGCGGGATTGGGATAGGCCTTGAGCACGAGTCCGTGCGGGGCAGGAGCAAGATCGGGGATACCCAGCGCCTTGTCGTCCCATTCCCCGAGGTGGAGCGATGTTTTTGCTCCTGCCTGTGTAAACGAGCCGCCGGCGAAAACACTGTATGCCTCCACATCGAGCGAAAGAACGGGTGCGTCCGTACCCGATCCGAGCGGCTGCCATTTCCAACCGTTCCAGCGTGCGATGTTCGACGCGGGATCCGCGCCCGCCTGTGTAAATTCGCCTGCCGCAAAGACACGCCCGTCGCGCGCGGCGAGTGTGCGGACGGGCCCGTCTGTTCCTTCACCCAACGCGGAGAAGCGAAGGGTGATCCTGTTCCAGGACGCGACATTATTCGCTGGCACATTGTCGATGTCCGTGAACTCGCCTCCGATGTACACATTGTCACCGTCAACACGCAGCGCGGCGACGGTGCCGCTGATCCCTCGTGTCATGGTACGCCAGGCCTGTTTCTCGTATCGCGCGAGGGCCGTGTAGGCAATGCCTGCGAGGGGTTCGAAGAATCCTGTGACGTAGAGCACACTGTCGTCCGCATCAATCGCGTCGATGGTGGCGGAACGATACAGATATTTAAGTCCAAGATCCGCCGCCTGCCATGAAAGCGTACGCATGTTCCAGGCGGACAGGCCGAGCACGGCAAAAGTGTCCACCGTCGAAAACGCGCCCGCGGCGAAGAGAAGATCGCGATCGACGGCGAGCGCGGTCACCGCGCCGTTCGGATGCGCGATGGAGGCCGGTCCCAGCCGGCTCCATGCACCCGCACGCGAATCCCATCGTGCGATGTGCTGCGCATCGGTCGGACCGGCGCCGAAAAAGAATCCGCCGATGTACAGATCGCTCCCGCTGCTTCGCATGGTATACACTTCGCCGTACACTCCGCGCGCAGTGTCGGGGCCGAGCGCGGACCATGTCCTCGTGGTTCTATTCCATCGTGCAATGTTGTTTGTGATCACCGTGTCGGCAGAGCGGAACGCCCCGGCGACATACACGTCGTCTCCGATGCGCGCGATGGCGTCGACAAAGACGTTCGCCGAAGCCCATACGCCGCCGCGGAAATCGGTGCGCGAGACAGGCACGGATCCGCCCGCATCGACATGTGCAATGGTGGCAGCCGGAGTACCCTCCATCGAGAGGAACGAGCCGCCGCACAGGATGGTGCCGTCGGACAGTGGAACGATTGTTTCGACGAGTCCCGGCATCCTGCGGCCGCACTGCTGCCACGCGCCGTCGAAGCGGTACAGGTGCGACGCATCACCGCGTTCGTCCGCCGCGGTCGCGAGCATGCGCGTGGGGTGTGAGGAGAAAGCCACCGGAATTTCCGCCACGTGAGGAGTCGGCGCGCGCCATGTGCGCTGCGCCGGTTCCCACTCCAGAAGATTTGACTGCGCTGCGGGGGATGCGGACAGGAAGGCGCCGCCCACGACAATGCGGTCCGACGATGTATCCTTGGCCAGCAGTGTCACGAGGTTCGGGACACCGTTGCCGGATGCATCGCTGAGTGGCTCCCATGCACCTCTGCGAAAATCGTATGCGGCGATATTCGCCGCAGCTTTGCCTCCGGCGTGAGTGAAGGATCCTGCAACGTACAACACACTGTCGTACAGCAAATGTGCGGCGTACGCGGGACCATGTGTGTGTGACAACGTGCCGGTAAGACCGGACCACACGCGGCCTGCAGAATTCCACACGGCCACATTACGCGCAAGTACACCGCCCGCTTCATTAAACGCGCCGCCGACGAGGATAGAGTCCGCCCCGACCGCTGTGATGGTGTACACCGCACCCGCGACGCCCGTCTTTACCGAGCCGAGGGCCTCCCATGAGACGCCGTTCCAGTGTGCAACACCATTCAGCGTAAGTGATCCTGAACGACGGAACGCGCCGACTGCATAGAGGCCGGAAGGAGCCCAGACGAGGCCGTTCACAGGACCGTCGAAGCCGCTGCCGACAGACGCCCATGTCGCTGTGGCGGGATCCCATGATGCGATATTCCGCGCGCGAACACCGCCTGCCACCGTGAAATCACCTCCGACATAGAAACGGCCGTCCGCGCCGCGCGCGATGGCACGCACACTCGCGGCATCGATGCCCGGCCGCCCGAAGCCGTCGCTCCACGAATTGTCGTCGAAGATCACCCGCGCGGCATGTGAGAACTCCTGGCGCTGCTCCGGCGCACCCTGCGCCGCTGCGCCTGGCAATGATCCGCCCTTCCAGCGTTCGTAGCCCTCGGGCCTGGACAATTGCGCGTGCGCCGTCAGAAAAGCTGCCGCGAATATCCACAGTGCCGCCGCACTCGTCGTGCGTGCTCGAAGAGATCTGCGATGCTGTGCCATGGGGCTCCAAGCGTTGGTGAAAAGACCAATGTAGCAGGATGATGGATGATCAGGAACTGCGCCCCTGACGCGTCTCGTAACCTTGGAATTGCCTCGCCGCGTCGATACCTTTGTTGATGCAGGAAAATGCGCACCTTTATCCTTCTCACCGACGGCGAAATCTGCACGCCATGCACACATGACCCCCTGTTCCGCGTAATCCTGACTGGCCTCGATGAAAAAAACCCCGCTCTTCATCATCTTCATCATCGTGTTCGTCGACCTGCTCGGATTCGGCATCGTCATCCCCATCCTCCCGCTGTACGCACAAAGAGGATTCGGCGCATCCGATTTTACGGTCGGTCTGCTGGTGGCGTCATTTTCCCTCATGCAGTTGCTTTTTACGCCCCTGTGGGGCCGCTGGTCCGATCGTATCGGACGACGGCCGGTGCTGGCCGTCGGTCTCGTGTTTACGGTGATCGGGTATGTGCTCTTCGGTCTGGCCGGATCACTGTTCATGCTCTTCGCTTCGCGTATGCTGGCCGGCATCGGCGGCTCCAACATCAGCGCCGCGCAGGCGTACATCGCCGATGTGACCCCCGTGCATGAACGCGCGAAAGGGATGGGACTGATCGGCGCCGCCTTCGGGCTGGGATTTGTGTTCGGACCCGTCATCGGCGGCCTGTTGAGCGTGTACGGGTACGAGATTCCCGGACTTGCCGCGGCGGGGCTGTCGTTCATCGCGCTGCTTCTCACGCTCACCATACTTCCGGAGCCGACGGTACACAGCGCCGACACAACCCGCGTCTCCATGGCGTTCAACGTGCAGGCACTCCGGGAGGCCGTCTCGCGGCCGAAGGTGGGCGTGCTCCTGCTGCTGTTCTTTCTCGTCACGTTCGGCTACGCAAACATCTACGCGACCTTCCCCATCCTGACCACGCGCGAATTCGGATATTCGGATCATGAGGTAGGATATCTCTTCGGGTACCTGGGCATTGTGGGCGCGATCACGCAGGGCGGACTGATCCGCATCCTCACACGCCGGGTCGGGGAGCGCACGCTCTTTTTCATCGGCGCCGCGCTCACCGCGGTCGGTCTCTCGCTGATCCCCTTCCGCATGGGCACCTGGTACCTCCACGCGGTGCTGACCGTGCTGGCATTCGGATCCGGACTTGTCACACCCATGGTACTCGGCCTGCTCTCGAAATACGCCGACCCTCATGAACAGGGCAGCATCCTCGGTATCAACCAGTCGCTCGGCGCGCTGGGGCGTGCCGTCGGTCCTGTTTTCGGAAGCTTCATGTTTCAGGCCGCAGGCCATCAGTATCCTTTTTTCACAGGAGGAGCGGTGATGCTCGTCGTCCTCCTCATTGCATGGCGCACGCTCTGAACCGGCAGGCGCACGACCGAGAGGCACCCGTATGACGATGACACAACGCACCTTGTACAAGACCATCGAGAAGATCGGTCTTATCGACTACGCCTCGGAAGAGGAGATGCTGATCGCGATCCTCCGCGAGTTTGTGTCGAACGACCGGATCAACATCATCGGCGGCCGCATCTGGCAACTGCGGCAGGAGACGCGCACCTACCGGCTCGTATATGAGCAGGGCACCATCGAGGAAGTCGGCGTGGGTTTCGAGATCGCGCTGAAAGACTACGAGGTGTTCGACCAGGTGGCGCGCAGCCGCACAGTTCTCGCCGACGAAACCAACCGCACGCTGAGGAAAAAAGGCATCAAGCGCTATTCCGCCACCGGCATGGGAGGCACCGTGCGCATCGGCAGAACCGCCTATTATGAATACCTGATGGCCTTCAACACGGTAGTGAGCGACGAGGAACTGCGCTATACGATGAACATCGTGGCGCAGGCGGTCACGCAGCTCCTCGAACGCCGTCGCAGCGAGGCGGAAAAACGTATTCTGGAGAACGAACTCGAACACGCCGCCGAACTGCAGCGCCAGATCCTTCCGGCGCACGAATACCAGTTCGGCCGCTACGAGCTGTACGGCATCAGTATGCCTGAACGCACGGTCGGCGGCGACTTCTTCAACTACTACACCACGCCGGGCGACTCCGACCGCCTCGGCGTCGCGGTGGGTGACGCGGCAAGCAAGGGCTTTCCCGCGGCCGTCCAAGCCCTGTTTGTCTCGGGCGCGTTGATGATGAGCGTCGAGTATGAGTCGAAAATCTCGTCCGCCATCAGGCGTATCAACACCATCAACCGCAAAATTTTCCCCGACGACCGCCTGCTGTCCCTGTTCTACTGCGAATTATTCGACGTCAAGGACGGACTGCTCCTCTATGCAAACGCGGGGCATCCGGCGCCCATTCACTACCACGCGGCCACACGTTCGTGCAGCTCGTTGACGGTCACGGGTCCCATCATCGGCCTGCTTCCCGACGCGACGTTCACGGTGGCCGGCATCAACCTCGCTAAAAACGACATCCTGCTCCTGTATACCGACGGCATCACGGAAGCCAACAATGGCAGCGAGGAATACGGCGAACAGCGTCTCGCCGACATGCTCGCGGCGCGTGCGGACAAACCCGCAAAAACGATCTGCGCCGAGATTGTGCAGGACGCGCAGATTTTCGGCACACACGGCGTCTACGCCGACGACAAAACAGTTGTGGTAATTAAACGTCTACGGTGAAGCCATGGCATCACAACATTCCTTCGACATCGTTTCCCGCATCGACATGCAGGAAGTGGACAACGCGTTTCATCAGACCCAGAAGGAGATGCTCACGCGGTACGACTTCAAGGGATCGAAGAGCCGCATCGAGCTGAATCAGAAGGACCGCCAGATCGTGATCCTGGCCGACGACGACTTCAAACGCAAGGCGATTCTCGACATGCTGCAGAACAAGCTGATCAAGCGCGGCATTCCGGTCAAGGCCCTGCAGTACGGGAAGATCGACGACGCGTCCGGAGGCATGCAGCGCCAAATCGTGACACTGCAAGCGGGCATCGACAAGGACAATGCGCGCGAACTCGTCCGCATGATCAAGGATACCAAGCTGAAGGTGCAGGCAGCGATACAAGAGGACCAGGTGCGCGTCACCGGCGCGAAGATCGACGACCTCCAGACCGTGATCCAGCATGTACGCGAAGCGGACCTTCCCTACGACACGCAGTTCGTGAACTTCCGCTAGGAAGCCCGCAGTGATTCCGCTTCGAATCTTCCGCAGGAACAACCGCGCACGCGGCATGATGATCCACATCCTGTTTGCCGTCGCGCTCATCGTGCCCTTGTGCTCGGCGGTGCCGCAACCCCTGCGTACCATCACAGTGCAGCAGGGCGGCACGAGTCATTCAATCCAATCCTTTGCCGACCGCAGTGTGATATATGCCTCCGCCGATGAACTTGCAGCGGCGGGATCGTTTCGTCTCTTCTCGGATGCGTCCATGAAACGCATCGAGCTGCTCGTAGGCACCCGGAGGTTGAAGCTTTCGGCCGAGAATCCCTTCGTTCCGGTGATCGATCACGCGTCGAATGTTATTCAGCGTGTGGAACAACTGCCTCTGCCCGTCCGTGTGAAGGACTCCCGCTTCTTTGTGCCGCTCGACGCCTTCCTCGCGCTTGTCAACAGGTACACGGAGCCGCCCCTTGTGCTTTCGACCCCGCAGCAGGCCGGCGGCACGCGTGAGGCACGCACTCCCACACCGGATGAACCCCGCGTCAGTGACCGCGGCAGCGAACGTCTCGCTCCGCACGTGATCGCCGAGGAAAGCGCGGCACATTTCGATATACCGCGCGCGACGGTCGACGTCCGTAAAAACGGCACGGTGCTGCGCATCCATGCAAAGAAGGTGTTGGAAAAGCCCGTGACTGAAGACGGTGACGGCGGCGTGTTTGTGCTCACTATTCCGCATGCCACTGTGGATGAAAACGAATTTCGTCAGACGCCGTTGGTCGGAAATGATGTACGATCGATTTCGGCGGTGCAGCTCGGTGATCAGGCCCGCATCGAAATTTCGCTTGGACCAGGCATCGAGGCGCGTTCCATCCTGAAGGACGCCGGCAGCGATGATCTGCTCCTTACCCTGTACCGGACCGCTGAAGTCGGCCGCATACTCTCGGATGAGGAGCAGGATAAAAAGCCGCGCAAGGAACGGACAAAAAGCAAGTGGGCGCTCGATTGCATCGTCATCGACGCCGGACACGGCGGCCGCGATCCGGGCGCCATCGGTGTGTCGGGCATCAAGGAGAAAAACATCACCCTCGGCATCGCATTAAAACTCGGCGCGCTTATCGAACAGAATCTGAAAGGAGTCCGCGTCGTGTTCACACGCGACGACGACAGGTTCATCGAACTCGACCGCCGCGGAAAAATCGCCAACGAGGCCGAAGGCAAACTGTTCATTTCGATCCACTGCAACTCTACCGAGAAAAAACCTTCGACGGCCTCCGGCACGGAAATCTACCTGCTGCGGCCCGGCCGGACCGAAGAGGCGATTCGTGTCGCAGAATTTGAAAACTCCGTGATACGACTCGAAAAAGATTACGAGAAGCGCTACCAAAAACTCACAAACGAAAACTTCATCATCATCACCATGGCGCAAAGCGCCTATGTGAAATACAGCGAACGCTTCGCGGATCTTTTCCACGAAGAGGTTCGCGCAGGGAAAAAGCTCAAGAGTCTGGGCGTCAAACAGGCGGGATTTTACGTGCTTGTCGGCGCCTCGATGCCCAGCGTGCTTGTGGAGGCCGGCTTCCTCTCGAATCCGAAGGACGAGGCCTTCCTCTCGTCACAGGCCGGACAGTCGCATCTCGCCATGGTGATGCTGCGCGCCATCGAACAGTTCGCAACCGAGTACGAGAAGAGTCTCAAGGAGTGACCGCACCCGCGGACATTTGTTTGTGACACCGAAAAACCGTGTCTTGCGTACACGACATCGAAGGAGGTCTTATGGCCGACGAAACACGCGAATCCGAATACCAATGCGCGGACTGCGGAAATCCCGTGATGCAGGAAGACGAATTCTGTCCGCATTGCGGATCCCTGTTTGTTGACGGCGTTATGTGCAGACGGCATCCGGAACAGGCGGCGAGGGGCGTTTGCATCGTCTGCTGCACCCCGTTCTGCGGCGATTGCGGCAAGACCAGTTCAAACATGTTCCTCTGCGAGGAACACCAGAAATATGAGATCTACGAAGGAATGGCCCGCGTGTACGGCACCAACGATGAAGCGGGGGCGCATTATATCGTCGAATGCCTCAAGCAGCAGGATATCCCTGCAGTTGCCTTTTCCCGTGTATCCAGCACTCTCACGTTTGGCGGACCAGATTACACGATGTTCAATGCGGTGGGCGACTACATGGGTCGTATCATCAACGAGTTCAAAGTGATGGTGCCGTGCCAGCTCGTCGAGAAAGCCGAAAGCCTGCTCGAGGAAATACTCACACACCCCGCGGCTGGCGTGGGATCGAGTATCGGGGACAGCACGGAATCCCGTGAACACGACCACACCGGCGGTGAGAATCCCGCCGACGTTGCTCCGCCGCGATGAAAACGCACGGCGTGTAGTCCTGTTGCGAACGCTGCACCCGCCTCGTGTATTTCCCTTGTGCGGGGCGGAACAGTACGATACATTGTGGCGAGGTCAGCCATGAAAACGAAGACATTCCGCTGCGCCTGGTGTTTCGAGATCAACGAGATCCTTGTCGACATCAGCGAAGGCATGGACCAGGTCTTTGTGGAAGACTGTCAGGTGTGCTGCCGTCCCAACACGATCCATGTGACAATCGACGACGAGTCACTTGAGATAACGGTCTCCGCTGAAGCCGAGGGCTGAGTTTTCGCCCGCTCCTACTCGAGCATTGCCAGTTCCACCGAAACGCAGCGATCCATCACCACGTCGAGTCCGGCCGCAAGCGCGCGCTGCGCGGACGCCGGGTCGATGACGCCCACCTGCATCCAGACGGCTTTCGCTCCGATCGCAATCGCGTCATCCACGATGGGCGCGACATATTCGGAGCGACGGAAGATATTCACCACATCCACCGGAACCGGAATGGCGCGCAGATCGGGGTAACACGCGCGTCCATGCCACAGAGCGATGGACGGATTTACCGGAATGACGGTGTACCCGGCCTCCAGCAGATCCATCGCGATGCGGTGGCTGGTCCGGAAGGGATTGTCGGAGAGGCCTACTACTGCGAAGACGCGATGCGTCTTCAGGATTGCGTCGATGCGTGTATTCATACGGATACGATGCGTGGGCAGCACAAACGGATGCAGTGCCATGCGCCCACGCGAATTCTGTGATATTGTGTTGTGTCAGTTCTCGACGCTCAATTCATCAACGTACATCAGTTCGCAGGCGCCGTTCCCCGTATCGTCTCGTCGCAGGGATGTGCCCCAGCGGAATCCTCCCGGTCCGCTCACGCGTACCAGCATGCCGCTCATATGCACAATGCTTCCGCGCATCACCGCATCGAGTCCCTCTCGAATCGTTTCGTTGGCGGGAATGATGTGTGTGTTGGCGCTCGAAATCGAGATTTGTTTCATCGAGATGGGAAGCCGTGAGGTTCGCCAGAGATAGAATCTGTTCGATTGCGAGATATCGAGATTGTCGATGACTGATTGATTCGACATGGCTCCCCAGCCGAGAGCCAGATCGATAGGCGACAGATCCGATGCGTCATCGGAGTATTCCTTCCTGCTGAGGATCAGCGCGCGTATGTCGTATGTCGCGACCGGCGTGAGGGTGTAACCTTCGAGTTGTATCGGTTCCGATATCTCGCATTCCTCCTGCAACGGTTCATCGGGGCAGAGAATGCCGGGTTCCCTCGTGATGGATGGCTCGGGCCATACGAGCATCACGGCGATAGTAACGGCGAACACTGCGAGCATGCCGAGGGTGACACGTAGAATCATTGTGTGTTTCTCCAAGTACCATCGTCAAACTACACCGACGGGAGAACTGCACACAGCACTTTTTTTCCCGCATGTGCAGCTTCTGCACCTTCAACCCTGGAAGCGACGGAGCCGGAGCGCATTACCGAGCACGCTCACCGAGCTAAGCGCCATGGCCGCCGCGGCGATCATCGGATCGAGGAGTCCGAATGCCGCGAGTGGTATGCCCGTCACATTGTAGACAAAGGCCCAGAAAAGGTTCTGCCGGATGGTGACGCGCATCTTCGCCGAGAGGCGGACCGCGCGCACCAGCGCCCGCAGATCGCCGCCCGCGAGTGTCAGGCCGGCGGCGTCCATGGCTATGTCGCTGCCGGTGCCCATGGCGATGCCCACGTCGGCCTGCGCGAGTGCGGGCGCGTCGTTGACTCCGTCGCCCGCCATCGCGACAATCGTGCCCCCGCCCTGCAGTGCGGCGATGTGTCCCGCCTTTTGCTCGGGCAGCACGCCGGCAATCACGCGGCTCACGCCTGTTTCCGCGGCGATATGCCGCGCTGCGTTCTCTGTATCACCTGTGAGCATCACCGTCTCGATGCCAAGTTCGCGCAGGGCTGCAAGTGCGCCCGCCGCGCCGTCTTTCACATGATCGGCCACCGAGATGACACCCGCGGTCACGCCGTCGATCGCAATGACGATGCAGGTCCAACCCGCACCCGTATGCTCGTCCACCAGCGAAGCGGCTCCGCCAGCCGACACGGAAAATTCGCGAAGGAGTGAGAGATTTCCCGCGAGGACGGGCATACCGTTGATGGTCCCTGCCACACCGAGACCGGGGTACGATTGGAATGAGTCCGGATCGGAGGGAACGATACCCGCCTCGCGGGCGTGCCGGACCACGGCGTCTGCAAGCGGATGCTCCGACAAGCGTTCGAGCGCCGCCCCGCGGGCGAGAATGTCGTCCTGCTCGAATCCGCCAAGCGCGTCGATGCGCACCACTGCTGGCCGCCCCTCCGTGATTGTTCCCGTTTTGTCGAACGCCACGACCCGCACAGCATGAAGCTGTTCCAGACTGGCAGCATCACGAACAAGGACGCCAAGCCGCGCGCCCACTCCCGACGCCACCATTACAGCGGCCGGCGTCGCGAGTCCCAGCGCGCAGGGACAGGCGATGATGAGCACTGCAACACAGCGGAGAAGCGCATCCGATACTCCGATTCCTCCGACGCCGAGCCACAGCACAAATGTCAGCGCCGCGAGTACGATCACCACCGGCACAAAGACGGCCGCGATGCGGTCCACGTACTGCTGCACCGGCGCCTTCGACCCCTGCGCCTGCTCGACCATCGCAACGATACGCGCCAGCACGGTCGACGATCCGATGGCCGTCGCTGTACACACGAGACTGCCGCTCATCAGAATGGTGCCTCCTGTCAGTGTGTCGCCCGTTCCCTTTTCCACCGGGGCGCTTTCGCCTGTCAGCATCGATTCGTCCGCATACCCCGAGCCGCGAAGCACGGTTCCATCCACCGGAATACGCTCGCCGGGTCGGACGCGGACCATATCACCCACGCGTATTGCGGCCAGTGGCACATCCTCCTCGATATCCCCGCGCAGCAGCCGCGCTGTGTCGGGCTGCAGCCGCAACAACGCACGTATGGCATCCGACGCCTTGCGTTTCGCACGCGCTTCGAGCCGCTTGCCGAGAAGGATCAGCGTGATGATCGTGGCGCTTGTGTCGAAGTACACGTGCGGCGCGTGGTGCGCTGCGCCGAAGGCCTCGGGTGCGAGGGCGGCGGCGGCGCTGTAGACAAAGGCCGCCCCGGTGCCGACGGCGACGAGCGTGTTCATGTCGGCCACCTTGTGCCGCGCTGCTTTCCATGCAGCGACAAAAAAGCGCCTGCCCGGAACCAGCATCACCGGCGCGGTGAGTGCAAGAAGAATGAGATTGGTGGTCCGAAGGGAAAAAGGAGACCAGGCCTCGTACCCCGACAGCATCGATGCCATGCCCAGCAGCATGATGGGCACCGTCAGGACCGCTGAAGTTAACAGGTCGCGATGCAGGCTGTCTTCGTGTGTGTTCGGTCCTGCTTCCGCCACCGGGGCGTCGGCATCAGGCTGCGCGCGCAGCGTATATCCCGCGTCCGAAACCGCGGCGCGCATGTCCTCGAACGAGACCTTCGAAGCGTCGTACCGGACCCGCGCCTGCTCCGTAGCGAGATTCACGGTGGCGTCTTCGATTCCGTCTATTTTTTTCAGCACCTTCTCCACGCGCAGCACACAGCTCGCGCAGGTCATGCCTTCTATTTGCAGAGTATCGGTGTTCATCGCCGTTCTTTCGGATTGTGGAAAATTCGAAAGACAAACTACTCCGGGATGCTGGCTCTTTCTTTATACAATTCCGGAAATTGTTTACACCCGCGACATTATCCCCCCGGCCTTGAACGCCGGCCAACGCGGTCGAGCGGAATACGCGCCTCGGAGGCCATGGAACGAAACCGGCTCGGCGTCAAACCTGTCACCTTTTTAAATTGGCTTGAGAGATGCTGCACGCTGCTGTATCCCAACCGGTCGGCAATTTCGCTCAGTGTCAGTTCACCGTATTTGAGCAGCTCTTTCGCGTATTCGATGCGCTGAAGAATGAGAAACTGTTCGATGGTCACTCCCTCGACCGAGGAAAAAAGAGCGCTGAGTCCGGAATAGTCCCTGCCGATCTCCGCGGCCAGCGCGTCCGATACACGCCATCCTCGCGGACGTCCTGCCGCGTCCTCGCGGGCAATTTGCAGCACGGCGCGTTTGATGCGTTCGATGGTTTGCAGTCGCGCATCCTCGATGAGTTCGAATCCGTTCTCCAGCAGCATGCTTCGCAGCCGCGTCATCCCTTCCTCGCCGGGCTGTTCACTCAACACCGCTTCGCCGAGGGAGATGCTGCGCACATCGTGACCGAGGGCGGACAGTTCGTCGCGAACGACACGAATGCAGCGGTTGCAGACCATGTTCCGTATATGGATCGTCATCATGACACGGTGGCTCCAGTTTCTGCACTCGTGTGCTGTTCTGTTACGCGATGGTGATCGCTGTGTTGGAGCAGGTCCACATAGGCGCCGGCGACCAGGCAATCGTCGCCGAGGCCAAGCAGGGACAGGATTCTGCGGGCCTCGTCCGATCCGCTCTCCGCGGATTCAGTCTCGCCGAGCACAACTTCCAATTCCAGAAAATCGCCGAGCCCTTCGACTCTGTCGAGGTGCACGCGCGTCCTGCCCAGCATGTACAAGAGCCGCGACTTCCGTACGCGTCCGGAAATGCCGAGAGCGTTTTCCAGCGCCAGGCGCAGAGCAGCGGGTGAGGATGTCGGGGCGAGTACGTATCTGGACTGCTTCGGTCCGTCGATGTCGTCGCGCTCGTAGTGGATCAATTCTCCGCTGCCGTCCCCGAAGTCTCGCAACTTCAGACGGCCGCGTGCGGACACAAAGAACGTGTCATCCTGTGTGATATGCTGCGGTTCCTCACCGCACAGCAGGCGCACCCTGGGTTCGATGTCCTCGATTCGCGTGACGCGCGCTTTTATTTCCACATTGCTTGGCATGACACAATGATACAAAACCCTGCCGTCACGCGGCAGTCCCTGCAACGTTCCCACAAATTGCGCACACGAGGCGCCGCTCCGTTAAGCTGGGTGCCCTCCGTCGAAGAACGGATACGGATCGTAAAAAAAACGGGGACGCGTCGCGTCCCCGTCCAGTGGACATTCCGGAGGGATGTTACATGTACGATTCGATCGGCGGGCAGGTACAGACCACGTTCCTGTCGCCGTACGAGTTGTTTACACGGCCGACTGCGGGCCAGAATTTGTTGATGCGGACGTAGGGTAGAGGATAGACTGCCCGCTCGCGCGAATACGAATGCGGCCAGTTGTCTCCCGTCGCGGCGTGCGCGGTATGCGGAGCATTTTTCAACGGATTGTCGTGTTCGCCGAGTTTCCCGTCAAGCACGTCCTGTATCTCGCCGCGGATCGCAATGAGGGCCTCCGCGAAACGGTCGAGCTCGGCTTTGGATTCGCTTTCCGTGGGTTCGATCATCAGCGTGCCCGCGACCGGGAACGACACCGTCGGCGCGTGGAAGTTATAATCCATGAGACGCTTCGCCACATCCTCGGCTTCGATATGCGCGTCCTTGAAGGGGCGCAGATCCAGGATGAATTCATGCGCCACGCGGCCGTTGGATCCCACGTAGAGAATCGGGTAGTGGTTCTCGAGCCGGGCCTTGAGATAGTTGGCGTTCAGGATTGCAAACTTCGACGAATCGGTCAGGCCTCGCGCACCGAGCATACGGATGTATGCGTAGGAAATGAGAAGGATGCTGGCGCTTCCCCACGGAGCCGATGAGATGGCGGTGATCGACTTCTCTCCGCCAGTGCTGACGACGGGATTACCCGGGAGATACGGCGCGAGATGCGGCGCGACGCAGATCGGGCCCATGCCCGGTCCACCGCCGCCGTGTGGAATCGCGAAGGTCTTGTGCAGGTTGATGTGACATACGTCGGCACCGATGGCCGCGGGACTGGTGAGGCCGACCTGCGCGTTCATGTTTGCGCCGTCCATGTACACCTGTCCGCCGTGTTCATGGATGATGGAACAGACTTCGCGGATGGTCTCTTCGAATACGCCGTGTGTCGACGGATACGTCACCATCAGGGCCATGAGCTGCGCGCTGTGCTCCGAGGCCTTTGCCCGCAGGTCCGCGATGTCGATGTTCCCCATCGCGTCGCAGGCCACCACCACCACCTTGCATCCCGCCATGACGGCGCTTGCCGGATTTGTCCCATGCGCTGAAGCGGGGATGAGTGTCACATCGCGCTGCGTTTCACCCCGGCCATGCTGATAGGCGCGGATGACCATCAGTCCGGCATACTCACCCTGCGCGCCCGAGTTCGGCTGCAGTGAACATGCGGTGAATCCGGTGATGCGGCATAACGCGTCTTCGAGTCCGCGGAATATTTCGGCGTAGCCCTCTGCCTGTTCTTCAGGCGCGAAGGGATGCATGGCCGAAAACGCGGGCCATGTGATGGGAATAAGCTCGGTTGTTGCGTTCAGCTTCATCGTGCAGGAACCGAGAGGAATCATCGAATGCGCGAGCGATAGATCCTTGTTCTCGAGGCGCTTGATATAGCGCAGCAGTTCCGTCTCCGAATGATTCATGTTGAAGATCGGGTGCGTCAGAAATTCGCTCGAGCGGCCGTGAGGCGCGGGATACGTTGTGTCGACGCCTTCGAATACGTCGGCGGACTTTGCATCCGAACCCTTCAACCCCGCAAACAGCGATAGCACGAGCTGAATTTCGCGGACTCCCGTCGTCTCATCGACTGCGATTCCGACGTCGCCGTTCTCGAAGTAGCGGAAATTCACCTGCGCGGCTTCGGCGCGGGCACGCAGCAGCGCCGCATCCGGAACACGCACGCGCAGCGTGTCGAAGAACAGCGTGTTGCGCTGTTCAAAACCGAGGCGCACAAGGCCGTGGTCGATCGCGCAGGCGGCCGCATGAATGTTGCCTGCTATGCGGCGCAGCCCCTGCGGACCGTGATACACGGCATACATGCCGGCCATCACTGCAAGAAGCGCCTGAGCGGTGCAGATATTCGATGTCGCCTTGTCGCGTTTGATGTGCTGCTCGCGGGTCTGCAGTGTCATGCGGAACGCGGGATGTTCCTGCGCGTCCACCGACACACCTATGATGCGCCCGGGCATCATGCGGATGTATTCCTGCTTTGTCGCAAAAAAGGCCGCGTGCGGTCCGCCGTATCCCATGGGCACACCGAAGCGCTGTGCGCTTCCAACCACCACATCAGCGCCGAATTCACCCGGAGGCGTCAGGTGCACGAGACTCATCATGTCCGCCGCCACCACAACCTGAATGCCCTGCGCGTGCGCGGCATCGATGAAGGCGCGATAGTCGATCACCTGGCCGTCCTGCGCGGGGTACTGCACCAATGCGCCGAAGAACGAGGCGTCGAGCTGCGCATCGGCGTGGTTTCCCACCACGATTTCGAATCCGAGCGGGAGGGCGCGGGTCTTCAGCACGTCGAGCGTCTGCGGGTACACCGTGTCCGACACAAAAAACTTCATGCTCCCTGCGCGGTCCGATTTCCTGTGCACAATACCCGCGACCATGATCATCGCCTCGCCAGCAGCCGTGCCCTCGTCGAGCAACGAGGCGTTCGCGACCGCCATGCCTGTCAGGTCGGTCACGAGCGTCTGGAAATTGAGCATCGCCTCAAGGCGGCCCTGTGCAATCTCGGCCTGATAAGGGGTGTACTGCGTGTACCAGCCCGGATTCTCGAGGATATTCCGAAGAATGACCGTCGGCGTGTAGGTGCCGTAATAGCCCATACCAATAAAGGATGTGTAGGTCTTGTTTTTAGAAGCTACCGCCGCGAGTTCGTGCAGCAGTTCCTGCTCGCTCAATCCTTCGGAGAGGGGGAGCGGATCGCCGAGGCGAATGCTCTGCGGTACTGTTTCCTCGATCAGCGCGTCGAGGTTCGGCACACCCAGCAGGGCGAGCATGTCGCGCTCTTCCTGCACGCTGGGACCGAGATGGCGCACGTCAAACGTTTCATCGATGATGCGGGTCGTATTCATGGCGGGCTTTCGGGTTGGTGAAGAGGGCTCCCGGTGCCCTGGCTTCGGGGCCATGGTCCGGGCAGGTGCTGTACGGGGATGACGGGGATGGATGTGTGCGGGATGCGGTGCTATGAAGCGCCTGGCGCTTCAGGGACGGTGAGAAATTCAAGGGCCTTGGCCGCGGCCTTTTGTTCCGCCGCTTTCTTGCTGCCACCGGCGCCTATGCCGACAGGGACGCCGTTTACCTGCACTTCAACGGTAAAAATGGGGCTGTGATCGGGCCCGCTCTCGTCGATGGTCACGTAGCGGGGAATGCCCATGCCGCGGGCCTGCGCGAATTCGAGCAGACGGCTTTTGTAGTTGTCGTCGGTTGTGAGGCGCGAGCTTGGGAACTGCGAGAGAAGCTGATCCTCGATGAACGTCTTTGCCGCCTTGTAGCCGCCGTCGAGATAAATGGCGGCGACAAACGCTTCAACGGCATCCACCAGAATCGAGTCGCTTCCGGAGCGGATCGATTGATGCGCGCTCGGACTCATGAGGAGGAAGTCCTCGAACTCGAGCCGACGCGCGCACTCCGAGAGCGCCGTCCTGCTGACAACACGCGCCCGGAGTTTCGACAGTTCCCCTTCCTCCGCATCGGGAAAGAGGTTGTAGAGATGCTCGGCCACCACGAGATTCAGAATCGCATCGCCGAGAAATTCCATGCGCTCGTTCGACTTTGTGATGCTCGGCGGGCACAACTGCAGATACGACCGGTGGACGATCGCCTGGATGAAATACTTCTCGTGCCGCACATGGTACCCGGTGCGGCGTGTAAATTCCGCGCTGTCGAAATCGACAGTCGCGGTCAGCGCAACGCGTCCTTCCTCCTCCTGTTGCGAGGGCGGGACAACAGGTGTTTTTCGCGAGGTGCTGCGTGGTGCGAGGAGGATCTTCAGCAGGCGGAACATACAGGAAGGTGGTCAACCCCTCATGCGCCGTTGTACTTCTTGAGGACTATCGACGTGTTGTGTCCGCCGAAGCCGAAGGTGTTTGTGACGGCCGCGTTCACCACATGGTCGATGGCGGCGCCGGGCACGTAATCGAGATCGCAGTCCGGATCGGGTGTGATCTGATTGAGCGTCGCATGCACTTTGTTCTGCTGCACCATGAGCGCTGTGGCGATAACCTCGACACCGCCGGCGGCGCCAAGCAGGTGACCGATCATAGATTTGGTGGAGTTGACCTTCAACTTCGACGCGTGGCTGCCGAAGACCGACTTGATGGCGGCCGTCTCGTTCCTGTCGTTATACGGTGTCGACGTGCCATGCGCGTTCACGAGATCGATTTCCTCGGGCTGCATGCCGGCGTCCTTTATTGCCAGCTTCATCGAACGCACGGCGCCTTCGCCGCCCGGAGCCGGTTCCGTGATGTGGTATGCGTCGCCGGTGAAACCGATGCCGCACAACTCGCAGATGATGTTGGCGCCGCGCGCGAGCGCGTGTTCGAGTTCCTCGAGGATCACGATGCCCGAGCCCTCGCCCATGACAAAACCGTCACGGTCCTTGTCGAAGGGACGGCTCGCGGTCGCAGGATCGTCGTTGCGTGTCGACAGAGCCCGCATTGCGCCGAACCCGCCGAGGCCCATCGGGGTGATCGCCGCTTCGGCGCCGCCCGTGACCATGACGTCGGCCATGTCGCGCTCGATGAGCATGTACGCATCACCAATCGCGTGCGAGGCGGTGGCACAGGCCGAGACCGTGCCGTAATTCGGACCTTTATATCCGAACATGATCGAAATGTATCCGGCCGCGATGTCGGTGATCAGCATCGGGACGAAAAACGGGCTGATCTGGCGCGGACCACTCTCGTGAAAGAGCTTCTGCTGCTGGAAATTAGTCCACATTCCTCCGATACCGGACCCGACCACGACGCCGGCGCGATCCTTGTCGACGCCTCCTGTGTCAAGACCGGCGGACGCAACCGCCTGAACGGCGGACGCTACTGCGTAATGTGTGAACGGATCCATCCGCTGCGCCATCTTGCGGTCGAAAAACGTCGTCGGATCGAAGTTCTTCACTTCGGCGGCGATGTTGGTGCGGTAGGCGGACGTGTCGAATCGAGTGATGGGCCCGACTCCACTGGCGCCGGCGAGGAGATTGTTCCAATACTCCTCAACGGTGTTGCCCAGGGGATTGATGGTTCCCATGCCCGTAATAACGACGCGGCGCTTCTTCATGTACAACCTCCAAATGGTGTGGTGCCCCGGGTCCTTGCCGGAGCGGAGTGGGGTGCGGCCGCGCGAACGCCGGCCGCATCTCGAATCAGGACACGTGGGTGGTGATGTATTTGACGGCGTCGCCGACGGTGGTGATCTTTTCGGCATCCTCATCCGCGATGGTGAGATTGAATGCCTTCTCGAGTTCCATCACCAGTTCCACTGTGTCGAGGGAGTCCGCGCCGAGGTCGTTCGTGAACGACGCGCTCTCTGTGATCTGGCTCTCTTCGACGCCGAGTTTGCTGACGATGATCTGTTTGACTTTTTGGACGAGCTCTTCGGACATGGGAAAACTCCGATTGAAGGGTGGGACAGAAAAGTATGTGTTTTGAGAGAACGAGCGATGTGAGGCCCTTACATCACCATGCCGCCATCGACGCAAAGGACCTGTCCAGTAATATACGCAGATTTTTCGGAAGCGAGGAATGCGGCGGCTCCCGCGACATCGGCGGGTGTCCCGCCTCGTTTGAGCGGGATAACAGTCATAAACGCTGCGCGCTGCTCCTCGCTGAGCACCGCGGTCATCTCGGTTTCGATGTATCCGGGGGCGATGGCGTTGACGGTGATGTTGCGGCCTGCGAGTTCCTTCGCGATCGATTTCGTGAACCCGATCAGGCCCGCCTTCGATGCGGAATAATTCGACTGCCCGGCATTGCCCATCACGCCGACGACGGAACTGATGTTCACAATGCGGCCGAAACGCTGGCGCATCATGATACGCGAGGCCGCGCGTGTCATGAGAAATGCGCCCTTCAGGTTCACGGTGAGCACGGCGTCCCAGTCGTCGTCGGTCATGCGCATGAGCAGCTTGTCGCGCGTAATGCCCGCATTGTTGATGAGCACGTCGATGCGGCCAAGTGATGCCGCGACTGCATCGACCGCGGCGTCAACAGCAGCGGCGTCGGTGATATCCACCGCGCGGCCCTCCGCCGTGCGGCCCATGGCCTGCACTTCGGCGAGAAACGTCTCGAAATCCGGCGGGAAGGCGCGGTCGAAGATCACGATGTTTGCGCCTTGAACGGCAAATTCCCTCGCTATTTCGCGGCCGATGCCACGCGCGCCGCCGGTGATCAGTGCGATTTTATTTTCGAACGGAAGCATGTGGCTCTCCTCTTGCAGATGACGTCGGTTTAATGCAGATCGGCGGCTGTGCCGATGCACAGGCACTCGGCGTCGGGTTCAATGCGCTTCAACAGCCCCTGAAGAACGTTGCCCGGACCCACTTCACGGAAATGGGTCACGCCGTCGCGCAGCATGTTACGCATGCTTGCCTCCCACAGCACCGGACTCGTGATCTGTCGGAAGAGCATTTCGCGCACAGTGGCCGCATCGTGTACCGCTTCGCCCGTAACGTTGGTATACACCGGGAAAGTGGGATCACTGACGGGCGTGGCCGCGAGCGTTTCCCCGATTTCGTCCTGTGCAAACTGCATCAGCGGGGAATGGAACGCTCCGCTGACCGGGAGCTTCTTTGCCAGCCGGACACCCCGCGCCTTGAGAAGCTCGATCGCCTTGTCGACTCCTTCGACACTGCCCGAAATGACGATCTGGCCTGGCGAATTGAAGTTGGCAGTCTGAACAATACCCGCGGCCGCGGCTTCCGTGCAACACTGTTCCACAAGTTCGGGTTCCGCGCCGATGACTGCAGCCATCGCGCCGGGCGACCGCACACCGGCTTCCTGCATGAGTTCACCACGCCTCTTCACGAGACGGAGCCCGTCCTCGAAGGTAAGAGCACCGGCGGCGACAAGCGCCGAATATTCGCCGAGTGAATGACCGGCCGCGGCGTCGGCCTTCGCGCCGAGCAGACGCGTCACCACGACGCTATGTGTGAAAATCGCCGGCTGCGTGTACTTGGTCTGCTTGAGCACGTCTTCCGGACCCTCGAAGCAAATCCGCGAGAGATCGTCGCCCATGATGTCGTTTGCGATGTTAAAGAGCTCGCGGGCTGCGGGATACGCTTCGACAAGATCCTTCGCCATGCCCACAAATTGTGACGCCTGTCCGGGGAATAGAAACGCGGTCTTCATCGTACGCCCCTTAGATCGACCAGCGGACGTATGCGCCGCCCCAGGTGTACCCCGCGCCGAAGGCAGCGAGAACGAGGCGGTCACCACGCTTGAGTGAACCGTTGCCGTAGTATTCGGCCAGACAGCTTGGGATCGTTGCTGCGGTGGTGTTTCCGTATCGGTCGATATTCACCATCACCTTGTCCATACCGATGCCCATGCGCTCGGCAGTGGCCTGAATGATGCGCATGTTCGCCTGATGCGGCACCAGCCACGCGACGTCTTCGCTGGAGAGGTTGTTCCGTTTCATGATTTCGACCGAGACGTCGGCCATGCCCACGACTGCGACTTTGAAAACGGCCTTTCCGTCCTGGTAGATGTAATGCCAGCCCTTGTCCACCGTTTCGTGCGTCGCGGGATTGCGGCTTCCGCCGCCCTTCATGTGCAGCGCGTCCTCGCCGCTCCCGTCCATATAATTCACCCAGTCAACGATGCCATAGCCCGGTTCGTCGCCCGGCTCGAGCAGCACTGCCGCACCGCCGTCTCCAAACAGGATAACGGTATTGCGATCGTTTCTATCGGCGATGGCGGTCATTTTATCCGCGCCGATCACCAGCACCTTTTTGTACGTGCCCGCCTGAATAAACTGCGATCCCGTTGCGAGGGCATAGAGGAATCCCGAGCAGGCGCCGCTGAGGTCGAAACCCCACGCGTTTTTTGCTCCGATTTTGTTCTGGATCAGAGCGGCCGTGCTGGGGAAGAACATGTCGGGTGTGACGGTCGCGACGACGATCAGGTCCACTTCTTCCGGACCGATCCCGCGCATTGCGAGGGCGCGACGGGCGGCCTCGGCGCCGAGATCTGATGTAGCGCCGTCGAGAAGGGCGCGCCGTTCGCGGATGCCTGTGCGCGACAGTATCCACTCGTCGGTGGTATCGAGATACGACACAAAATGCGCGTTGTCGTAAACAGTATCGGGCGCGTAATGGCCGATGGCGGTGATGTTGACGGTCTTCATATGGTCTTTCTATGTGCGTGTTGGTTAGGCAGCGGGAGGGAGCGTCGCCATTGCCTCAGCGATGCGCTCGTTCACGCGCCGGTCAATCATTTCTTTGGCTTTGAGAATCATGTGTTTGATGGCGCGGGGAGACGAACTGCCATGCCCGATGATGCTCACACCGTTCACTCCGAGCAGCGGCACGCCACCGTGTTCCTGATAATCCCACTCCTTCATCATGGCGCGCATGGGGCTGCGCAGCAGTCCCAGCGAGAGCTTCGCGACGAGTCCCCGTTGGGCGAGTTCTGTGAACTTCGCCTTCAGGAATCCGGGAATCGATTCGGCAAACTTGAGAATGATGTTGCCTGTGAATCCGTCGCAGACGACTACGTCCACCGTGCCTTTGAGAATGTCTCGTCCTTCGACGTTGCCGGCGAAACGCAGCGGAGCATTCTTCAGCAGCTTGTAGGCCTCGATAGTCGCTTCGTTGCCCTTGCCCTCCTCCTCGCCCACGTTGAGGAGCCCGACGCTCGGGTTCTCGACTCCGCGCAGCAGTTCCGTCAACACGGCGCCCATGACACCGAATTGTGCAAGATGATGCGGTTTGGAATCGACGTTGGCGCCCGCGTCGATGACAAGTGTCCAGCCCTTCTGCGAAGGAAGGAACGTCCCAATGGTCGGACGTGCAACACCGGGCAGCCGCCCGAGAATCAGAGTGGACGCGGCCATGACAGCGCCGGTATTCCCCGCGCTGATGAAACCATGAACTTCCCCGGCCTTGTGCGCTTCAAGAGCACGCACGATCGAGGAATCGCGCTTGCTCTTCAGGGCTGTAGTGGCGCTCTCCCCCATTCCGATCGTTTCCCGTGTGTGTACAACGGTTATCCCTTCGGGAAGAGGACCGGCGGGAAGGAAGGGCTGGATACGTTGCTCGTCGCCAAAAAGTACGACGCCGAAATCGCAGCGCGGATCGGCGACGCATTCGAGCGCGCCGCGCACGGCCGCTTCGGGCGCGAAGTCGCCGCCCATGGCGTCGACGGCAATCTTGACCGGAGAAACGCTCACGCGGGATGTATCCGGCGCATCAACCGCAACACGCGCGGCGTTGAAGCCGCGCCCTATGCGGTAATTGCGCGCGAAACCTTAGGCCTTGGGTGAAACGATGGAACGGCCGTTGTAGTATCCGCAGTTCGGACACACGCGGTGCTGGAGTTTCGCCTCGCCGCAATTCGAGCAGGTGCTCACTGAGGGGGCCTCTGCCTTGTAATGCGTGCGGCGTTTCCGCGAACGCGTCTTCGAGTGGCGATGGGTTGGATTCGGCATGGTGTTGGATCCTTGGTGTATGGTTGCGTTATGTCGTTTCGTTTCGAAGTTTTTGCAGGGCTTCCCAGCGGGGATCGATCTTGTCTGCCCCCGAATCCAGATGCTCCTCCGGTATCGTGACAGGGCAGCTCGGATTCCCGTCCGCATCCTCTTCGTGAATGCGGCGCATCGGTATCGCGAGCAGTGCGAAGTCTCGCACATCGGCCGATATGTCGATTACGGGCTGGTTTGGATCGATAATGCGCACGTCTTCTTCGTCCAATTCGCGGGCGGACGATAATTCGCGTGCGTAGAAAAGAGAAAATTCACCGGCAAAGGGAATCCGGACCGGCTCGAGACAACGGTCGCACGGGAACGTTGCGCCTGAAGAGAGTGCGACGCGCAGTATGAGCTGCGCATGTGTTTTGTCCATCACCGCATGTACGACGACTTCCTCGTTGTACTCGGCGGGCAGACCAATCTCGTCAGGACGAGCCGTAATGTCGAACGTATGTTCGCCATCGGCCAGACCCGAGATACGGATGGGAATATGGTAATCTGTCTGTTTCACTGTCACAGAACACTCAAGCAAGTAAATCTAGGGAAAAGGGTCAAGGAAAACAAGAACGGTATGTCGGTGCTCTTCCAGGTTTGTTTTCCGGCCCGAACGGCGGATATTGGCGCGTTGCGCACACAGTGCCTGCCGCGCGTCACGCGCCAACCCGTTTCGACGTACGGCCGTTCCCGAAAAATTCGCCGGCAACGCTGCTTTGAACGGCTTTCCGCATCAATCCGCCCGTATCCCGAAAGTGAAACCGCCTTTCTCGTCATCACGCATTTTATACAATGCGGTTCTGGTGCTGCTCTGCTGCAGTCCCGCGATACTTCGCTGGATTGTTGCGCCCGATTACCCCGGAACGGACGATGCGTTCATCCATGCCGCAATTATCGAGAACATTCACGAAGGTGCGGGCTGGGGCGTCAATGCGGGCGACCGCGTCTTCATGACCACGAGTCCCCTCTTTACCGCGGGATTTGTCTGCCTCCGCGCGTGCACACATGCGTATATGGAAATCGGCATGGCTCTGTCCCTGCTCGCGGGAATGGCTGCCATTGCCGGAGTGTACACTCTCACCCGGCTGCTAGGCGCACGCGGAAGCATCGTACCCCTCGCCGCGGGGGCCCTGACAGCGGCGAACCTGCACCTCTGGCGATGGAGTGGCGCATTTATCGAGGCGTCGTTTGCTGCGGCCGCTGTGATATGGGTGCTCTGCTTGTACTACTTTCTTGTCGAAAGAACGAAGCATCCGGCGGCGGCGGGCTGGCTTCTGCTTGGTTCCGCCTGTGGACTGCTTGTTTTGTTGCGCCCCGAAGCGGGTCTGCTGATCCCCGTCCTTTGTGCAGGTATTATCACGGCGAAACGGCCGCATGTCAGGACGCGGGTTGCCGCGCTCGCCTCGGGCGCGGCGTTTGTGCTTCTTGCAGCGGGTCTCGCGCTTTTTATGAACTTCGGCGACGTCCTGCCCTCCACGTTCTTTGCCAAATCGGAGTACGGTGTCCTTTGGATCAATACACGCGTCTGGACGCAGCTCGGATCCGTCATAACCACGGGATATGGCGGAGCGGCGCTGTGTGCGTCTGTGGTGCCGGTGTTGTTGTGGCGACGAAGCAACGCCGCCACGCGCGAGCGGCTGCGCCTCGTGCTGCCGCTGTTGCTTTTCCCCCTTGCAGGATGCGTGTTCTATTCTCTGAAACTCCCCTCACTGCAGAGCGCGGGCCGCTATACGCTCCCCTTTCTGATTTCTGCACCCTCACTGGTGGCGCTTACCTCGCAGTTCGCGAATCAGCGTCTCTGGACGCGACTCGTGCTGTGCGTGGCGGGTGTACAATTCGCGGCCGCTCTCTGGCTGCACGTGTCCACGACGGGACCGGTGTTGCGCACGATGCGCAGTGGATATGTGGAGGCGATGCGCGCCTGCGCCGGAGAGTTGAACCGGCGCGCGTTTCACAACGACAGTGTGCTCGTCTATATGGACATCGGTGTGATATCGCTCGAGCGGCGCCCTGATATCCGTATCGTCGACGCTGCGGGACTCGCATCGCCATGGCTGCAAAACCTCGAGCTGTCTAACATCTTCTCCACCACATCAACACGCTTTGTCATCGAGAGTCTCGGCACGGAAGACCGGTATGTCGAGAAACACATGGCGGCCGCAGGTGTGCGCTACCGCGAGGTATGGAGTCGCAGCTTCCCCTCACCCGCGCTTGAAGGACGCGGGGCGCCGGTTACGGTGCGTCTGTTCGAGATCGCGGCGAAATAGTCGGCACGGAGTGCCTGCATCAAACGAGCGCGTCGGCGGCGACGCCGGCCACGCCCCCCTCGAGCACAAGGCGTGACAGCTCTCGCAGCTCGCGCGACATGTACCGGTCCTCGGTCACGGCCGGGAAGACCTCGAGTATACGCGCGCGTACACGTTCGCACACTGGACTCAGGACACGCGCGTCGGGATCGATGCGGTGGCGCGCGGCGAGTTCCACACGGACGACGCGCGGCCCCGCAGCTCGCTGCTCCGCGTCCTCATCACGGGATACGGCAAGCCGCCTGTTCATGACCTCGGTGGCGCGTTGTTCCAGCACCTCCTTGAGAGCGCGCAGCTCTGCTCGCTCTTCGGCGCGGATAGAACGCTCGGCGGCATCAGAATCAGGCAGCGGCTCCTCGTGATCATCCTCCTCGTCGAGGAACAGGGATATCTTTGTCGGAACGGCCTCGGCCTGTCGTCGCGACTCTGCGGCCTGGGCGGCAAAGGCGAGCTCGATTGCAAGAATGTCTGCAAGGCGTGGAAGTGTGTCCCACAGCCGGGCCGCGAGTCCGGCCGCCATGCTCACATGATCTTCCTGACCCGCGTCCGTCGCGATCGAGAACAGATGCGACGGCATGGCCGCGCCCCAGATATGGTTCGCCAGGGCCGCGGATGCGTATTCGGGAATCATCATACCCGACGATACGGCGTCGAGCAGCGCATCGTCGTCACGCCATTCGTCGCGCCACTTGACGTCCTCGTTCAGGCCCTTGTTCTTTTTCCCGTCCACATACCGCGCGCAGCGGGTGTTCGAGAGTTTGGCCATGATGGCGGCCGCCTGCATCAGATTGTACAGCTTCACGGCGACGGGCATCGCGTGAAAATTGCCTCCCGAAACGATGTCGGTCCACGACTCCGCTCCGGTCAAAGGATCGTGTTGCGGAAGGATGAGCGGATTGTCGGTGGCGCTGTTCAGTTCGATTTCGAATGTTGCGCGTGCCTCCTCGAGCAGGTCGTGGCATGTGCCGAGTATCTGTGGGGCGCATCGAAGATTGTACGGATCCTGCACCTCGCCGTCGATGTCGAAGCCGCGGTGTGTCTCGCGGATCGGCGAGCCGTCCATCAACTGCCGCACCCAGCGGGCGATGGTGCGCGCGCCCTCGTGCGGGCGGAGCGCGAGCAGATCGTCGCGGAACGGCCGGTCGGATCCGAGCATGACCTGCGTGCTCATCGCTGTCGCGATCGAGGCGGTTTTGATCAGCGTGCACATGCGGTCGTAGGCGAATATCCCCGCGCCGGTGCTGAACGTCGTTCCGTTGTTCAGCGCGAGGCCTTCCTTCATCTCAAGCTGCACGGGTTCGATGCCGGCGCGACGCATGGCTTCACACGCGGGGATCGGCGTTTCGTCGTCTCCGTACCACGCCTCGCCGTCGCGTGTATCTGTTGCTATCATCACGAGGGCGACGTGGGATAACGGAGCAAGATCGCCGCTGGCACCCACCGAGCCGTACCAGGGGATACACGGTGTCACCCCGCGGTTGAGCATTTCGAGAAGTGTTTCGACGATCAACGGCCGCACGGCGCTGGCGCCGCGTGTCAACGACAGTGCGCGCACAAAAAGCACAGCGCGGACGATGTCCCGCGGTACGAGCGGCCCCATGCCCGCCGCATGTGAACGGATCAGGTTCTCCTGCAGCAATTTGATTCGTTCTTCGCCGTCGACGCGTTGATCCACATTGTGACCGAAGCCGCGGTTGAATCCATACGACGGGGCGCGGTGTTCGCGTACGTACCGTACCACCTGGGCGCGGCGTGTCTCGAGCATCGCGGCAGTCTCCGCCGCAAGCTCCACCTTCTCGCCGCGTACAACCGCGAGTACGTCGTCGAGCGTGTACCTTCTGTCGTGAGCGACGATCATGATCGTGCGAGCATCCCCTTGACTGTTTCGACCATGTCGGTCACGGTCACTTCCACCTGCGCCGGATTCGCCGCGAGCCAGGTTTCCCGGTTCTCGGCGTTCTTTGCGTATTCTTTTCCGAGGTAGAGATCCTTTATCGATACGGTCCCCTTCTCGAATTCATTCCCGCCGGCAATGATGGCTACGGGACAGCCGCGCGCATCTGCATAGGCGAACTGGCCCTTCAGGCGCTTCTCACCGCCGTAATACACTTCCGTCTCGATGCCCGCCGCGCGAAGCTGTTGCGCAAGCGCCTGATACTCGGCCATACGCGGCCTGTCCATCACCGTCACCAGCACCGGGCCGCGCATGCCTTTGCCCTCGCCCTGCAGCGATAACAACTCCGCGAGTCGGTCGACGCCGATCGATGCGCCCGTGGCCGGCACGGGCACATGCAGAAGTTTTTCGACGAGATTGTCGTAGCGGCCTCCGCCGCTGATCGCGCCAAAGCGCCTGAGCAATCCCGATTCGTCGCGCACTTCGAGCGTCGACACCGCTTCGAATACCGGCCCGGTGTAATAGGCGAGCCCGCGCGCGATGGACGGATCAAAACGCACACGGTCGTCGCCGTAGCCAAGTCCCGCGAGCGTCTGGTGAATCAGGATCAGTTCATCGAGGCCTTCCCTGCCCGCTGGAGTCTGGCCGAGCAGCGGCTCGAGCCGCGCGAGCATGGTGGATCTGTCGCCTTCGACCGACGAGAGTTCCACGTAGTCGAGCAGTGATGCTATCGCGGAATCGGGGAGCGCAAGTCCGGGAATGCGGGCGCCCGATGAATCCGTGCGGCCGGGTCCGAGTTCGCCGGCGATGCCGTCGCGACCGATCTTGTCGTACTTGTCGAGCACGCGCATGATGTCGCCGCCAATGCCCTGCTCTTCCAGACCCAGTTTTTGGAAAAGACCCGCGTGTAACTTGCGGTTGTTGACACGCACTTCATAGGTGCCGCGTGCGAGACCGATTGCCTCGAGCGCGTCGCTCAGGATGCAGCACACCTCGGCATCACACGTGATGTCGGCAACACCGACCGTGTCGAAATCGAGCTGCCAGAATTCGCGGAACCGTCCCGGGTCGAGTTTCGCCTCGAAGCGGTACACGGGTCCGTACTGGAAACGGCGGAACAGCGGCATGCCGACTTTGCGGTCCTTCGCCGTGTGACGGTCGTCCCACAGGTCGCTTGCGTATTTTCGCGCGAGCGGCGCGGTGAGGTCGTAGCGCAGCGACAGGAAGTGATTCTCCAACAGCACGTTGTTGTCGTTGTCGCGCAGTTCCCGCCCGTCGGTGTCGAGGATGGGTTCGCGCTCCGGATTCCTGAATGAATAGACGCCCTGGTCTATCGTGTCGGAATCGGGCAGATACTTGCCGAGACATTCGGCGTACTCCACCACGGGCGTGTCCCAGTGCTCGAAGCCGTAGCTGCGGTACACGGCCGATGCGGCGTTGATGATCCTCCACCGCAGTTCGTTCAGATTCGGGCTCACGTCGCGGAAACCACGCACCGTGCGTGGAAGAGTGCCTCGATTCGCCATGGGTATCCTCAGGATGGACTCGAAGTGGGAGGATGCGGCCCCGTCAGGGGTGTGGTACCGTCGATAGGGATCGAACCTATGACCTCCAGATCCACAATCTGGCGCTCTAACCAACTGAGCTACGACGGCAAGAGAACCGCAATGTACGCAGAACTAATTGGATTTCAAACCGTCGCAATCGTGGGTGGTAACTTGCATGGTGGCCGTGTCGAAGCCGCGCGCGGCGAGCCGGTCGGTGAGCATGCGCAAGGTGTCGGGATGCATCCGGGGTGTCCGCGACAATATCCAGAAGTACTTGCGGCTCGGAAGGCCCACAACCGCGTAGGAATAATCGTCCGCGAGATCGAGTATCCAGTAGTCTCCGCGGAAAGGCCAGAAAAACTGCACTCGCAGTTTTGTGTTGTTCGTGTTCGGGACGATGAAGGCCTTGCCTTCCGCCTGGCTGATTTCCCCACCCTTCCGGCAGGTGTTCACGACGCGGATGTCGCCGTCCTCGCGGATCGAGTACTCGGCCGTCGTGCAGCGGCATCCTTCCTGCTGACTCACCGGCTTCGAGGCGATCTCGTTCCACAACCCGGTGTACCGTTGCAGGTCGACGGATTGGACAGTGTCGAGCGGAGCGTAATTGCCGCCGCATCCCGCCAAGCAGGCCAGCACCAGTATCATCCCCACGATATTTCGCGCCATTGTGACCTCCTCCGTTGACAGGTTCGTTTTCCGCCAACTTACTCCGACCCGCCTCGATCTCCTAGCCACGCCCGGCGTCGACTAGTACGTGCGTCCGCCCCGCTTTGTGCCCTGCATAAAAAACGGGAGCGGTGTTCCCGCCCCCGTATGTTTGCGCTTGAATACTGCGTTGTGAACGCCCTATTTCTTCGCCTTCTCCCGAAGATCCGCCGCGATGGTGCGTATTTCGGTCAGATCTCGCTGGAGTTCGCTCCATCCATACCAAAGCGCATAGTCGGGGTTCGCATGGAAGGTGCCCTGGAAGGCGCGCATGCGATGCTCGAGGAACATCACAAACAGTTTCTGTTCGATGACGGTCGGGGCATCGTGGAATGTGAGCAGATCCGGGAAATCAAAGTTGTAGTTTTTCGGCTTGGCGAGGACGCCGTCCTTGTACAGAGCGGCCACGATGCGTATGGCCTCGGCCATGACGTGATCGGCTTCGCGGATCATGTCGTCGCCCTTCGCGAGTTCGCCCTTCGCAAACTCGGATGCGTGACACTTGTTGCAGGTGCGCTGCATCTTGTCGCGCTCTGTTTGCCACGATTCCTGTGTGAGGCGCGCCACATCGGCGGCCTTGACCACATCGAGCCGCGCGGTGGGTTTGCCGGAAGGATCGAGCACGCCGAGCGCCTGGAGAATCGTGGCGCGGTCGGCTGTCCACTGCGCATCATCGGGCATGGGAAGTCTCACCGCGAGGAAGCCCCAGGCCGTGCGTACTTCATGATTGCCCTCCTGCATGTGACAGTCCTGACAGGTCGGAGCGGCCGTGCCCTCGGGCAGGGTCTTGTTCTGTTTCAGGAGATACCGCACACCGTGTTTGGAACCCGAGTACATCTCCCACTGCGCGTGGTCGAAGCCCGTGTGGCAGGTCTGACATGCCTGCGGCTGCCGTGCCTCGGTCGTGGAAAATGTGTGCCGCGTGTGGCACGCGTCACAGGCGGCAGTGCCGAAACCGGGGCTCGTCTTTTTGAGTTCGGTGATGTCGGCTTCACTCTTTTCACCGATCTTGTGGCAGCCGCCGCATCCTTTCATGCCAACGGTCATCGCCATCGGCTGGAAATGCGCCGTGGGCATTGCTTTCATCGACGCCCACGCAATCGAGTGTTTGCCTTTTCGGTACTGCGCGACCTGATCCGCGTGGCAGGTCTTGCATGTTTCCGGGGTCGGGATGCGGGCCTCCTTCACATTGGACGGTCCGTTGTGTTTGTCGCCGTGGCAGTCGTCGCAGCCGATCGAGTTCTGCGCATGTTTGCTGAGCTGCCAGTCGCTGACGATCTGTGGCGTTTTCATTTTGTGACACGTGACGCATTGCTGCGCGGTCATCGGGACCACCGCGAAGACAAGCATTGCCGCGAGGAGAGAGAGGTACTTTTTCATGATGCACCGTGATGGGGATTGAGGTATGTGGGGTGTGGCAATGTCCTTTCTGTACCGGGCTGCCGACCGGAGATTGTTTATTCCGGCGCGTGTCAAGCCCCGGCGACCGAGAAAAATGTGATGACTGCGCCCTCGGCGTCCTTGCGCGTCCACGATTCGTACCCGCGGCCATGCGCCATGTCGATGAGTGGACCCGGCCGGAAGGGCGTGACGAGTTGATACACGCCGCCCGCCGGAAGTTCCGAAAGTTCCCGCATCACTCGCTGCGCGGGATGTACCCCGGCGGCCAGATCCTCGCGCGCGTCGTAACGCACCAGCACTGTCGCGGACACAACCCACGAGGGCGTGCCGTCATGCGCGCCGTCCTGCGCCGCGGCATCGCGCGTCTCGTTCTGGCCCACGCGTTCGCGGAGCAGATTCACGAGCGCGCCCGGCGTCGTTTTGTCGAGAGCCGCCAGTTGTGCAATCGTGGTGACCTTTGCGATCGCGCTGCGCAATACGGCGTTTCGCGGTGTCGCAAACGCCGGCGAATGCGCGAGCAACGCTTCTTCGAGCTGCGGGTATACTTCGAGCAGCGCGGCGATGTTTGTTTCCGGCATTATGTGCATGTCGGGCTTCCCTTCCTCAGTGTGTGTGTCATCATTGCACCGGCTCAGGAAACGTAGTCGAGAATACGCTGCTCGCCCGTGAGCGCGCGTTTTGCTGTCAGATCCTGGCTCACTTCCAGCGTGCCGAGATACTCGCCGTCGATGCCGCGCACCGCGAAATATTCGATGTGGATGAACTTGCCGCCAAGGGTGATCCAAAAGGCGGCGCGGTCCTGCGTCCCGCTCCGGAAATCGTCGAGAATTTTCTGAACAACATGGACGCTCGACGGGGGATGGCAGAACTGCACCTTCCTCCCGAGTATTGCCCGGTTCCGGTCGAAAATGCGCTCCCGGCCCTGCGTGAAATATCGGACTGTGTCATCCTTATCTACCCAGGTAAGATCCACCGGCAGTGTGTTCAATACGGCGGTCAGTTCCGGCAGCGAAAAGCTTCCGCTCGGCATCTGTATACGTTCGCCGACCGGACCCGCGGGCACGACTCCTTCACCCAGGTCGGGTTTCCATTCGTCGCGCGGATCAACGAGGCAGAATCCGATTTCGGGACTCTGCCGCGCAATTTCGAACCATTCCACATCGGTCAGCCGGTCGAGACACATCGGGAAAAGTATCTGTTCCTCCTTGAACACCATTTCCTGAATGCCTTTGATCGCGGGCTTCAGAACCAACTCCGACACGGTGAATACTTCGTCCACCGTCAGCTCTCCGGCCTGCGCGAGCACCTCCGACGCGGCGCGGAGCTGATCGCGAATCTGGTCATGTTTCGCCCACATGACCGTGGGTGGGCCTGTCACTCCGTATTTCTCGAGGTACGGGAAGACAAGATTCTCCTTGCGTCGGTAGTGTGTGTCCACACCCATGAGCCGGTTGAATACCGGTCGGATGGTGTTGATCGCATCGGCGAGCGCGTTCTGCTCGGTCACCGAGTCGAGTTCGGCCAGCAGTGGGCGGAGCGCGTCGATCTCGCCTTCCAGCGCGCGGTTTTCCTCCATGAAGGTATGCACCGGATGGCCCGGGGCGACGTCCTTCATGCCTGCCAGCGATATGTTGCCCTTGAGCACTTCGCCGTGCATGTCGCAGAGGTTGATTACCTCTTCGTGGGGCAGGCCCTCGTTCATCAATTCCTGCTCCACTTCCACGACAAGTCCGTAGGGGACCTCGCCGAGCATTTCCGACACGCGCGCTTTCACATCCGCAGTGTCGTTTGTTTTGTGCAGCTCGCGGATCAGTTCCTTGAGCTGCTGTTTTTTTTGTGCGGTGTTGTCGATCAGTTCACTCATGGTATAGGTTACTTTTTTTCCTTGGGCATCGCCGCCTGGCGTGCGGCCGCCTTCTTGTCCCATTCGGGCAATACGGTGTTCTTGAATTCAGTTTTTTCGGCAATGAGTTTCGGCATGTCGAGTCCGATGTACGCCTGCGCCTTTGCCTTGGTGCTGATATCGGGCAGGACGACGGGACCCGTGACACCATGTTTTGCAAGCACACGGCTGAGCTGCACGCGCGCCTCCTGCGCACGGTCGATCGACGCGCCGAGCAGACGGCCGGATTCGACGGGCGAGTGGAAGCCCACGCCGTTGGCGGCGGCGACATAGTCCCAGCGCCACTGCGCCTGACGGATCAGCGCGAGCACGGGCTTCATTTCCGCGTCCGTCGCTCCGGCGTCCCATGCGGCCTTGGCTTCGATGTGCGCGCGGGCTATCGCACTCTCGGCTGATCCGCGCAATTCCTCGATCTTGTCCTGGCGGTCGTGGACGTTATTAATCAGGTTCTGTTCGCTTTCACGATGACACACCTGGCACGAGTTGGCGATATTGTACAGCGGGCTCTGAATCTTGTGATCTGTGAACTTTACGCCGCCCTCGCTGCGGTATGGCATGTGGCAGTCGGCGCACGACACTCCGCGCTGCGCGTGGATGCCGGTCATGTACAATTCGAAGTCGGGATGCTGCGCCTTGAGGATCGGCGTTTTGCTGAGTTTGTGCTCGAAGTCCTTGTGCTCCACGCCGTCGTAATACTTCTCCATGTCCTCGGCGGAGAACCCGTTGTCCCACGGGAAGGTGAGATACTTCTCCTCCTTGCCTTTGAAGTAGTATTCGACGTGACACTGTGCACACACGAGCGAACGCATCTCCTGATGCGTGGCCTTGGTGATATCCTTGCCCATGCGCTGATATGCCTCGATGAGCGCGGGGCGTGTGATGCGGAGATTCATCGACTTGGGGTCGTGACAGTCCTGGCATCCGATGTTGTTCACAATCTCGCTTCCGAGATTTGCCCACTTGTCCTTGTAGAAGTCCGCCGCGCCACGCTGTTCGATCACGCGGGGCACGTCGGTGCTCTTGCACGACCAGCAGGTGCCCGGCTGGGGCACACCGGTGCGCAGCGTGTTCCGTATGTCTTCGATCGCGTGATAGTGGCCGCGCCCCTGGTTGTAATCGCGTGAGAACGCGTAGCCGGCCCAGAGGATCACGAGGTTCGGATACTTCTCGAGATAATCGATCTTGGCGGATCCTCCGTGTTTGCTCGCGAAGCTCGTGTCGGCCGTGGCGGAATACGTTTCGTACTCGCGCGGGAAGTTCTCGCCCCAGACCTCATTGCGCGGCTCCCAGTCGTTGATCGGTTTGACCATCTGGTATGCGAGCTGGGCTTCGCCGCGCCTCTCCATGATGGAGGCGCCGAACAAGCCCACAAGAAATACCACGATGACGGTGGCGAGGAAAATGGCCCAGCCAAGCCAGGGCTTTTCCTGAATCAGATCCATGATGCGACGTTTCATAGGTGTGTGGGATTATGGTGTCTGTATGCGTGAATGAAAATGCTGACCCTGTGCCGTCGGTCCGCCGCGTCAACGCACGGGGGAGGACGATGTGCGCACATCTTTTTCGAGCCATTCCGGAACGATCGTCGTGGGAATCGGCACACGCGCGTACGGTGTGGACGCAAGACTGTTGACGCGGCCGTGCGGCACCTCGCGATGGCAGTGCCAGCAGTACACACCCTCTCCTGCGCGGGCATCGTGTCCCGTCATGGAGGTGAGCGAAACCGTGTGCAGAAGCTTATCGTGGCACCGCTTGCAATTCTCCTGCACGGCGTCGGCCCCGGCCTCCTTGATCTGTATCACTTGCGGCTCGAGCCGCAGGGTGAACATCGTCGCGTGACGCAATCCGTCCTGGGCTTTAAATGCATAGGTCCGGACGATGTTATCCTGCGGCACGTGGCAGTCGTTGCATGTTGCCACACGGCCGTGACTGCCATGCTGCCATGTCGCGTACTGCGGCGCCATCACATGGCAGTTCATACACGCCGCCGGATCGTTCGACATGTAGGATGTCGCGTTGGAAATGTGCAGCACCACGCCTCCGAGTCCGACGAGTATGCCGAGAAGCACAAGCACGGGGAATCGCCAGGCCGGAGGCGGGATGAAGAAACGGAGAAGTGATTTCATACGTGCATCCTCTCTGGTTTCGCCTTCTGCGGTGGAACCTTCTAGAAGTTGACAGTGGTCATGGCATAGGCCCAGTTCGTGGTCTTGCGACCGGGCAGCATGATGCGGTCCTTCGCTCCGTCGAACACGGCATACCCGGCGCTCATCTGCACGGCCTCGGCGACCGTCCAGGTGACGTATGTATCGAGTTCCATACCGATCGACCCGGTGGTCTCAGGCGCTGCGCCGGGCAGCGCCACGGGATCGCTGGCGGTGCTGAACAGATGCACATCGGCGTTCACTCCGAGCGAGCCGGCGGGTTTTGCGCTGACCTGGAAATAGAGATCGTTCAGTCCCAGGTCCAATGCCGTCGAAGGGAAATAATCCATGTGTCCGTATTTGGCGTGATTGCTTGCGTACAGCGTGTTGAAGACGCCGTACGTCTTCGATGCCGGATCCGTGTCCTTGCCCGAGAGGCGGTCGAAGCCGACGCCGATCCGAAGCGCGGATCCTTCGTCGATGGTATATCCGGCGCGGAGACCGAGCATGTGTGCTCCGATACTAAACGTCCCGTTGCGCATGATATAGTCGCCGAACTGGTAGGCGCCGTCGATGGAGTAGTCGAATCCACTATACGCGCCTTGCACCTGCAGCCACGCGGTGTAACGATTCTGGCGCACCGCCGTGTCCTTCGGATTGTCGAACACCAACAGCAGTTGCGCTGTGCTCCCGGCGCCCGCGGGCTTCCACGCCGCCGCGAGTCCCGAAGCGAACACGTCGCGATTGTACGACGTGCCGTTGTCGTTCCGCGCCACCGCCGCGCCAAACACCTCGGCCGACACCGCGCCCGACCGGTATGTCACCATGCCCGCGTCGAACGACTGGCTGAAATTGTTCCACTCGATGGGGCCGATCAAACGCTCATTGCCCCAGGCGAAGACCTGCCGGCCAAGTCGGAAGCCGAATGCGGACTCGCTCAGACTCGCAACCTCTACATACCCCTGCCGCAGATCGAACGCCGGTGAACCCGTGTTCAACGTCGACTTCTTTTGTCCGAACGTGCGGGCATCCTGCACTTCGACGGCGACCTGGACGTTGGGATTCAGCCGCGCCAGCGCTTTCAGCCGTGTGCGCAGGAGATGAAAGACGTCGGGATTCTGACCAATGCGGAAGCTCTTTGCATCCAATTCGCTCCGCTCGCGAAGCTGGCCGGAAAAACGAATCTCCTGCGCGGACGAGGAGCTGAGGACGCACAAGAGCGCTGTGAGAACGATCAGGAGGTGTTTCATGACGGGTTTCGTGATAATAGGAGTTTGTATTGCTGAAATATCAGTATTTGACCGGATGCTTCCTATGGCTGCGCACGCGACGCCGGGATCAGTGTTCCGACTCGGCAATACGCGTTGCTTCTTCCGACGGCGCACTTCCCTGGTTGTGCTGATAGATCGGATTATCGATATCCTTGATGCGGCGGCTGTACTCCTGCTCGGTCACGCTGCTTTTCCAATTGCCGCTGAGCATTGCACCGCCCGTGACGAGCAGGAAAAGGGTGATGATGGTGACCGCGAGCCGCACCGGCGTCACCTCGAATCGCGCGCGGGGTTTCGCCTTGAGTTGCAGCGTGTTTTTCACGGGACAGATGTCGACACACGCCAGACAGCTCGTGCATTCGTCCGACATCACCACGCGGGCAACGTCCACACGAATCGCGGCGGGGCAGACCTTGGTGCACTTCGAGCAGTCGATGCAGGTGTCCGGATTGCGTGTGATACGGAAGGGACTGAACAGGCCGGCAAATCCGAGCAGCGCGCCGTAGGGACACAGGTAGCGACACCAGAAATTCTTGATGGGCAGCGACAGCAGCACGAGCGCCACAAGTATGATGACGGCTGTGCGCGACAGGTCGGTAAAAAAGAGCATCATCTTCACATCGGCCACGCGGTTGTAGGGGCTTTCGAGAAATGCGCCCAGTGACGCGGCATCCATCTGGAAGAATACCACATACACAAGAAACGAGAGCAGGAGGTACTTCACAGCCCGCAACGGAATATCGAGCCACTTCCACGGTGTAAAATTCCTGCCGAACAGCTTCCTGCCGAATTCGCCGATGTTCTCGGACAGGGTCCCTATCGGACAGAACCAACTGCAGAACGATTTTTTAAAGACGATCGACATGCCCAGTATCGCGGCGAGGATCACGGTGCCGGCGGGATGGACTCCATGAAAGTCGCCCGTCTGTATCCAATACCAGAAACTCATGAGAGCGCTGATCGGGAGAAATCCTTCAACTCCCGGAGGCCTGTTCACCGGCGGCACTGCGCCGCTGCTGTGCGCATGGTGCCACAGGACAAATTCCACTCCTATCCACAGGCAAAGGACTATAAACGCGCTCTGTACCCAAAATCGGAGCTGCTGGCCCTTCCCAACGCTTCGTCGTTCAAACTGCTTTTTCATCTACGAGGTGCTTTCTGTCTTGTAATTCTGAACGTCCGCCGCACTTGGGCCGCGGACACGTGCTTGTTGTCAGGCGGATGTGAGTCGCGTCTCCATCAACGAGGTGACGGGGTCGAGCAGTGACGCTATTTTGCTGCGTGAGATCGGGAGCAGATCCTCGAGTGATTCCTTCGAGAGCATGTCCCGGATCGTATTCCGCAATTCACCCCAGATCTGATGGACCGGGCAGGGATGCTCGTCGCCGCAGTTGGGGAAACCCAGGACACACCGGCAAAACAATTGGTCGCCGTCTATCGCCTGCACGATATCGAACAACCTGATGGCCGATGGCTCGCCGTTGAGCGTGAAACCCCCGCTGCTTCCCTTGAACGACTGCAGGATTCCCTTTTCGCTGAGTGTCTGCAGTATCTTCGCGAGAAAATGCACCGGAATCTGAAGCTCCTGGGCTATCTCCTTGATACCCACACGGCGCTCGTGCTGCGTTGCGATGAATAACGCCGCCTGCATGCCGTATTCACATCCTTTTGAGAAAATTATAGCCATATCGATAATCGAGTCTTTTATCTACATTCAAACATAACACAAGACATGGAGCGTGTCAAGCATTTTTTTTCATCCATCGAGTCCTGTTTTCATGCGTGTCGCTCTGTATTTTATTGTCCTCAACCTGTTCTCCAGAATTTGAGCGCGACCAGTATGCACCTTTACGCTGCCACCACGATACAGCCATCACGACCCAGCATGCATCTGCGGGCGGGATTATTCCTGCTTGTGGCAGCGTGTTGTGTGTTAACGCAGTATCAGGCGGAGGCACAGTCCGCGCGAGCGGCAGCCACGATTCGGGGAAATGTTGTTGCCACCACGCACGAATCACCTGAAGACGCGGTGCGCCGTTTCGCGCTTCTTAACAAATACGCGATTGCGAAGGCGCTCGCCGCCGCTTCGGACAGTGCAACGGAAGGACGTCCGACACTCGCTGAAAAAGTGGTTGTCTACCTCGAGAGCCCGGTGTTCAAAGGCATGAAATTCCCGGCGTCGGCAAAAAGACCCGTACTCGATCAGCGGGGCATGCAGTTCCGGCCCCAGGTGCTCGCAATACTTGCGGGGACCACCGTCGAATTCCCGAATCAGGATAATGTGTTCCACAATGTCTTTTCGTATTCCGAGCCAGGGGACTTCGATCTCGGACGATATCCCAAGGGTGATTCGAGATCCGTCCGTTTTGATACGCCCGGCATCGTGCGTGTGTACTGCGACATCCACGCATCGATGAACGCGATCATCCTGGTGCTGGACAATCCTTTTTTTTCCGCTCCGGATGAACGGGGCATGTATGAGATCTCCGACATACCACCGGGCGAGTATGTGGTCCACTGCTGGTATGGACGCGCGCATGTATCACAACGTACGGTGACGCTGCGTCCTGGCGACAATCTGACAATTGATTTTGTGCTGTGAGGCGCGGATGTCCTGTCGAATACGCGTTCAACCTCACGATACCCCGTACACGCCGCCACGAGTCTCGCCACGCGCCGCGCAGATCGTGCCGGGAGTCGCATCGTCTCATGCCATTCCAGCGACACACGATTCACCGGAGTCGACCATGGCCACTCCATCTCCACACACACCATCACGCAGGCCTTCGGCGATGCTTCTGCACACTCTGTTGACCGGCTCGATCCTTTTCCTTTTGATACACGGACAGGTGTTGTCTCAAATTGTGTTCAGCGGCGAAGCGGCCGTTCATGGTATACAGACGGATCGCACGATATCAAACCGTACGACGGCACAGGGACGGGCCACGTTCGGTTGGAGGGTTGATTTTTTTGCCGATGCAATCGTGGCTGAAAACGTCTCCTTCCTCAGCGGACTCCGTGTGTTCCAAAACGAGGATCCGACCTTCGACTTTCTCGCGATTCGAGTGATGGATCTCCCTCTCGGCCTCAATCTCCAGGTTGGAAAATTCGACATCCCTTTCGGCAATCTCGGTGAACGACGTTTCGCGATGCGGAACACCTTGTACAGTCTCCCCGCTCCGTACGACTATTCCACCGCCCTGCCGGCCGAACGCGTTCCGACGCAGGACTTGCAACGCCGTCGTGGCGCCGGAGGCGGCATGCGTCTCATGGATTTCGGCATCTACGACATCGGCGCGATGGTGTACGGTTCCTCTGGCATCGTCGGTTTCGCCGCAGCGCTCACAAATGGTACTGTAAGCGCGCCCGGGAATCGTGCGCTGAATACGAATGGCGACTTCGGGAAGGTCCTGCGAATCACCGTCGAACCGCTACAGGGTTGGATTCTGGGCGGCGGCTTGTGCTTCGGTGCCTATCTCGCCGATGCGGCGCAGGACTCTGCGCGCCTCGGCCGTGTGGTGAACGTCCGGGACTACAAACAATACACTGCCGAAATCGATGCCGAGGTGACGATCGGCCATCTTGCCGTGTACGCGCAGGGTACCTGGTCCGATTCACGGTACCCGCTCGAACAGCGCGATGAACACTTCCGCGCTCTCGGGTATAACGCGGAAGTCTCGTACGCGGTCTCACCACGCCTCACGCTTGCCACCCGTCTGAGTGGAATCACGTTTGACGACGCCCGCCTCGACGACACGCAGGCGCAGGCCTCCGCGTGGGACGACGACATACTGGACATCGAAAGCGGACTTGTGTACCGTATCGACAGAAACGTGCTTGCAAAACTCGCCTGGCGGCATTCCCGGCTCGCCGCGACACAAAGCAAAATCAGCGATCAGATCGTTTCGCAGCTCGCCGTCCGATTCTGAATGAGGTTCCGAAACAAAATACTTGTCTCCATTTACGGGGTCGTGGTCTCGCTTCTCCTGATCACGTTTTTCATCGCCGACAGGTGGATGCGCTCGCGTATCGAGGCCACCTTCGGCGCCGAGCTGCAGACCAACGCCTCCACACTCGCCGTGCTCGGCGACCTGCAGGCCGAACAGCTCGTTCGCAGTTGCACCGTGATCGCCGAATCGCCGCGCCTGCGCGCCGTCATCGAATTGGGAGACGCCGGCACGGCGGAACAGCTTGCCGCGGAAATCTCGAACACAACCGTCACCGATCTTCTGTTGCTCACCGACGCGCAGGGACGGCCTCTGGCCGGACTACTCGAGGGCCGCAAGACCGTCAGCCCTTTTGTCGGATTGCCGACAGTCGAAGCCGCGCTGCAGGGGACGCCCTCCACAGACCTCTGCGCGCTTGATGCACAACCCTATCGCATCGTCACCGCGCCCTTCCGTATCGGGTCCACCGTCTTCGGCTCTCTGACGCTCGGATATCGGATACGTGTGTCCGATGTTTTGACACTGCGCCGCGCGACCGGCAGCGACGTGGTTATCCTGGATGATGCGAGGGTCCTGCTGTCGAACGTGCCGGAGGCCGAGGCGCAGCGCCTGGCCGCCGCCTTTGTCGGCGTCGCGGGCGCACGCGACGCGTCGACCGCACCCGCCGCTGAACCTGTGCGCTTTGTTTCAGGGGATGAGTCCTATGTCGCCCTCGAGCGAGTATTCGGGAGCGGACACGGCCACACGCGCGCGCTGCGCTACCTCCTCGCAAAACCCATCGGACGAGCACTGCGCGAGGGGATGCAGCCCGTGCGGGACGCCTTTGTGTTCCTGTCCCTTCTCTTCCTCGCCGTGACGACGGTGCTGGGTCATGTCATTGCGCGAGGCATCACGCGTCCGATAAACGCACTGGTGCGCGGTACGGCGGAAATTGCCCGCGGCAATTATGACATCGGCATCGATGTGCGCGGGAGGGACGAATTTTCGGATCTGGCCGCCCGTTTTGTCGCGATGGGCTCCGCACTGAAGGACACGATCCGCCGCCTCGCGGAGGTGAATGCGGATCTGGTGGGCCGGAACAAGGACCTCGATGACGCGCTCAACAAACTGCGCGAAGCGCAGGAAGAGATCATCAAGAACGAACGGCTGGCCGCCTCGGGTAAACTCGCCGCGCAACTCGCGCACGAGGTCAACAATCCCGTGCATAATATCCGAAGCTGCCTGCAGACTGCGCTCACACGCCTGCCCTCCGACGTAAAGGGTCGCGATCTGATAGAAGTTGCGCACGAGGAAATCGAACGCATGTCGCGATTGACGCGGCAGTTGCTCGATCTATACCGCACCTCCATCGTGCGCGAGGAACTCTCCCCGGTGGATCTAGGCGAAGTGCTGCGCGACGTGCTTGCACTTGTGTCCAACGACCTGCGGGAATGCGGCATTGAACAACACCTGCATCTCGCCTCCGATCTGCCACGCGTCGATGGAATCGCGGACAAACTGAAACAGGTGTTCCTCAACCTGGTGCTCAATGCCCGTGATGCGATGCCGGAAGGCGGGATGCTCGACATCCGTGGTCACTGTGACGGCGCAACCATCGCCGTGTCTGTCACCGATACCGGGACGGGCATACCCCGCGAGCATCTGCCCAAAATCTTCGACGCCTTTTTTACGACGAAGGGAAAAGTGAGCGGAGTCGGCCTTGGCCTTTCCGTCGTCTACGGCATTGTATCCCTTCATGGCGGCTCCATCAACGTCGAAAGCGAGCCGGGCGCGGGAACCACGTTTACCATCACACTGCCTGTCACGCAGCACGCGGCCGCCTGATTTCCACGCCCGCATCCTATCACACGCAGACCACGCAGCCCGATGAACGAACACATTCTGATTGTCGACGACGATAAGGCTTTCCGGATCGCAACGACGGCGCTGCTGGAAGACGAGGGGTATGCGGTGCGCAGTTGCGGCGATGCGCGTGACGCCATGCCCCTGCTCCTAGACGCCCGCTACGACCTACTGCTTTCCGATCTCGTGATGGAAGGGATGAACGGCATCGAGTTGCTGCAGTGGCTGTCGGTTCACGCTCCCGATACACCGGCAATCATGATCACCGGATTCGGATCCATCAATACCGCCGTCGAGGCCATGCGGCTCGGCGCGTTCGACTACATCACGAAGCCGTGCGACAATGCCGAGCTGCGGGTAAAAATCCGCCGCGCGCTCGACGCCCGCTCGCGCGACCGCGAACTCGAGAGACTCCGCGAAACCGTGCGCGACACCTCGGCCTTCGGAAACATCGTCACACAGAATGAGGCGATGCACAAGGTGTTCTCGCTGCTCCGCCGCGTGGCCGATACGGATCTCACGGTTCTTCTATTGGGCGAAACGGGTACCGGCAAGGAACTGGCCGCCCGCGCGGTCCACTACTCGAGCGCGCGTCGGAATGGCCCGTTTATCGTGGTTAACTGCGCGGCTCTCCCCGAGACGCTGCTCGAAAGCGAGCTGTTCGGCCATGAACGGAACGCCTTCACGGGAGCTCTCCGGCAGAGGATCGGCAAATTCGAAGAAGCGCAGGGCGGCACCGTGTTTCTGGATGAAATAGGAGATGTCCCTCTGCAAATGCAGACGAAGTTGTTGCGCGTCCTGCAGGAACGCGAGATTCAGCGCCTGGGCGGCAATGATTCCATCCCCATCGATGTGCGCGTGATTGCGGCCACACATCGTGATCTCACGGCGATGATAGCAGCGGGCGAATTCCGCGCGGACCTCTTCTACCGCCTGAACGAGGTGCCGGTGCAGCTCCCGCCGCTCCGTGAGCGGCGCGACGATCTTCCCCTCCTCGCGGATACGTTCCTTCGCAAACATGCGTCGATTGCAGGAGGCACGGTGGCCCACATACACCCGGAAGCATTGCAGGTGATGATGCGATACGACTGGCCGGGCAACGTCCGCGAACTCGAGAACCTGATGAAGCGCGCGCTTGTCACCGCCACGGGCGATTCCATCCTGGCCGTCGATATTCCTGTTCAGACTCATACCTCCCCGCCCGCGGGGAATACGAATCCTGCCGCGTCAGACCTGCCGTTCAAAGAGTATATGCGGAGTGTTGTGCAGGCAGCCGAGACCGCGTTTATTACACAAGCGCTCGAAGATCATCGCGGCAACATCAGCGCCGTGGCCGAACGTATGGATGTCGATCGAAAGACCGTCTACAGAAAAATCGAAGAACTTGGGATCGACGCATCCCGGTACCGATAACGCCGTATCACACTGGTCACGTCAATACGACACAATCACCACAAGGGGTCAATCATGTTACTCACAACAACAAACACCGTCGAAGGCCGTTCCATCGTCGAGTACAAAGGGATCGTGACCGGCGAAGCCATTCTTGGCGCGAACATCTTCAAGGATTTTTTTGCGGGCATCCGCGACATCGTCGGCGGACGCTCGGCGACCTATGAAAACGAATTGCGCACGGCCAAGGACATTGCGCTGCAGGAGATGACCGAACGCGCGCAGCAGATGGGCGCAAACGCGATTGTCGGCATCGACCTCGACTACGAAAACCTCGGAGCGAGCGGCGGTATGCTCATGGTCACGGCCAGCGGCACCGCGGTGGTAATCAAGTAGCCGCACCGCGGCTAGTTGTCCGAGCGAGGGAATCGCTCTATTTTTGCGGGCGCGCTCCGGTCTCACGGGGCGCGCCCGCGCCATTCATCCCCTCTCACCTTCTCTCCCCGCATCTCCATGAAAAAAATCGTTGAGTGTGTTCCGAATTTTTCGGAAGGCCGCGACCCCCGCATCATCGAAGCCATCGCCGAAAGCATCCGTAAAACTCCGGGTTGTACGCTTCTCGATGTCGATCCCGGAAAATCGACCAACCGTACGGTGTATACCTTCGTCGGCTCGCCCGAGGCGGTGGTCGAAGGCGCTCTCAACTCTGCCCGCGCTGCGCAATCGCTCATCGACATGCGCACGCAGTCGGGAGAACATCCGCGTGTTGGGGCGATGGACGTCTGCCCCTTCGTGCCTGTCGCTGGAGTGACGATGGAGGACTGTGTCGCCCTCGCGCACGAATTCGGGCGGCGAGCGGGCGAGGAACTCGGCATTCCCATATACCTCTACGAGGAAGCATCGACACGCGAGTACCGGAAATCGCTGCGGCAGATACGCGCGGGCGAGTATGAGGGTCTTGCCGATCGTATCGTGACGGAGGAATGGAAGCCCGACTATGGCCCCGCAGCGTTTGTCCCAGCATGGGGTGCGACGTGCACCGGCGCGCGTTTCTTCCTCATTGCCTACAACGTGAATGTGCTGGGCACAAAAGAGCAGGCGCACCGCATCGCGTTGAATATCCGTGAGCAGGGCCGCGGCCCGGGCGAACCTGGTCGGCTCGAAGCGGTGAAGGCCATCGGGTGGTGGGTCGACGAATACAACATGGCACAAGTCTCGATCAACCTCGACAACTACAAGGTCACTCCCCCGCATGTCGCGTTCGAGGAAGTGGCCGCCGATGCCCGCGCCCTGAATCTGGCGGTCGCTGGATCCGAGCTTGTCGGACTCATCCCGCTCGAAGCCCTGCTCATGGCCGCCGACTACTACATCGAAAGGGAAAATCTCTTTATCATCGACGAGCATCAAAAAATACGCCTCGCCGTCGAACGCCTCGGACTGAATTCCGTGTCGCGCTTCGAACCGCAAAAACGCATCATCGACTATATGATCGAGGACGGCGCGCAGGAACCTCTGGCATCACTCACTGTGCGGGGATTCGTCGAACTGCTCGGCGCGCGCACCCCCGCTCCGGGCGGCGGCAGTGCCTCCGCTCTTATCGCGTCCATGGGCGCGGGCCTCGGAGCGATGGTCGGCTGGATGACCTACGGCAAGAGGAAATTCGAGGAGAAGGACGCTATCATGCGCGAACTGATTCCACCCCTCGACGCGGCGATGCGCGACCTGATCCCCATGATCGATGCCGACACCAATGCTTTCAACGACTATATGGCCGCGCTCGGACTTCCGAAAGAAACGCCCGAACAGAAAGATGTGCGGAGCCAGGCCATGCAGGACGGCCTCAAAAAGGCCATCGACGTCCCGCTCTCGACGATGCGCATCGCCGACCGCTGCTGGCCACAGATGCTGCAAATGGCGGAGCATGGGAACATCGCATCCAAATCCGATCTCGAAGTCGGCGCAAAGGCGCTGGAGACGGGCATCTGGGGCGCATATAAAAACGTGCTCATCAATCTCGGTTCCGTGACCGATACCGCATACCGTGACAGGATACGCGGTGAAGCGGATCAGTTTGTCAACCGCGCGCGTGAATTCTCGATTGCAGTGCTGTCTGCTCTCGACTCACGCGCGAACTGATACGCGATCGTTCAAGCCGAGCGCAGCGCACTGACAATATTCAGTCGCGCTGCGCGCACGGCGGGCACGACGCCCCCGGCCAGTCCCATCACGACCGAAAACACGAGCGATTGTATCACGATCTCCGGCGAGAGCGTAAATCCGAACGCGAGCTCGGAGAACGAACCCCAGTTCACGGTTGAGATGGTCACGAATTGAAGGGTTGATGAGAGGAGCAGCCCGCCTGTTCCGCCAACGAGCGACAGGAACACCGACTCGAGTACAAAGGCGGTGAGGATGCTTCTCCTTCTGAAGCCGAGCGCGCGAAGCGTGCCGATTTCTCGCGTCCGGTTGGCTACCGCCGCGTACATGGTGATCATCGCCCCGATCATCGCGCCGAAGCTGAAGATGATGGTGATCACCAGCCCGAGGATGCTGATGAATTGCGACATCATTTCCGACTGGTCCGCGAAAAACCGGTTCTCCTGTTTTGCATCGAGCTGCTGGAGGCGGGGATCGGCCGCGAGCCGCGCCTGAAAGGCCTCGACCGTGGCACCGTCACGAAGGCGCACGGCAACCGATGAATACACGGGCCGCCGGAATGCAGCGGTCAGTTGTTCGACATCGCCCCATACTTCCGAGTCGTACGCGCTCCGGCCCGCGTCGAACACACCCGTGATAGTCCAGTCCTGCGCGCCGAAACGAAGTGTCTGACCGATGCTGCACCCTTTGAAGCGGGTGTGAATCGATGAACCGACGACGATTTCCGTCGTGCCCGGCTCGAACATCCTGCCTTCCGCGATCACGACCTGCGGCCGTATCGTGAGGCCCTCGGTGTCGATGCCGCGCACGATCACGTTTCCCATGTCGTTGGTTCCCATCTTGCTAAGATTGATGATCACGCTCATTTCGCTTGAAGCGAGCGGCGCGCCCTCCGTCGAGGTTGCGACCTCTCGGAAGGTGCGAACGATCTCCGCTGATTCGCGGCTCACGGCGCTGATCATTTCAGTCTCGGCCGATTTGCGGATGACAAGCACATTGTCTTCCCGTCCGGTTCCGACCATCGTCTTTGTGATTCCGTTCGAAAGCATCAATACCGCCGCAAAGACGAACACCACGAGCCCGATGCCGGCCATGGTGAGAATCGAGGTGAGCCGCCTCGTCCAAAGATTCCTGTAACTGTAGCTGAGGGGAATTTTCATGGCGTCATCCGATGTGCCGCAGGCCTTCCACAATGCTGGTGTTCATGGCGCGGTACACCGGCAGAATCGAGGCAATGATCCCGACAACCATGGCGAAGGTCATCGCCAGCACCATGGTCTCGGTCTCGATGAGGAACACAGGGAAGAAGTTCGACAGGGCCTCCGCAATCGCGTGCGTGATCGGGAAGGTGAGCAGGAGCCCCGACATGCCGCCGAGGGCGGCAATGAGCAGCGATTCACCCGTGATCAGTCCCGCGATATGCAGTGCGCGGAAGCCGAGTGTTTTCAGCACGGCGTATTCGACGACGCGCTCGCGCGCCGTCATGACCATGGTGTTCGCAAGCACAAGGAGAATGATGCCTATGATGATGTACGAGATGAACTCCATCGCGAGGATGATGGTGCTCGTCATGGAGATGAATCCCTGGGTGAAGGCCTTTTCAGTCTCGGTCTTGGTTTCATTGGGCGAATTCCGGAACAGCGCGTCCACGGACTGGGATATCTGGGCCGACTGACTGGGTTCCGCGATTTGCACCACGTACCACCCCACGACGCCGGCACGCACCGGCATGTCGCGTTTCAGCAATTCCTCGAGGTATTGCCAATGGAAGAACATCTGCGTCTCGTCCGTCGCGCGATCCCTCCCGGTGTACACGCCTTGCACGACAAACTCGTAACGTCCGGGAAAGATGTCGCCGTCGATGGTCATGACATCGCCGGGTTTCAAATTGAACTTGCGCGCCGTTTTCACGCCGACGAGGCAGGCGTTGCGGCGTTTTTTGAATGCGTCGAGATCCTCCTGCGGCACGAGCAGTTCGGGATACAGATCGAAGAATGTTTCGGCGTCCACCGCCATGCGCGGGAAGAAATTCCGTTCATCGATGTACACACCCTGGAACCACGTGGCGAAGGAGACCCCGGTGACACCCGGTACCGACGCGATGCGTTCCTTGTACGCGACGGGAAGGGGAAAGATGAACGACACCGAATGCCGCGTGATAAGGCGGTTCGGTGACGTTGCCTCGAGACCCACATTCCACGCGCCTATCACGGTGCGTATCAGGCCGAACGACATGACGGCGACCGCGAGTCCGAGCACGGTCAGCGCCGAACGCAATTTATGGCGCAGCAGATTCTTGAATATGAGTTTGAATACTTTCATGCCCGAATGCGGCGGAAAAATTCCGAGGTGTGACCGGATGAATCCTGTGTCACAACAGTTCACCCTTCTCCAGATGACGCTGTGTGTGTGCGCGCTCCGCTGCGCGCGGATCGTGCGTGACCATCACGATGGTCTTGCCGTTGACCGAGTTCAGCGTATCGAGGAGCGAAAGGATTTCTTCCGCGGAACGACGGTCGAGATCACCCGTCGGTTCATCCGCCACGATGATGGTCGGATCCGTCACGATGGCCCGTGCAATTGCGACACGCTGCTCCTGTCCTCCGGAGAGTTGTTTGGGGTAGTGTTTCATGCGGTCGGCCAACCCCACCACTTCGAGCGCCGCCTCGACGTGTGCGCGCCGTTCCTTCGCGCTGAGAGATGTCAGCAGCAGGGGCAGTTCCACATTTTCGAAGGCCGTGAGAACCGGAAGCAGATTGTAGAACTGGAACACAAAACCGACATGCTGCGCGCGCCATGCCGCAAGCTCGCTTTCGTTCAACGTCGGAACATCGGTCCCGTCCACCAAAATGGCTCCGTCATTCGGACGATCGATTCCGGCGATGAGGTTGAGAAGCGTCGTCTTGCCCGAACCTGAAGGACCCATGAGCGCGAGAAACTCCCCGCGCTCGATGTCCATCGTGATGCCGTTCAGAACCGGAATTTCAAGCGAGTCGCGATAGTAGGATTTCCGCAGTCCGCGGATGGCGATGATCGTGTCCATGTCTCATCACTGCGCGTCGATCTCGACACGCATCCCGTCTTCGAACGACGGATCGGGGCGCAGCACCACTACATCGCCCGCCTTGAGTCCCGAGAGAACCTCCACCATCGAGACCGCCTCAGTCCCAAGACTGACGGCCCGCTTTGCGAGAACCCCGTCATTCACCACAAACACCGTCACGGCGCCGCCGTCGCGCACGACCGCCGAGGCGTTTACAACGAGTTTCGGCTTTTGCGTGAGCAGGTCACCGCCGCCTTCCATCGGTAAATACGACACTTTGGCGCTCATCTCCGGGAGCACCCGTTTATCGAGGTTGCGGAAACGGATTTTGGTCATGACCGTCGCTTTCGCGCGGTCGGCCGTCGGTACAATTTTACTCACTTCACCGCGGTAGCGCGTGTTGGGATACGCGTCGAGAATGATTTCGCAGGGCTGGCCGATGCTCACTTTTTCGATATTCGACTCCGAAACATCCGCTTCAACTTCCAAGGACCGCATGTCGGCCATGGTCACCACCGCGCCGCGTGCGTTTGCGGCGGCGCCGAAGGGCGCGACCACTTCACCCACATCTGCATTTTTTGTAAGCACCGTGCCGTCGAACGGCGCGCGTATGACGGTGTTTTCGAGCTGCACGACGGTCGCGCGGACGGCCGCCTCGGCGGCCTTGATATTCGACGATGCCGCCTTCACCGATGCACGAGCTCGTTTGTCACGGGCTTCCGCGATGTCGAAATCCGCCTTCGACACACTCCCGTTGGCATACAGCGTCCGAACGCGTGCAAAAGCGGTCTCGGCATCGGAGGCCTCGGCCTCGGCCTGCGAGAGCGCCGCGCGGGCGGACTCGAGCAGCGAGCGGGCCTGCGCGACCGCCGCTTCGATTTCACCGCTTTCGATCCGCGCGAGCACCACATTGCGCGCGACATAATCACCTTCCACAACGTTCAGCTCCACCAGCCGTCCTGTGCCTTTTGACGCGACAGCGGCTTTTCGTTGTGCCACCACATAGCCACTGGCAACTAGCACGCGGTGCAGTTGGGCGGGGTAGAGCACCGACACCGGCGCCGTCTGCACCTTGGGCGGAGGATTCAGCGCGCCTCCCATGCCGAGCACAAGGAGAATCAGGACCAACAGTCCCGCCAAACCAAGCAGTATTTTTTTTCTCTTCCCGCGCACCTTGCGGGTATTCTCGAAACGATCGCGATCGATGCGCAACGTTGCGAGCGGTTCTTTCTCGTTTTCAGCCATGGGTACGGATGACTTGTGGAAGTGTGAGCGGTCTGGATGTATTCATCAAAGTACGGCTTTTTTCTCTCCGCCTTCAACAGAAGAATGATCCTTAGTTGTTCCAATACAAAAACAGGAAGCGAACGAATCCGTTCGCTTCCTGTGGGAATTGGGTGCTTTGTGATTCAAACAGTCAGGCTGCCTCTACCATGGTTAATCGTGCCACACGCCATCACGGTGATCCTGGCTGCTGTCTTCCTGCCGCATCCTCCTCCGGTTTTGTGTCCTGATTTCCTAGTTGTCCTTCGCGCCTTCGTTGATCCAGTCCTTGATGATCTGGATCGTCGTTTCGTTCAGAGGCGTACCGCCGCCGGGCATGCGATTTCCGAAGGGCGGCATCGGGCTCAGTTTCTTGATGATCAGGCTCGAATCGGCATTGCCCGCAATAACTGCCGGTCCGTGTACACCGCCGGTCAGTATTGACGGTACCGTTGCCAGACTCAGATTCGCCTGCGTTCCGTGACAACCCAGACAGCCGTGCGCCTGGAATATCGGTTTGATGTCCGATTGGAACGATTTCGCCTTTGTCACCGGCGCTGCTGTCGGTGTGGTGCTGTCGTCGCTGGAACATGCCGAGAGAAGGGCTGCGGTGAGTACAACGACAAACACGGCGGATAGAAGACGAAACATGGCGCTGCTCTTGGAAAAATGTATACAATCTGTGACTGTCTATCCTATCCCAATCATTGTGCCAGAAATCGTTCAGGACAAACGGGAGGAATTATCCCCTTTTTTGCAGCCCTTGTGGCAGTGTGTTCTGTGAGTGCCGCATCTGTTCCCCACAAGATGGTGATCAGTGTTGCACGAATGCCACACACCGGGGATGATGCTGTGCCACGCGCGGGGGGCGCCGCAGATCCTTGATTGCAAGTCAACAGATTGCTACCATTGTATTCGGATCATTCGATTCACATCTCACCCACCATCCCCCTCCTGCCATGAGACGCTTCCACGTTACCATCGCACTCGCGGTCGTGATACTCGCGGGGCTGTGCCCAAATCTGCATCCGCCCCTCACCGCCCAGAAGCACATCGTGTACGCCGCGCTGCACGACGAGAATAATCTCGGTATAGTCGACCCGGTCGCGGGGAAACTTATCCAGAGAATCCAAGTCGGCCGCAATCCTGATATGATCGCGTTCAACTCCGACAACAGCCGGCTCTATGTGAGCAACACAGGCGAAATCACCGTCTCGATCGTCTCACTCGCCGAAACGAAAGTCGTGCAGGCCCTGCGCCTTCCCGTGAACCGCCGCAATATCTACGCTGGTCCGCTCACGCGCACGCCGGACGGATTGAAGATCTTTGTCGCGGAACGCGCCGACAACAACGAGGAACTCCGCATCTACGTCATCGACACAAAAAGAGAACAGATTGTCTCACAGTTTGATGCGGGGAAAAACATCACCGCTCTTTCTGTGTCGCACGACGGAGCGAAACTGTTTGTGTTGAATCAGGGCGAAGGCGTGCGTGTGTTCGACGCGGGCAATTACACGCAGCTTGGAAGCGTTGAGTTGCTCCCCGGACTCGCTGCCGATCTTTCCGGCCTCGCATGCAGTCCGAATGAAGCCAAGGGATATCTCTCCTTCGGCACCAAGAACCGTGTCGAGGCATTCAGCACTGAGACGCTGAAATCGATCAAAGATATTCCCGTGCCCAAATACCATACCGGGAACCAGTCCTCCATCGTTTTCAGTGCAAACGGAAAATGGGCGTACATCGTGAACAGGAAGGTTGCGTTAAAGGAAGTGGACGGCATCAACGTGCTCGACACACAGAAAAATGAAATCATCAAGCTCTTTAATTCCGGCGTTGTCAATCGTGGCATCATGAGCGCCCCGACAGGCGACCTCTGCTACATCGCAGCCGAGGAGCTGAAGTGGTACAACATGTCGACGCTGGAACATCAGCGCTCCATCTCTCTGCGCACACCGATCTACGGTATCGCCGTCATCCAGAAACCGTAAACGATAGTATACGTCAATCGACATTCAAGGGCGCCCCGAAAGTTTCGGGGCGCCCTTTTCATTCCCATGGTGTGAAGGACGATGCCGGTGTCACGATCCGCAACAGCGTCGCCTCGAAAATCCCTACTGCGCGCTGCCGCGATAGCACGCTACTCCTGCGTGGAAGAATTGCTGATCGTGAATGCGCACTGGGCAGATGTTAGAAACATGTGGCGGCCCCTGACTCCGCCCGTCGTATGCAATCACCTTGTGTTTGAATCGGCATGTCGCAGTGGGGAAATCCGAGGTAGTTCAGTGTCATCGGCATGACCACACAACAGTTTGCGGTGGTAATAGTCTCTTTCTTCATGACGATGTTGCCGTCGGGATCTCTGAAGACCACCTCCGTGTTGGATATCACAGGGATGCAGCGGCAGAGCCACTTAGCTTCCGAGGCGATGAGCGGCAGGAGAAAACGCAGGGACGCGGAGACCGCCGGGGCGAACCAGGGCCACCGGGTTGCGACAAATCTCTCCACCAGCATGGCTCCGAAGTACTGATACATCTTCAGTGCACCGTCGAGCATCATGTTCAGAGTGCCATTCTGGCAGGCCATCTGACCGGCGGATGCGTACTGCCCGATGCGTGTCTCCCACTCCTCGAAGGTAAAATCGGGCGTGGGATCTTCCAGCGGTGAGGACGCGATGCCTGCGTGCGCCGTGACTGCCGGTTCCGCAGCATATGCCGATCCTGCGTCGGTTTCGGCGTAGGTGGTCGGCGTGTGCGCGAGAAGGCAGAGAGCCAGCACTGCGAGAGTGCAGAATGCGAATTTCATGGCGCCTCCTTAGCGTTGCGTGCGGATGAGTGAATAGTTGACTGATTCGCCTCGTCGGATAAAGGCGAGGAAGGCGGCGTGCTCGAGCATCGAAGCAGGCAGGACAAACTGCACCGGGGCGGAACCGTGTGCGAACCGAAGGTCCTCGTGCAACATCCGGCCCGCCATATCGACGCAATGGATTGCCACCGCGTCACCATCCTTCATGGAGGGATCGGAAACCCGCAGGACTGATTCAGACGGCGAGAGGAGATTCGGGTACACGGTCAGGCTCGGATTCTGAACACTCTTTCCCTCGCCTCCGTTCTTCGGGAGGGGCAGGGTCAACAGAATGGAATCCGCAAGATGCTCGATGTTTTTCTCGATGCTCTTGTACCCTTCCACGAGTGTGTGTGATACACGGGAGAACTGTTTGAATCGTGCATACAGTGCCCGTTCGGTAAAACGGCCCTCATCCTGCCCCTCAACCTCGGCAGTGATTCGTACAACGCAGCGCCTTCCGGCAAGCGCGGCCGGCGCGGCGAAGGTCAGCATGTACGGTTTCTCGACGGCTAATGTCGCGGTACCCTGCGCGATCGCAAACATGGCCTCCGAGAAATCGGTCCAGTTGCTGCATCGAGGGAAATTGAGTTGCTCCATGACACTGACAACCTCGTGCGTCGATGCATCGAGCAGCTCGATGCGGAAACGTACCGCGTCAGGGACGTCCAATTCCGCGGTATCCTGATCGATGCCTCGTGCCCCCTCATCCTTGTTCGTCGTCGGAAAGCGGAAACCGAAGTCGCGGAACATCGACAGGGTTTTTCCCTGTTCAAGAACAAATGGTTTGGTGACAAGCTCGTTGGCGTACTCGAGCGAATTGTACTTGTAGAGAGGCATATAGGGCGAGGTGAATTCGCCTGCGAGTGGATGGTCCCACTCAACATCCGTCGATTGGCCGTTTTCCCCAACGAGCGCCACTTCCGCGACCATCAGGCGCAGCGATATGGTCGGAAAGAACTGACCAAGTTCGACGTACGTCGTCCATGGTGTGCCATCGGGGTCGCGGACGTCCTTTGTGATGATCGTGACCCTGTCGGATGGATCCAGGCCAAGGTCCTGTGCTTCAACGCCTGGCGGGCGAAGCGCCGCGAGTATGAGCAGCGCGAGAATTGCGTGTGATTTCATGATGATCTCCCATGTTGCTGAAAATGGTGGTCGCTGCATCCGTGCCGGCGGATGCTAGCAGTGTGTGACTCAGGTGTATTTCCGCCGTGTTCTCCTCCTGCTGTGACGACTCTGTTCCATGCTCCATCCCGTTTCCGCGCCGGCCATGAAACGGCAGGGGCTCTACCCTTTCACGCGGCAAATCGAAAAATGTTCCCGCACGTGCCGTGCATCCTCACCAGCACGGTCCGACACGAAAGCCGTGTTTTGTTTGCTCTGGACCGCTGTGTAACTTGCAAGATTAAATCTCTTTTGTCCCCAGCCAGCGAAAATTGTGGAGCCCTCCCCCTCGTACTCACCGGAAAACGTGCTGATAACCGGTGGCGCCGGTTTTATTGGAAGCGCCTTTGTCCGCACCGTTCTTGAAGGATCTCTGTTTTCGGGGCGGATTGTTGTTGTCGACAAACTCACGTACGCCGGAAATCTGGAAAATCTGGCAGATCTGAAGGGACAGTTCGACTTCGTCCAGGCCGACATCTGCGACCAGGACGCGATGCAGCGAGTCTTTGAGACGTATCCAATCGATACTGTCGTTCATTTTGCGGCGGAATCGCATGTCGACCGAAGCATTCTCGGACCGCTCGTTTTCACGCATACCAACGTGCTCGGCACACAGATCCTTCTGGAAGCGGCGAAGCGGGCGGGCGTGGGCCGTTTCCTGCACGTCTCCACAGACGAAGTGTACGGGTCGCTCGGGCCCGAGGGCGCCTTCACCGAATCTTCACCCATCGATCCGACAAGCCCCTATGCCGCCAGCAAAGCCGCGTCGGATCTCATAGTGCTCGGGTATGCAAAGACCTTTGGCTTTCCGGCGATCGTGACGCGTTGTTCGAACAACTACGGGCCGCGGCAGTTTCCGGAAAAACTGATCCCGCTGATGATCATCAACGCCTTGCGCGACCTGCGGCTTCCTGTGTACGGCGACGGACTCAATGTGCGCGATTGGATACATACACGAGACCATGTATCGGCGCTGCTCGCCGTTCTGCGGCATGGCGCGCCGGGCGAAGTGTACAATATCGGAGGCCGGAACGAGCAGAAGAACATCGACATTGTGCGCGCGGTACTCGCGGCTTTGGGAAAACCCGAAAGCCTCATCGAATTCGTCCGAGACCGGCCTGCGCATGATCGCAGGTATGCGATCGATCCATCAAAGATCGCCGCGGAGTTGGGCTGGGTCCCCCGCGTCGATTTCTCCACAGGCATACGTGAAACGATCGACTGGTATGCCTCCAATACGGAATGGTGGACGCGCGTCTTGAACGGCGCCTACATGGAATACTACAACACGCAGTATTTTTCCAAATAATCATCGCTCATCGCAACGAGGGTCGGCTTGAAACTCCAGGAAAAAATCTCATCGAAGAACATCACCGTCGGCGTTGTGGGCCTCGGATATGTCGGGCTCCCTCTTGCTGTCGAATTTGCAAACGCAGGTGTCCGGACGCTCGGTATCGATGTTGACGCGGCCAAAGTCGCTTCCATCAACAAGGGCAAGAACTACATCGACGACGTCGACGATGCGGAGCTGCGCAAAGCTGTGAGCGCAGGGATGCTTCGCGCGGAGGACCACTACAGGAGCGTCGCATCGCTCGATGTGATATTCATCTGCGTGCCGACGCCTTTTACGGAAAACAAGGACCCTGATATCAGCTACATCGTGGAAGCGAGCAAAGGCATCGCGTCCGGGCTGCGCAAAGATCATATCGTGATTCTGAAAAGCACCACTTTTCCCAATACAACGGAAGGATTCGTCAAACCCATCCTCGACGCCACGGGCCTCAAGGTCGGTGCCGACTACTATCTCGCGTTTTCCCCGGAGCGTATCGATCCGGGCAACAAGCAGTTCACAACCAAGAACACACCTGTTGTTGTGGGTGGTGTCACAAAAAAATGCACCGAGCTCGCGGCTCTCGTGAACGGACTCGTCATCGAGCAGGTTGTCACAGTCTCGAATCCGAAAGTCGCCGAAATGGAAAAGCTGCTGGAGAATATCTTCCGCAGCGTGAACATCGCGCTTGTGAACGAGATGGCGATGCTGTGTGATCGTATGGGAGGCATCAACATATGGGAAGTGGTCGATTCCGCTAAAACCAAACCTTTCGGCTTCATGCCCTTTTATCCGGGTCCGGGAATCGGCGGCCACTGCATCCTCATCGATCCGTACTATCTGTCCTGGCTCGCGCGGAAGTACGATTTTCAGACGAAGTTCATCACGCTGGCTGCAGAGACAAACGAGAACATGCCCTTCTATGTGAAGAACATGATCTATCAGGAATTCGGCGTGCGCAAGGCGTCACTTCGCGACGCGCGCATACTGGTCCTCGGAGTCGCGTTTAAAAAGGATGTCGATGACACGCGCCACTCCCCGGCGCTCCGCGTGATGGAGCTTCTGCTTGAAGACGGAATCAGCAACCTTGTGTACAACGACCCCTTTATCCCCACGGTCGACGTGCACGGCAAGACTTTCCGTTCGAAGAAGCTCACAAAGGAACTCGTCGAAAGCGTGGATTGTGTGCTCATCACCACCGACCACTCGCAATACGACTACGACGACATTGTCCGCTCCGCAAAACTGGTCATCGATACGCGCAACGCGACCAAGTCGGTGAAGGGGGCCAAGAAAAACGTGGTTGTGCTCGGAGACGGGAAGTAGGCGTGCCTGTATTTCTCTCCGTCGTCGGGGCGCGGCCGAACTTCATGAAGGTCGCGCCGCTCCACCATGCGTTCCGTGCATACGCCGGACTGCTGACCCACCGCATATTGCACACGGGGCAGCACTACGACGAAAAAATGTCGAAGGTCTTTTTTGACGACCTCGAACTGCCGCAACCGGACGTGTTTCTCGGTGTCGGTTCGGGAACGCATGCGCAGCAAACCGCGCGTGTGATGATCGAATTCGAAAAGGCGCTGCAAACCGAACGCCCCGATCTTGTCATCGTCGTGGGTGATGTCAACTCGACGCTCGCCTGTTCGGTAACCGCCAGCAAACTCGGCATCCCGGTCGCGCATGTGGAAGCCGGGCTGCGGAGCTTCGACCGCGACATGCCCGAAGAGATAAACCGGCTCGTCACGGATGTGTTGTCGGACTATCTTTTCGTGACCGAGCAGGCCGGCCTCGAGAATCTGGCACGCGAGGGCGTACCCGCATCCAAGGTGCATTTTGTCGGTCACGTGATGATCGATTCGTTGATGCGGTATCGCGGGCGCCCTACTGCCGCTCAGGCGCTTGCCGCACACGGTGTCGAACCATCCCGCTATATTCTTGTGACCCTGCATCGGCCGTCGAACGTCGACAGCGAGGAGAATCTCGTCAAGATCCTGCGCATATTCGAAGGCCTTCGCGATGAAGCCCCCATCCTTTTTCCCGTACACCCACGGACGCGGCAGCGCCTCGCCGATACGGGCCTCTCATCCTCGTTCGAAGCCCTGCCGAATCTGCGGCTGTGCGATCCGATCGGATACGTGGATTTTCTCGCGCTCGAGGAACACGCAGGCGTGGTGATGACGGACTCGGGTGGAATACAGGAGGAGACCACCTTTCTCCAGGTGCCCTGCCTCACCCTCCGCGAAAACACCGAACGCCCTGTCACCGTCACACACGGTACAAATCAACTTCTGGGACTCGACGTCGAAGCGGCCGTGCGGCTTGCACGCGAAGCCCTGGCGGGAAACGGAAAACGCGGCGTGATCCCCGATCTGTGGGATGGGCACGCGGCTGAACGCATTGCCGCCGTGCTGGCACGCGACTTCGGCATTACACTGACCGGCGGGACGGTCCCGGCGTGATGACCGACCTCTCCATCGTCCTCATCTCGTGGAGGATGCGCGACATGCTCGAGCGGCTGCTCGAGTCCGTATTCACCCTTACACAAGGCATCACGTTCGAGATCATCGTCATCGACAACGACTCGCGCGACGGCACGGCCGAGATGGTCGCGGCGCACTTCCCCGCCTGTCGGCTGATTCTGAACGAGGTGAACAAGGGTGTCGCCCCGGCGCGCAACCAGGGCCTCGCTCTCGCACAAGGGCGCTATATCGTCACGCTCGACGCCGACATGGTGCTGCAGGAGAACTCCCTCGCGCGGCTCGTCTCCTTTATGGACGCAACCCCCGACGCGGGAATTGCGGGATGTAAACTCGTCTTCGAGGATGGAACCGTTCAGCCAAGCGGGCGGCGTTTTCCTACCCCCATGGCCTTCCTCATGCGGCGCCTGCAGGCATTCGAAATATTTCGAAACAGCCGCATCCTTCATGAGCACGAAATGACGGGCTGGGACCGCAACGACACGCGCGAGGTGGACTATCTGATCGGCGCATGCCAGTGCATCCGCCGCGAGGCCATGGAACGCGTGGGACTTCTCGACGACCATATCTTCTACGGTCCGGAAGACATCGACTACTGCGTCCGCATGCGACGCGCCGGCTGGAATATCTACTACGTGCACGACACACGCATCGTGCACTACGAGCAGCGCATCACGCGTAAGAAACTTTTTTCCCGACTGTCCTGGGTTCATCTCAAGGCGGTCGCGTATCTCTTCTGGAAATACGGCGGACGCCTCGACTGACCGGCTTACCTATTCGCGGCGGGTTTCCACTTGATGCTGCAGCCCATGGACGGGACTGGATCGATGCTGATTGAACGTCCCGCAAGCACATCGCTGATGACGGTGTCGAGATCGTGGCGGGTTGCGGCCGCGGGATCCTTCCAGTTGTCATCGATGCGACCGTTGTACTGAAGGCGCCGCTTCGTGTCGAACACGAAAATGTCCGGCGTACACACCGCGTCGTATGCCCGCGCCGTCTCCTGCGTTTCGTCGTAGAGATACGGGAAGGGGAAGTCCTTCGCGCGTGCTCGCTCGATCATCGCGTCGAACGAGTCCTCCGGGTAATTCTCCACGTCGTTGGGATTGATCAGAACAAATCTCGCGCGCGGTGAATACTTTTTCTGGAGGTCGATGAGCCGGTCCTCGCTCGCCATGGCGTAAGGACAATGATTGCACGTAAAGACCACAACAAGCGTCTCGGCGCGTGCAAATGAATCGAGTGTGTATTCGTTCCTGTCTACGCCTATCAGGCGGAAATCGGGCGCCGGTGTTCCCACCGGCATTCCTTTCGAATGCATCAAAGCCATTGTCGTACCGGGATAGTGATACAGAAACGCGCGCCTCGTTCCGGCGCTTCGCGAAAATACGACAATCTGTTCCCCTCTGCAGACTCCTTCCTCCTGTCTTGTTCCTCCCATGGCCCTCCCGTATTTTTATGGATGTAGTTTTTGAACATCGAAGCAGGAACGGAGAATACTCATGGCCCAGTCATTTGACGTCGTTGTTGTCGGCGGTGGTCCCGGCGGATATGTCGCGGCGATTCGTGCTGCACAACTCGGATTTAAAACCGCGTGTATCGAGGCAAAACACCTCGGAGGCATTTGTCTGAACTGGGGCTGCATTCCGACAAAATCCCTTCTCCGTAATGCAGAGGTCTGGGAAACCATCCGTCACGCCGAAGAGTACGGCATCACGGTCGAGAACGCGCGCTTCGATTTTTCGAAGATCATACAGCGCAGCCGGGGCATCGCCGACAGAATGTCGAAGGGCGTGGCATTCCTTTTCAAGAAATACAATGTGACACACATTGCCGGGCGAGGGATCCTCGCGGCAGCCGGGCGCCTCACGGTGAGTGATGCGGAGGGAACCGTGATCGACGAGATCACCGCGCCGCATATCATCCTCGCGACAGGCGCGCGTCCGCGCAGCATCCCGGGTGTGGCGTTCGATGGGAAGCGGGTGATTTCGTACTTCGAGGCCATGTCGCTGACAGAGCGTCCGGAGCGCCTCATCGTGCTCGGCGCGGGCGCCATCGGAGTCGAGTTCGCATATTTCTACAACACGCTCGGCAGCCAGGTGACCATCGTCGAAATGCTGCCGAACATTCTCCCGATCGAGGATGAGGACGTGTCGAAGGAACTCGAACGCAGCTTCCGCAAAAGAAAAATCGCGATCAAAACGAAGACCCGCGTGGAAGGGATCGAAACCACCGGCGAGGGTGTGCGCGTCCGCGTCTCGAACGACAGCGGCGAGGAAGTGCTCGAGGGCGACATTGCTCTTATGTCGATCGGCATCCAGGGCAATATCGAAAACATCGGGCTCGAGCAGAACGGCATCGTGGTCGAGAAGGGCTACATCAAGGTCGACGAGTATTATCGCACCAATGTGCCGGGCGTGTACGCAATCGGCGACGTTGTCGGACCGCCCTGGCTTGCACATGTGGCATCGGCCGAAGGCATCACCTGCGTTGAGGCGATTGCAGGCAAACACCCGGTCCCCGTCAATTACGCGAACATACCCGGATGCACATACTGCCAGCCGCAGGTTGCCAGCGTGGGATTGACCGAGAAAAAGGCGCGCGAGCTCGGATACGAATTACGCGTCGGAAAATTCCCCTTCACTGCGTCGGGAAAGGCCGTCGCTGCGGGGCATACGGAGGGTTTTGTCAAGATGGTGTTCGACGCCAAACATGGCGAATTGCTCGGCACGCATATCATCGGCTCGGAAGCGACCGAACTGATCGCCGAAGCGGCGCTTGGGCGCGCGCTGGAGACGACGGAACACGAATTGATCAAAACCGTGCACGCGCATCCCACGCTGTCGGAAGCGCTGATGGAAGCGTCCGCGGTTGCGTACGGCGAGTCCGTCAACTTCTGAGCACGCTCCAGACGCGCGCACGCTGTGTGCGCTCACTCGTCGCGGTCCGTACCAACAACAGGTGTTTTCTATGACCCGATTCCCGTACCGGCTCATCGGCATGGTGCACCTTCTGCCCCTGCCCGGCTCACCGCGTGCCGCCGCCTCACGCGATGAGATCCTCGCACGTGCGCTCATCGACGCCCAGGTACTGGAGGAGGCCGGCTTCGACGCACTCCTCGTCGAGAATTACGGGGACGTGCCTTTTCGAAAGGAACGCGTCGAGGCGCATGTGATAGCCGACATGACCCGCATCGCTCTCGAACTGCGGCGCGCCTGCTCGCTTCCGCTGGGAGTGCAGGTACTGCGCAATGATGCCGCCGCAGGACTGGGGATCGCCGCGGCGACTGGCGCTGCGTTTATTCGCGTCAACGTGCATGCGGGATCGATGCTGACGGATCAGGGACTGATAGAAGGTCGAGCTGATGAAACGCTTCGCGCGCGGAGAATGCTCGATGTGGACGTGCGGATCTTCGCGGACGTGCTTGTGAAACATGCCGTGCCGCCCGCGCCTGTCTCGATTGCGGATGCAGCGCGCGACGCCGTTGTGCGCGGCTGCGCCGATGCGGTCATTGTGTCGGGACGAGGCACGGGCGAACCCACCGATCCGATCGACGTCGACGTTGTGCGCTCGGCCGTCAGCGCTCCGGTGCTGATCGGGAGCGGTGTGTCGGAGGCAAACATTGGCTCATTGCTCGCCAAAGCCGATGGCGTCATCGTCGGCACCTCGGTGAAAGAGCAGGGTGTTACCACCAATCCCGTTGACGCTGATCGCGCGCGCGCACTTGTTCGTGCGGCACGCGGCTAACCCGGCCGCAGTCGGTCAGGGCATGCCCTCGCCAAGTACGATCTGCACTTTACGCTCGCGCTGACGCTGTTCGCCCGATGCTTTTGCACCGGACCGCGTACGGCCTACACCATGTGAATGGATGCGTGTGTCCGGAATCTGCTTGCGGTTCAAATACTCGTACACGCGGTCGGCGCGTCTCTGCGAAAGCAACACGTTGTAGGCATCGTCCCCAATTTCGTCCGCAAATCCGCGGATCTCGGCGTTCAGCTCGGGGTGCTGCTGCAGTAATTGCGCGACATTGTCGAGAAGGATCTTCCCCTCTTCGGTGAGCTGCGCGCCGTCGAAGGGAAAGTACACTTCTCCCAGAACGGTCGACAGGCGTTCCGGTGTGCCGGGCGCTTTCGCGGCTGCGTTCAGTATCACCAACGACTTGTTGAATGATTCGCGCAGAAGCGCTGACAGGAAGGCCTGCTTCTCGCCGGAGGTACTGCCCGAGGGCGCAAGAGCAAGTGCTTCGCGGATGACGCCACTCGATGACGCCGTCTCCTCGGCTGACGGGTCCACCGCCCCGGCTGTTTCCACACGTGCGAAATCTCGCCCGAAGGTATTGAACATGACCTCGTTGTTCGGCTGAATGGAGACCCCGCTCCGCCCTGTCTGCACCAGGTAGCGCACCCGCTCGGCGTCGCTGCCGAAAAGTGATTCGTAGTCCACGTGTGCAAAACGCATCGAGAGCATTTCTTCCTCGGTGCTCCCGTCGGGACGCACACCGATCCGCATTTCGTATTCCCCGGTCGGAAGACGTTCCGTCGATACATCGCCGCCGGACATGCCTGCAAAGTCGAGGAATTCCCGTGCGGTGAATTTTTGAGAAGGTTCACGAAGCGTCATGCGTCGCGTGCTCTGCGCAATGGTCAGTCCGTCTCTGAGCAGCTCGAAGCGCACATCCACGTTGATGTCTTCTGATTTTTTCTTTTGCAGCACAAGCTCCACGGACTCGGCATCACGCTTAAGACCCGGTATGCCTTCAAAATCGCTTACCGCAATGGTCGGCGACACAACGGGCTCCCGTCTGGGGGCGGGCAACGGCGCAGCTTCAGAAGCGGTCTCTCCCGTCTGTGTATTTCCATCACGTGCGGTCTCCGCATCACGTCCTTCAACGGAGCCGGTCTCGCGGTCCGGGTCCGCCGTTGTCCGTCCATCCGTTTGTCCGTTCCCGCGGTTGTTGCCGGCAGATCCATCCCCGTTTCGGTCGTCCCCACTTCGCGAGTCGCCGCCCCTCTGACCCGCGATGACGGGTGGACCGCCCGGCGCTGTTTTCGGCGGTGCGGGAAACTCCGGGGATTCTCCGCGTGGCCTTGTCTTTTCCGACAGATCGGGCGCGTTCAGAGTCCAGCGTACACCAACTGTAAACAGAGACATTCCGTCGCGGTTGCTGCCTTCGAAATGCACTCCGTCGAGATGGTCGGTGGTCGTAAACATCGCGGAATACTGCGCACCGAGCGTCAGCGTCTCCGTGAGTGGATACTCGATCGCGAGCGCCGGTCCGAACGCCAGCTCCACCGCGCTGCTCGATTCGGAACGCTGGTCGAAATTGATGTTGGTGGAATGATACATCAGACCACCGCGGAAGGAAAGCACGCCGTGTATCCCGAACAATGAGGGCGTCACGACGGAAGGTCCGGCGGTTAAAACGAAGAGCATCGTTGTGTAGTCGATGCTGTTGAAGGTCAGCTTGTAGTACTTCTTGAGTATGAGATCCCCGGCTTTGTTCTGCAGAAATCCCCCGAGAAGATCGGCGCGCACACCGATGTTGTCGGTCAGGAAATACTCGATGCCGGCACCCCCGAACGGACTGATAAGGTAGTCGCTTTGTTCGCGCGTAAAATCATCGCCGGGCATCGAGATGCCTCCGTCGATCGCCAGCCGCCAACGGCCTTCCTGGTACTGCTGCGCGGCCGCATCGTGCGGTCTGCAGACAAACACCATAGTCAGACACAGGATGATAACGAAACGTCTCACCCGATGTGTGATCTGTTCCAGCGATGTGGATGGCATGACTGCATCGGGTGAGACGTTGTGCAAATCGCGCTGATGAATACGGCTATTTCAGCACAACGAGCTGTTTTGTCAAGAGTGTGCCGTTGGCACGGAGGATATACTGATACGTGCCGCTGGGTACGGACTCGCCTCTGTCGTTCTTTCCGTCCCACGCCATGAAGTGCATTCCGGCGGGCTGCATCTCGCGAACAAACGTTTTCACGAGCGAACCGCGCATATCGTACAGCTCAAGACGTATGTCCGCCGCGGAAGGCAGGTTGTACGCGATGCTTGTCGAGCCGTTGCGTGACTTCGAGAAGGGATTCGGGTAATTCTGCTGCAGGTCGGGTGTGCGCACAACCGTCTCTTCATTTTTGACAGATGTGGGCGGCTTCTCCGAAAGCGTGAGTATCTGATTGATCGCCAGCCCCTTGAAGGTCTCGTTCTTTTTACCCGGCCAGCGGACGATGATGGAATCGATCGAAGCGGCTGTGCCAAGACCGACGTGAAGGACGTAGGGCTGCTGCGATCCCGCGCCCTTGCCCGCCGTCACCTCGCGCAGATACACCGCGCCGCCCGCAAACACGCGCACTCGCGCGCCTATTGCATGACTGTTTCCGGTGCTGGCCTGCAGGCGCAGCTCGGTCCAACTGCCTTTCTGTGTCAATTCGTTGCGGTAGAGTCGAAGGCCGAATTCGGAGGCGACACCAAGATCGAGATCGCCGTCGTTGTCGAAGTCCGCCCAGGCAACGCCGAAGCCGCCTTCAAGTCCGGTACCCGATTCGTAGGTCACGTCGGTGAAGCTCCCATCCTGATTCTGCCGGTACAGCGACGATGTGAAGCACTGTTCGCCCGATGTCACATAGAAATCGAGCAAGCCGTCGTTGTTGAAGTCGGCCCATGCGACATCGGCCTGGTACACCGTGTACCCGAGTTTCGATATTGCCTGACTGTTGGTGAAGCTGAAGGCCGTGGCGGCGTTGTTGCGCCAGATCGAAGTGACGTCGCTGTACATAAGCTCGTACGGAATCGCGGTCTCGCCTGTCAGCAGGTCCATCGTACCGTCGTTATTCACGTCGCCGAAGTCGCAGCCGCGCGTGTTGCCGTAGAGTCCGGGGTAGGCCGACTTGGTGCCGCCCTGCGCTCCGTGCGCCTGCGCGATGCTACGGAAAAACGGCGTGCCCTGATTTTCGAACAGGTAGTTCGACTGCAGCCGGTCGTTTCCGACAAAAAGATCCATATCTCCGTCATTGTCGTAATCCGTCCACTGCACGCAGCTCGCGGGACGCCAGCCCTCCACGGTCTGATTGCGGTTGTAGGGATTCCTGCCGTACTGGCCCTTGGTGTAGCCACCCACATTCGCGGTATTATCGAGGAACGTGCCGCCCTTGTTGGTGTAGAGGAAGCCCTGCCACGCTGCTCCTTCGACCATGGCGGAGTCCTGCTGATTCGTCGGATTCTTCATGAACATGTATTCACCGTTGCCGACGAAGAAATCGGGAAGCCCGTCGTTGTTGTAATCGGCGAATGCCATCGCCTGTGTGTTCACTGAACGGCTGAGACCCGGGGAAGCCTGCAGGCTGAACGACCCGGCGTTGTTGAGATACACGAAGTTGTCGGGCTGGCACACGATGTCGAGATCCCCGTCGTTATCGACGTCGACGAACATTTGCACCTGGCTGCCGATGTTGAAACCGACGGCCTTTGCCACATCCTCGAATGTCCCGTCGGGCTTGTTACGATACAGGCGGTCGCCGCTCAACAGATCCTGGCGGCCGTCTCCGTCGAAATCGCCCCAGGAGAGACGCGGATTCGTGCTCTGCCGCGCGTTGAGACCCGTCTCAACGGTCGCGTCGCTGAAATACTGCGGGGGATTGTCATTGTAGTATTCGCCTGCGGCGCCGATGTACCAATTGTTCGTCGGCTTGTTGCCTTGGAACCATGCCCCGAAGCCGTAGGACGACGTCGCAGAATTGTATTGCGCGAACAGATTGGTGAAGGACGAATCGCCCTCGCTGTTGCCGCAATTGATGGCCTGCGTCACATTGTCCATACGCACAAACAGATTGTCGCTGCGCTTGATGATGCCCACAAAGAACTGGCCCGGACCACCGACATCGATCGGCGTGCTGAAGCGGAACCGGAACAGGGAATCGATGCCCGCTGGGATACCCACGCGGACCGGCTGAAACAGCGGACGCAACTGATACGGAAAGGCGAAACCACCTTCCTTTCCGAACATCACCAGATCGGCCGAATCGGCGGGCGAACCCGCCGTGGAGCGCGAAACGAACCACGCCGAAATCTCCTGAATACGCACCGGCGCCGTCGCGTCGAAGCGCGCGAGCATGATCGAGTTGGTGGGAAGGTTGAGCAACATGTAATTGTTCTCAACATTGTAGTACTCGAACTTCACTTGTGCGTGTGCTGTGCCAAGCAAAAACGCTGCAACCGCCAGCAACCGGAATACGTGCTTCATGTGCGCCTCGTGGGATGACCGAATAGTGTCTGTGCGTGATGGTGTATCATGGCAAATGTACCAAATTCAAGCTTCTGAAGCCAATGTCCACTGGCTCCGAAGTCTCATGGAAGCGGATCCCCGCCGCCCCGGCGGCAAGACCTGCACCACGCGCATGGACTGAGACTTCTTCCGAACGAGCGGCGAATTTGTGGATGACGCCGTGCCGCACTTGCCGAGGATCAGCGTGAGAACGGAAGCTCTATCCCTTCGAGTGGATGGACCAGCTCGCCGGGTTCGGCAGCGCTGAGGGCAAGCATACGCTCGATCGGCGCAAGCGCGCGCAGCCGCAGCGTATCATCGAGAAGTATTTCCGGCGCACGGGACGACATGCAGCGATGGATCTTCTCGAGTGTGTTCAGTTTCATGAACGGACATTCATTGCACGCGCAGGGAGCCTCGGGAGGCGCGGCGATCAGTTCCGTGTCCGGGCATGCCTTGCGCATTTGATGGAGTATCCCCGCTTCCGTTGCGACGATAAACCGGGTCCCGGGATTGCGGCGGACGTGTGCAAGCAGCGCACTCGTCGATCCGATGAACGACGCATGCGAGAGAACCGTTTCCTCGCATTCCGGATGCGCGATGATCTCCGCGTCGGGATACTCCTCCCGGAGCGCAAGCATCTTCTGTTCGCTGAATTGTTCATGCACGCTGCACGCGCCTTGCCATAGCAGCATACGTCTTCCGCTGCGGCGCGCGAGCCAGGCGCCGAGATTTTTGTCGGGAGAAAACAGGATGGGCACGTCTGTCGGGATGTGTGCCAGTATCTTCTCCGCACTGCTCGAAGTGCAGATGATGTCGCTGAGGGCTTTTACTTCGGCTGTGCTGTTGATGTATGTGATTGCGAGGTGATCCGGATGCTCCTGCCGGAAGCGGCGGAAGAGATGCGCGGGCGCTCCTTCCGCAAGCGAACACCCGGCATCGAGGTCTGGCAGAAGAACCGTGCGGCCGGGATTGAGGATCTTGGCCGTCTCCGCCATGAAGTGCACGCCGGCGAAAACGATCACATCGGCGTCGGTCGAGAGAGCGGCACGCGAAAGCTCAAGACTGTCGCCCACAAAATCCGCGATGTCCTGTATGTCCGGCGTCTGATAATAGTGCGCGAGTATCACGGCATTCATCTCGCGTTTGAGCGAGAGGATGGCGTCTTCGAGTTGTGCCTTCGGGATATGTGTGGTCGCGGAGTCCGCCATTGTCAGTCCGGAAGAGATTCAAACAGGCCGCCGAGCGGCGGGGAGAAGGATTCCCCCCAGAACACGTAATGCTCGATTGGCCGCATGAGCACTCCGCGGATGTTATCGGAGGCGATGACTTCGCGGATGCTGTCCTGTAAGTCGAGTGCGACCCGCTTCGTGTCGAGGAACTCTCGCACGTCGACGGCGCAATCGATATCGTCGTCGCTGTCGAATCGCAGCACGCGGGCGGCGCGCTCCGCGTTTTCCCGGTCGACTGTCTGCATCGCGAAACGGCGGGGTCCGCCGGGGCGCTCCCGCGCCTCGACGAAGCAGCGCTTGACAACGGCATGAGCGACGAGATGGTCGATGAAACCCGAGATGCCGTGCGCGGGATACGACACAATTACCTGCGGCCGCACCTTCTCGATGGCGGCGTGCACCGCGTGCTCGAGCAGGCGCGGATCAAGCTCGGCGAGGCGTCCGTCGGGAAAATCGAGGAGTATAAGCTCCGATAATCCGAAATGATCGCGCAGCGCTGCCATTTCCGCGGCGCGTTTCTCACCCATCTGTGCCCGCGTGAGACCGAGTTTCGGCCCCTGGCTCGACGCTTCGCCGCGTGTGAGGGTCAGCAGTGTCACCGCGGTGCCCTCGGCGACCTCCTTGGGTATGGTCCCGCCGCATCCGTAGGTTTCGTCGTCGGGATGGGGGAATACGATGAGCAGGCGCTTGTCCATGCGCGCTACTCCACTGTGACGCTCTTTGCGAGATTCCTGGGCTGATCGACGTCGCAGCCACGGTAGACGGCGGTGTAGTATGCGAGCAACTGCAGGGGAATAATTGTGAGGAGCGGGCTGAGGAAGTCCACTGTCTTCGGCACCTCGATGACGTGCTGGGCCATGTCCTCGATGATGGAATCATCGTGGTTCACGACGGCGATCACCCGGCCTTTGCGCGCGCGCACTTCCTGGATGTTGCTGATCACTTTCTCGTGTATCCTGTCCTGCGGCGCAATAAACACCACGGGCATGTTCTCGTCGATCAGCGCGATCGGGCCATGTTTCATCTCGGCCGCGGGATAGCCCTCGGCATGAATGTACGAGATCTCCTTGAGTTTGAGCGCTCCTTCGAGCGCGGTCGGGAAATTGTAGCCGCGGCCGAGATACAGGGCGTTGTTCGCGGCGGCGTTCTGTTCCGCGAGACGACGGATCGGCTCCGTGCGGTTCAGAATTTCCCGGACCTTGTCCGGTATCTTCAGCAGCTCGTCGGCGAAGCGCTGGCCGTCTTCCAGAGAAATGAAACCACGGTTGCGCCCGAGCATCAGCGTAAGCAGGGAAAGCACCACGAGCTGCGATGTAAACGCCTTGGTCGATGCCACGCCGATTTCGGGTCCCGCGTGGGTGAACACGCCGGCCTTCGTTTCGCGCGCGATGGTGCTGCCCACGACGTTGCAGATGCCGACAACCGTCGCGCCGCGTTTCTGGGCCTCGCGCAGTGCCGCGAGTGTGTCGGCTGTCTCGCCGCTCTGGCTTATGGCGATGATGACGTCGTCTTCCGTGATGATCGGATTCCTGTAACGGAATTCCGAGGCGTATTCCACTTCAACGGGGATGCGCGCGTACTGCTCCAGCATGTATTCACCGACCAGCGCCGCGTGCCACGAGGTACCGCAGGCCGTGATGATGATGCGCCGCGCGTTGGTCAGGGCCGTGGTGACGTCGCGCAGGCCGCCGAGTTTTGCCGTGCCCTTGTCGCGAAGTATGCGACCGCGCATCGAATCCATGATCGTCTGCGGCTGCTCGTGAATCTCCTTGAGCATAAAATGTTCGTAGCCGCCCTTTTCGATCTGTTCGATGTCGTACGTGATCTCCTCGATCTTGTGCTCGATGACTTCGTCGCCGATTGTCTTCACCTCGCAGCCGTCACGTGTGAGTGTCGCGATGTTCCCGTCCTCGAGATACACGACCTGGCGTGTGTGATGGACGATGGCCGACGCGTCGGATGCGATGAAATACTCGCCGTCGTTGATACCGAGCACCAGGGGGCTGCCCATTCGCGCGGCGATCAGCGTGCCCGGTTCGCGGCTCGACATGATCGCAAGCCCGTACGTGCCGTCCACTTCCTTCAACGCGAGACGCACCGCCTGCTCGAGATTCGAAGTGATATCGTAGAATTTCGATATGAGCTGGACCAAGGCCTCCGTATCGGTGTCGGATACGAAGGGGATGCCGTCCCTTTCCAACCGCTGACGGATCGCCGCGTGATTCTCGATAATCCCGTTGTGCACCAGCGCTATCGTGCCGGTATAATCGAGGTGGGGATGCGCATTCACGTCGGTCGGTTCACCATGCGTCGCCCACCGCGTATGGCCGATCCCGATTGTCGAATGATTCGGGTATAAACCTTGCAGCGTTTCGAGGTCCGCGACCTTTCCGGCTTTTTTTCGCGTGTGAAGCTTCCCGCTCTCGAGCCAGGCGATTCCCGCGGAATCGTAACCCCGGTACTCCAGGCGCTTCAGTCCGGTAAGCAGAATCGGTGTCGCCTCCTGCGGGCCAATGTATCCGACAATACCACACATAGGATGTCTCAATCTCCAGGATTCTCCCCGCCGGGATCGACACGGCGGGTGGTTCGGCAACGGTACATCTCTGGCATCCGTTACGAAAGCACGAAAACATACTCGCTCCCGCCCGGAATAACAAGGTGATAAAAGACGTACCGAGTGGCATGGTGACGCGGGCACTGTTCCCTTGACGCGCTTTTATCCCGTGTGCGAGGCCACGCCCGGCCTGCCTCTTGTCTTTTTTCATGCTGTGAATTATTTTCACAGGTACATAGAGTATCAGTCCCTGGTCACAGTGGTGACGGCGCGAGGGTGTTTTCTGATTCACGGAGAACTCCCTCTGTCTTTTCGATGGAGTGAGCGACCCCGCTATAGGCACATGCGAACAAAGCGAAGTTGACCACACGCTGAGTATTTACTTTCATCCATCACACCTGTGAGGTTCGTTATGATCAGTGGATTCACATGCCGGTCCACGATGCTCCGTATATGGAGTGCGGTTTCGGTATTTGCGCTCGTTTTCTGTCTCGGCTCCGCGGCCGTGGCACAGACTCCGGGGTATTACAACAATGCCTCGAGTTCCACCACAAATGTGTATCCGTTTTCCAGCACGGTGAACAAGGTACAGAACCAGTTCCTGGCGAATGAATTCCCCGGCGCCTACGCAGGTAATATCACCAAGGTGTATTGGATGGGTGCCGCCGCAGGGACGACGACGTACACAAACATGAAGATCTGGATCGGCCAGGCGAACACAACGTTTAGTACAAGTACAACAACCTTCGCCACAGGTCTGACCCAGGTGTACAATCAGGCGTCGACGCAGATCACAATCACCGCGGCGAATCAGTGGTTCGGGATACAGTTGCAGACGCCGTTTCCGTACAATCCCAATCAGGCATTGATCGTACTTGTGTGCCACGAGGGCTACTCCGGGTCGGGGATCGGCATCCGCTATCCGGGCGCATCAGCGACACCGCCGTACCGCCGTATCTGGGGAAGCGGCTGCACAACCGCAAGTGGAACGGGAACAGATGGTGGGAATTACAACTTCGGCTTCGACCTGGCATCCCCGAACTATAACGACGCGGGCATCTCCGGACTCTTGTCGCCCGTCAACTTCTGCGCCGGCAACTACGACATCCAGGTCAAACTGATGAATTACGGCAAGCAGGACCTGACCAGCGCCACGATCAAGTGGACCTACGACGGCGTGCCCGAGAGCGACTACTCATGGAGCGGCAACCTTGCGCCCCTCAGCGAAGCCACAATTACACTCGGCAGCAAGAACTTCGCCGCGGGTGTCAATCACCCCTTCAAGGCATGGTCGCACATGCCCAATAACGTGCCCGATACCGGCGTCTTCAACGATACACTCAAGGCAAATCTCAAACCCGCTCTCAGCGGCACCTTCACCATCGGCGGTGCAACACCGAACTACGCCACCTTCGCGGCCGCTGTGGCGGATCTCGTGGCCAACGGTGTGTGCGGACCC